>CAZFAL010000092.1:0-5779 GCA_964516945.1 uncultured Ignavibacteriales bacterium
CCATGGCGTCACCGGCATCGCTCCCGGAGCCAGTGTTGGCATGATCTCAGTCAGTCAGATTTCAGTCGCCGACGCCTTCCTGATGGCCAGCGACAATCTCGGCCCCGGTGACATTATGCTTATTGAATTGCACACTCCCGGACCGCGCTTCAATTTCACCGCCCCCAACGGCCAGCAGGGTTTCGTTTGTATGGAATATTTCCAGGCCGAATTTGACGCCCTGCAGTATCTCTGGGCCAAAGGCATCATCGTCGTCGAGGCCGCCGGTAATGGCTCCGAAAACTATGACGACCCGATTTATGAAAACCGTTTCGACACTACTGTCCGTAACTCACACGCCATCATCGTTGGCGCCGGAGCCCCACCGAATGGAAACTGGGGCGCTGACCGCTCACGGTTGGGATTCAGCAACTATGGTGAGCGCGTCAATTTGCAGGGCTACGGACGTGATGTGGTCACGACCGGTTATGGCGACCTGTTTGAGCCGAATGCGGATGAAAACCAGCGCTACACAGCCACATTCTCCGGCACATCGTCGGCCTCACCGATCGTCACCGGAGCTGTCGCGGCCCTGCAGGGAGTCTACCGTGTCAACAATGGTGTTTCGCTCACCGCCGATATTGCGCGTGACATTTTGATTGCCACCGGCTCACCACAAACCGGCGCCAATGAACACATTGGCCCGCGTCCGAATCTTGCCGCGGCAGTCCCGGCGCTGACTGCGCCACCGTCACTCTACACCAATCCGACGTACCTCGACACAACTCTGGTACAGGGAACGACAGCCACAGAAACAGTCTGGCTATTGAACCGCTCCAACACGCAGGCGCTTGATTTCAGTGTCAACGGCAATGACTCACTGGCGCGGACGCAGATAGCCGATTGGTTGCAGACAACACCGACAAGCGCCACAATCCCGCCTGCAGATTCTGTCGCGCTAAGCGTTACTATCGACGCCGGTGTTCTCGTAGACCGGGTGGCCACCTACAAAGGCGTTCTCGATATTTCTTGGGGTGTATCAGGTGGCGCGCTGGATTCATTCCTGCAGGTCCCGGTCTTTTTGCAAGTCCCGTGTCAGGACACCAGCTATCACGCACTTTCATCGGACAGCGTCGGCGGTCCGGCGTTTAACTGGGAGGAAATCACTCTCACCGGTCAGCGAATCCCGCAATCATCCTACACCAACAGTTCCAGTGCGCCGCTTGATGACGGCACGGCCGGGCCGTTCAATTTGCAATTTGATTTCCCGTTCTTTGACACTACCTACAATAAGGTCTGGGTGAGTGTCAATGGAGGAATCTCATTCACTGACTCGTCGGTCAGCTCCAATGGATTTTTCGGCGCCTTCTCAATCCCTGGCGCTCCCTTTGCCAGCTTTGTTCCGGTGTTCTGGAATGACCTGACTATCGACCCGTCAGGTGGCGGGCATGGTGACATTTATTTCTCACAACTACCGAATTTCCGCTACGCCATCACCTTCAACCAAATGGGCAATTTCAATTCCGCCGCCGACACGTTGGTCACATTCCAAATCATTCTCGATAAGAGCGGCGATATTACTATGCAATACCTCAATGTCGGTACAACCAATTTGGCCACAACCGCGCTAATAGGCCTGCAGGATTATGATTGCGCATACAAGGCATATTATGATGTCAATGCCCCGGCTTCACTGGAAGTCAAAGATTCAAGCACTGTGCGTTTTGAATACACCGGTGTTGTGCTGGAGGAAGCCGGTGATGTCGACCGCTCCGGCAGTGTCAATATCGCCGATGTAACTTTCATGATTGCCGCAATCTTCGCCGGTGGACCTTTGCCAAACCCGGCTGGCTCAGGTGATGTCGACTGCTCAGGAAGTTTCAATATTGCCGATGTAACTTTTCTGGTAGCCCGCATTTTCAGCGGAGGCCCGGCGCCCTGTTCGTATCAGTTATAGCCGATAAGGCCAAAACCAGCTCACCGGATTCCACGCGTCTCCCGGCGCTTGACTCAGGGCATATTCTCCCCATATTGCCAACATGGACACCACAAAACTCTGGCTCATTGTTTCCGGCGTTTCACTGGCCCTCGGCCTGTCATTGGGGGCAATACTACGCTGGAAAAAGGTTCGCGCTGGAACTGCGGCAAAGGTCGTTGCGCTCATCACGCTCGTGGCTGGCTCCCTGCTGCTCTCGTATTCGGCGCCACATATCGCTAACGAAATCAGCAAACGCTCGTGGCATACCACCGACGGCGTTATCACGGACACAACCCGCACCGGTGTGCGCGCAATCCTGCCGGATGTCACGTACACATACACAGTGGATGGCATCGAGTACACTGACTCAACAAACTTCGATATGCCCGGCTTCGGTAGCCAGCGCTATCGCGACCAGACAACACGCACAATTCTCTCGGCCTACGCGCCCGGGACCTCAGTCACCGTTCACTATGACCCACACAACCCTGCTAACTCCGACCTGCGCCCCGGCCTGCGCTGGGCGCCGCTGATGCGCTTTACTGTTGCATCTATGTTATTGATTACATTTGCGACATTGGCAGTGATTGCGCGCTGGAAATAATTTACTTTTCTTTCAGTCTCTGAAAGGAGGACACATCATGTCCAAAGGCAAACTTAGCGGCGCTCTCGTCATTCTTCTTTTGATTCTTATCTGGGCGCTTCGCGCTGAGATATTTAATTACTTCTTTTTACAACCTCCCACTATCAAAAGCAATGTAGCAAAACTCACCCTTCCTGAAGTATCCGCAGAATTACACTCCACACTCACAGAGTACTACAACGCACACAACCTGACAGCCGAAGAATATATCATCTCAACATTCGCAGAGCATGACATCGTCTTCGTTGGTGAATACCATCGTCTGCAACATGACCCGGAGCTGATTAGGAACTTGATACCGGCGCTTTATCAGAACGGAATCTACAATCTGGGGATGGAGTTCGCCAGTTATCATGACCAGCCATTGATTGACTCTCTGCTCAGCGCCCCGACCTATCTTCCCTCTCTTGCTAACAAAATTCTGTATGACTTCGCCATCTATTGGGGCTATCAGGATTATGCCGACATTTTCCGCGCCGGCTGGGAGTTAAACCACTCTCTTGCCGATTCAGCGCGACGATTTCATATTGTGGGTCTGAATGTCTATGAAGACTGGAGCTATATCAAAACCTCGGCGGACAAAAACAATCCGGCATTGTTAAGAAAAGTCTATGCCGACGGTGATCATGACCGGTTCATGGCTAACGTGGTTCTACAAGAGTTTGTAAACAAGGGCGACAAAGCACTCATCTACTCCGGCATGCATCACGCCTTCACGAGATATCGTCTCGCACGAGCCACTGGCTCAGGCGCTGAGAGTCCGTCGACATACCTCAACCGCATGGGCAATATCGTCTTTCAGAACATTGGCAAAAAGGCCTTCACCATCTGTCTACACCACCCGTGGCAAGCTACTCCCGGAGGCGCCACAAAACTTGTCTATCCGGCTGACGGCTACATTGACGCCTTCATGAAGAGCCGCACCGACCAGAATCAATCATTCGGATTTGACACACAAGGCACACCATTCGGAGCCCTCCCCTGCAACACCAGCATCTACAAACACACTGGCTCAGACCTGCTCCTACAGGATTTCTGTGACGGATACATTTACCGCTTTCCATTTCCTGATTATCGAGGCCTCACACCCGTCAAGGGATTCATCAATAGTGACAACTTCGCAGAGGCGCTGAGACGTCTCGACAATCCAAACGCCAACATCGGCCTGATAACACTACTGGGACCTGCAGTGTTGGAGCGGGTGTTGACCAAAGACGCCTGGATGGTTCCATATCAATTACGCTACTTGCAATGAGTGTCATTAGGTTTTGTAGCAATGAGGTAGTGTGTCAGTTATTCGATTGAAGAGAAGCATTCGACATGAAACTGTAGACCAAGTCCCCCGCTTTTGGGACTTGACATGTTGGACACATGACAATCATGCATTCTAAGTATAATGTCTGGTTCAATCGTAGTGGCGTCGCTTGCGGCGCCTTGGTGGATTACGATAAGTACATCGACACAGACAGGCAAGGCGGGGCAAGCCCCGCCACTACGGCCTTATTCATAACAGCGTCTTGTTCGTGAGCATGCGCCCATGTTACGATCGGGCTGAGCTCCTGAATCAAGGGAAGGCGGGGGAACCCCGCCCCTACGATGACAAGATATATCATTATGCAAAAAAGGCGCAGCGCGCTGTGCCCCCCCACGATGCAAGAGTTGTCAATAAACCGGCGGTACTACTTCTACAAGAATGAAGCGAACGCCTGACGTGACAGGTCTATCCACTCAGAGGGAAAGAGTCCCAGCCCCAGCGCGCCGACTGTGGTGATTATCAGCGCAACAGCGAGATAGGGGTTGAGTGTCACCGCGTTAAACGGATGGTCGGCTTTGGTGAAGAAGCTGGCGACCACCACACGTAAGTAGTAATACACCGAAACAAAGCTGGTCATCACACCGATAATCGCCAGCCAGATGTAGCCATGCTGCACCGCTCCGGAGAAGATATAGAGCTTGCCAAAAAACCCTGCCGTCGGCGGGAAACCCGCCAGTGAAAACATGAAGATTGCCAGCAATGTCGCCAGAAACGGATGACGTGAGGCCATACCGGTGATTTCCGAGAATCGCGAGTCTGTTCCGTCACGCGTGTCGAGGATTGTCAGTATTGTAAATGCGCCGAGGTTGAAAAATGTGTAGCCCAGCAAATAATACATGCCGGAGGCCACCGCGCTTTCGCCGCCGACAGTCAGCGCCACAAGGATATATCCGGCGTGGGCAATCGACGAATAGGCCAGCATACGTTTGATATTATCCTGAAAGAGCGCCAGCAGGTTCCCGACAACCATCGTCAGCACAGCCAGTATCCAGAGAATCTGCGCAATATCGTCCATGCTATCAAAACCGAAATCCAGAATGCGCATCAACGCCGCAAACCCGGCGGCCTTGGGACCGACTGAGAAAAACGCAGTCACCGGAGTCGGCGCGCCCTGATACACATCCGGCGCCCACATATGGAACGGCACAGCGGCGACTTTGAAAGCAAAGCCAACCAGAATCAGCGCCACTCCGGCAAAGAGAAACAACGGTGATTGCTGTGCAAGACTATGGAAATTCGCCGCGATAATTCGCAAATCAGTCGTCGCCGAGGCGCCATACACCAGCGCAATGCCATAAAGCAAAAACCCCGAAGCAAAGGCGCCCATGATGAAATACTTGATGCCGGCTTCATTGGATTTTGGATTGAGCCGATGAATCCCCGCCAGAACATAGAGCGGAATCGACATAATTTCCAATCCGAGGAAGATGATTACCAAATCATAGCTTGATGCCATGACCATCATGCCCATAATCGAAAACAACGTCAGAGCATAGTATTCAGGTTTGTCAATCTCCTTGGCGCGCAAATATGTCCGGGCTATCAATAGTGACAGCAATCCGGCGAGTAAAAAGATCAGGTTATAGAGAGACGAGAATCCGTCTTTGGTCACCATCCCGAAAAATCCGGACTCCGCTGAACCCCAGCGCTGCACAGTAAAAGCCAGCGCCGCCAGCAACCCGACCAACCCGAGGCCAAAGCCGAGTGACTTGCCGCGTTTGGTGACACCGAGCAATAATATCGCAAACCCGGCGACAACCAGCGCTATTTCCGGCAAGAGCAATCCAAAATCAAGATTTGCGCCACTAAGATCCATGGTAACCTACACTATCCAAGACTGTCCCAATTGTTCAACTACTTCTTT
>CAZFAL010000092.1:5879-11533 GCA_964516945.1 uncultured Ignavibacteriales bacterium
TTGTTCAACTACTTCTTTCACACTTCTTCAAAAACAAAACCTATGGCGCCTCACGGGCGCCGTACACTTAGAATCCTCATGAACCGCCAAAACCGAGTTTGACTTCGCCATCTTCGACAATCACCGGCACAACTTTTGAGCCTTTGGCAAGCTCTTCGGCTTTCGCTGCAATTGACTCATCAGACTTTACATCATACTCCGTGAACTCAATTCCTTCGTTTTTGTAATGCTGCTTAGCCGCCGCACAGTACGGGCAACCGGGCTTGGTATAGATTGTGATTTCGGGCATTGCAATCTCCTACTTTTCTGTGGGGGTTGATATGTGCTGTTTTTCAGTCGTTGTTTTGCCCACCAAATACATATCCGCCTGACCGCTCAGGTCATCCTGCGCCTGGAAGAATTCAGGCGCATTATCGGCCTGTTTGACCATCTGCAGAATACTGGCCACAGCCGGCTCCATCCGTTTGAACATCGCATTCGGCGCCAGACCTATCCAGAAAATCAATATCACCAGCGGAATCAGAACAATCCTCTCAAGTATTGTGAGGTCCTTGAGATTCTCATTTTCCTTATGTGTCACTTTCCCCCAAATAACGCGCTGGAACATCCAGAGCATATAAATTGCCGCGAGAATCACACCGCTCGCCGCAAGGGTTCCATACACCCAGTTTGCCCTGAACGCGCCAATGAGAATCATAAACTCACCGACAAACCCATTGGTCAGAGGCAGTCCAATCGATGACAAGGTAGCAATCATAAAGAACGTGGCAAACACCGGCATGACTTTAGCAATCCCGCCGAAATCGGAAATCATGCGCGTATGACGGCGCTCGTAAATCATGCCCACAATCAGGAATAATGCGCCGGTGGAAATCCCGTGATTGAGCATTTGCAATACCGAACCCTCCATCCCCTGCATATTCAACGCGAACATCCCCAGCATGACGAACCCAAGATGCGACACCGATGAAAACGCCACCAATGATTTGATATCTTTTTGCACCATCGCCACCAGAGCGCCGTAGATTATTCCAATGATTGCCAGGGTAATCAGCAGAGGCGCATAGTGAATCACCGCCTCAGGGAACATCGGCAGACAAATCCGCAGGAAACCATAGGTCCCCATCTTCAATAACACACCCGCCAGAATAACTGAACCGGCGGTTGGCGCCTGCACATGCGCATCAGGCAACCATGTGTGCAATGGCCACATCGGAACCTTGATTGCGAACGCCAGCGCGAACGCCAGATAGACCCAGGATTGCGCGCCAAATGGCAGATTCACCGAATAGAGCGAGAATAAGTCAAACGTGTAAACTCCCGTTTGCGTATGATAGGCAAAGTAGAGATACAACAACGCAACCAGCATCAGTAAGGAGCCGAACATCGTAAACAGCACGAACTTGATTGAGGCATAAATTCGTTTCGGCCCACCCCAGAGTCCGATGAGGAAATACATCGGCACCAGCATCACTTCCCAGAAAATGTAGAAAACAAACAAATCTAATGCGACGAAGACACCTATCATTCCCGTCAGCAGGAACAGCATTGAGAAGTAATACCCACGGACAGACTTCGTGATACTCTTCCACGAACTCAGAATCGCCAGAAATGTCAATATTGTAGTCAGGACAATCAGCAGTAGAGACAAACCGTCGATACCAAGATGATAGCTGATACCAAACTGACTGACCCAGGGGACATTGACCTCAAACTGCATGCGTGTCACACCGACATTGAATGAACCATAGAGGAACAATGAGAGAATCAAATCAATTCCGGCTGTGACAACGGCTACGAGCTTAATGGCCTGTACGTTTTCCTTGTTAATAAACAATAACGCAAAGGCGCCCACCAGCGGGAAGAATGTTATCCAGGTTAGTATCTGTGATTCAAACATATGTTTTTTCTTCTCTTCGCCAGTCGATCTATGCTACTATTTCATTCCAAAGAATGAACTGTCAAAACTATATCCCAGCAGGACCATCGCGCCTGCAAGTAACGCGACACCAACTGTGAAGACTGTTACATAACTGGTGAGCCGTCCGGACTGCGCATAGCGCAACGCGCGTGAAATCCCGCCGACGATAAATGCGCCGCCGTTGATTAGTCCGTCAATGATCAACACATCTACAATCTTCCACAGGAAAACAGAAAACATGCGAATCGGATTGACTATCAATTTGTAATAAATCTCATCAACAAAGTATTTACCATATATCAGACGGTGCAACCCGGACAAGGATTCACGCAACCGGGTGACAGTCTCAGGTTTCTTGAGATAGAAACGCAACGCCAACGCAAATGCGCCAAGTGACAACGTAACTGTCAGCGCCATCAGTCCCCATTCAGTCGAGGCGGCATGATGCGCCTCCGGTGATTGCATAATTCTCCGCGCCGGTTCAAATACCGGTTCCAGCCAGTGTTCAAAAAAGTTTGTGGCGCCAAAGAACAATTTCGGAATCCCCACCCAACCCCCGGCAATCGAGAGAATCGCCAGAACAATCAGCGGAATGGTCATCACTTTTGGTGATTCATGCAGATGCTCTTTCGTCTTGTCATCCATCCGCCCTTTACCGAAGAACGTCAGGAACATCAGCCGGAACATATAGAACGTGGTCAGTAGAGCCGTGAACATCCCGACAAACCACAAAATAGGAGAACCATACGCCGAGCTATACGCCTGCCAGAGGATTTCGTCCTTCGAGAAAAAGCCGGAGACACCGGGCAACCCGGAAATCGCCAACGTGGCAATCAACATCGTCATGAACGTCACCGGCATATATTTTTTCAATCCGCCCATCTTGCGCATATCCTGCTCGTCGGACATTCCGTGAATAACCGAACCGGCGCCCATGAACAACAGCGCCTTGAAAAACGCATGTGTCATCAGATGAAAGATTCCGGCGCCGAACGCCGCGACTCCGCAGGCCATGAACATATAGCCCAACTGACTGACAGTAGAGTAGGCCAGCACACGTTTGATATCATTTTGAAAGAGTCCGATTGTCGCGGCAAAGAACGCGGTAGCCGTTCCGATAATCGCCACAACCAACATCGTTGTCGGAGCCATCACAAACAACGTCGATGAACGCGCCAGCATATAGACACCGGCGGTAACCATCGTCGCGGCGTGAATCAGCGCCGAAACAGGTGTCGGACCTTCCATCGCATCCGGCAACCAGACATACAACGGAATCTGCGCCGATTTTCCGGTGGCGCCGAGAAACAGTAACAATGTCGTAGCGGTGATGACTGTTCCACCGATGGCAAATGAGCTTGGAGCTAGGGCCATGACCGTCTGGAAATCAAGCGAGCCCACATTCCAGAAGATCAGGAACATCCCCAGCAGGAATCCGAAATCACCAATCCGGTTGACCACAAACGCCTTCTTGCCGGCTTCGGTGGCTGAGTCACGCTCAAACCAGAATCCAATCAGCAGGTACGAACACAATCCCACGCCTTCCCAGCCGACAAACATAAACAGGAAATTGCTCGCCAGTACAAGTACCAGCATTGAGAACATGAAGAGATTCATATACGCAAAGAAGCGCCCGAATCCGTCATCATGCGCCATGTAGCCAATCGAGTACACATGAATCAAAAATCCGACTCCGGTGACAACCAGAATCATAATAGCCGAGAGCGGGTCCAGCAGAAATGAGAAATCAACAGAGAAGCCGTCGACCGTTATCCAGTTTGCCACCGTATCAGTGATAACACGCGCTTCGGACGGCAGCGCCTGCAAATCGAAAAAGACTTTGATAGCCAGCAGGAGCGACACAAAGACAGTTCCGCAACCGATAAACGCGACGACTTTTTTACTCAACTTACCGGCCAGCAGGAAATTTATCAGAAATCCGGCCAGAGGCAGAAGTGGAATCAGTGGTAATACCGTTTGCATAGTCTATCTCGTTTGTGTGCTACCACTTCATGATATTAAACTTCGCGGCGTCAACCGAGCCACGTCGTCGGTAGAGTGTCATAATCAATCCCAACCCGACAGCGGCCTCTGCGGCGGCGACAGTCAGAGTCAGAAAGACAATCACATGCCCGCTCATGTCACCATGCATCCTTGCAAAAGTGATAATCGCCAAATTCGCCGCATTGAGCATTATCTCGACCGACATGAAAATCATAATCAGATTACGTGAGATGATTGCGCCGGTGACTCCGACGGCAAAGAGTAGCGCTGATACAATAAGAAAATGTTCGGCTCCAAGCATGACTTCCCTACTCCATCCTTTTCAATCCCGTCTACTGAGATTCTCCCGACTCTCGCCGCGCCAAAATTACCGCGCCGACAATTGCGACAAGCAACAGAATCGATGTAATTTCAAATCCATACAAATATTTCGAGTACAACAACTCCGCCACCGGCTTGACCGCGCCAAATGACGCAGGAATCGAACTCACCGGCGGGAATCTCAAATTGACCGATCCAGTCTTCGCTATCAAGTACACCAACTCAGCGCCGACTATTCCGGAGATTATCAGCTTCACATAGCGCTTCGGACCGGCGCTTGGTTCAACAAAATGTTCACCCCGCAAATTCAAGAGCATAATAACAAACAGAAACAATGTCACAATAGCGCCGGCATAGACGATTATCAGCAGAGCGCCGACAAAAAACGCATCAAGCTGGAAATACAGCACGGCCTGCGACACGAGCGACAGTATCATATACAACGCGGAGGCCACAGGATTTTTCTGCCAGACCATCAGGAATGCGGCGCCGAGAGCCATCCCGGCGGCGAGATAAAAAACAATGATATTCAGTGTAAGCGTTTCCATAATGCTTTACGTTTACTTGAACCAAATTAGAAAATTCTCAGAAAATCCTCCGCACCTTGCGCCAGATTTTCTTGAATTGATTTTCCGGACGCGGATGCTCAACAAGCAGTTTTTCTTTGTTATAAATAAATCCTTCACGCGTATCTGTCGCGAATTCATATTCCTGCCCGAGGAAAATTGCCTCTTCCGGACAGGCCTCCTCACAGAAGCCACAGAAGATACAACGAATCATATTGATTTCGTACACTTTCGCGAGACGCTCACCCTTTTCGTTTTCCATCGGCTCCATATAAATAGCATCAGCCGGACAAGCCGCCGCACACAATCCGCAACAAACACAACGCTCGGTGCCGTCTTCATAGCGCTCCAAATAATGCAAGCCGCGATAGCGCGGAAACATCGGACGTTTCTTAAACGGATACTCAATCGTCACCGACTTACGGAACAAATGCTTGAAGACTGTCGCAAACCCGACAGGCACAGCCACCAGTGTCGTGCGCAACATCCCCCAGACACCGGGGTCCGGCACAATCTTGCTCTCGCGACTCAGGACAACATAGTCATCAGAGCTACTTATGGTCTTCAGTTCATTCATTATTCGTGGCTACTGTCAATACGCTACTTCAGCCAGAGGTGAATTCCGGCGGTGACCATAGTATTCAGTAATGCGATTGGAAACAACATCTTCCAACCGAAATTCATCAATTGATCATAGCGGAAGCGCGGCAATGTCGCGCGCATCCAAATATAAAAGAACATGAAGCCGGCGACTTTGATAGCAAACCAGAGTACGGAGGGAATGAAGTCCAGCGCCGCAAACGGAGAATGCCAGCCACCGAAGAAAATCGTGGTGGCAATCG
>CAZFAL010000093.1:0-11414 GCA_964516945.1 uncultured Ignavibacteriales bacterium
AGTCTGGGCAATCATGTGCACCGGACGGTCCGGTTCAATGTAGTCGACGGACGGATCATTCATCAACAGTTGATACTGACCATCAGTCAATGTGGCCGAGTAACCATGGACAACTGAGCTGTAGACTCTCATCGGCTTGACACCGGCTTTAAGAGCTGAAGCGGTGATGTCCTGCTTGACTCGTTTCATCAAGCCATTGTGCTTGGCAATTTCTTTGGTTGATTTCAGAACAACAATGTACTGACCGGGGATGACATTCGGGTCATTGAGCTGTTGCCCTGGAGTTTGATCGTTTTGTGTCGGCTCCAGTGGGGACTGTTGCGAACAGCCATAGAAGCTGAGACTCAGCGTCAAGAGAATAGCGCTGATTACGGTTGAAGACAAGATGGAAAACGCTTTGTGCTTTTTCGGCGCTTTTCCGTTAGAAGAATAAAAACTCATAAGAACTTCTCCTTCAACGTAAAAAAGTTAGTCACTCTCATACCGAAGAAAGCGAAATGCCTAAAACTACCTAAAACGAACGTAGTTGAGACAGACAATTTTGGACGATTTGATGTACTTCGATATGCTGATTATTGTGTCTCTGTTTTGCAGGCAGGAACTCAGCGTTTTACGCTATACCCTGTTGACATCCGGTCAAGAATATAATGACAGGAACAGGGAGCCGGCGTAGCAGTAGCTGGTGTTCATGCAAGCGCAATGCAGAAACATTTAGCTTGAATCCATGAATCACCACCTCCCATCGCGTAAAGTCGCAAGTGTGTACATTAAGTTGTTCGTTGTTTTGCAGGCGGTTGCACTACACGAATTGCCGAAAACATGCTCTGAGGATGAGACATGCCCGCATCACACGCAGTGAGCCGTTGCTCCAGTATAAAATGGACAAACGAGTCAAGTCAAGAGATTTTATGCGTAAAAAACACGCGACTTTGTTCATTTTTCGTTTTTGATAGTTTCTGATAGTTGCTGATTGCATCTGAGCGCCTTGTCTGATCGATATCAATGATTTGGGTATCAATGATCGTGCGCTCATCCTTCAGCGTGGCTGGCGCCGACTATCGCCCCTGTTGGCCTCTTGTCTCAAGAAAACCCGAAAAAGTAGCCATCCTGATTATTATCCCATCGACTACCTTTCCAACTACCGGTTCTCCGGCTATTGGCGGCTATTGGCCTTTATGGCTTATTCCGATGTATATTGGAGTATGGATGCTCTTGCGACAGTCGGTATTATTACTCTTGGAGCGCTCCTCGCAGGGCTGGCGCTGGCCTTTGTCCGCGTGCGGGTTTGGCTGAGATACGGCTCGGATAGCAAGCAGGTGAAGGTGATGTTCGGAGGGATTGCCCTCCTTGATACATTCGCCCGGGGAGGCGAATCGAGGCCTGAAACCCACAGCAAACGACGCCGGAATCAGAAAAAAAAACAGGAGGGAAAGGCAATACCCACCTCATCCCGGCGATGGTCGGAAATCTGTCGTTTGGCCGCCGTCATTCCGGCATTGCTTAAAGCGGTTCTGATATATACAGTGCAAGTGGCGCGCAAAACGAGTTTACGGGGTGTAGAATGTGCGATTTCCGGTGGGTTGGCGGATCCGGCGGACACCGGGATGGCTTTCGGGGCGCTGTCTGCGTTGGCCGGAGCGGCTCCGGGATTGGGAGAGAAATTGAGATTGGAACCGGACTATCTGGCGGAACGTATTGAATATGACTTGCGCGGGGAAATCTCTCTGCGCCCGATTTCATTGCTGGCGCCGACGGTGCGGCTAATCAGCGGGCTTCCCAAGCGGGAATTGCTGGGGATTATTCGCGACAACAGGAAGCGAAGGCGCAAGGTCGCGAAAAAGGCGGGATAGATGTAGATAGTAAAGAGATAGGAAGTGGCGGGACTGTTGTCGGCTGAAATCAAGCGGGTTTATTTTGAGCCGATGACAGAAACATAGGATGTGAGAGAAAAGAGGAAGTTGAATCATGGCCAACAATGTCGTTGAAATTATTGAAGGTGTAGTCGGGCAACTGAAAGAAATCGCCCAGACAGAATCTATTGTCGGTGAGCCGATTACTGTCGGCGGTAAGACATTGGTGCCGATTATCCGGGTCTCAGTCGGTTTTGGGGCCGGTGGCGGCGAAGGCAGTGATGACAAGAATCGCGGTGGTTTCGGCGGCGGCGGAGGTGGCGGCGCCAGAGTCGAGCCGGCGGCGTTTATTGTAATCGATGAAAACGGTATTTCGCTGTTGCCGACGAAGCCGGGGACAATAGATAGTTTGATTGACGCTATCCCGACTGCGATAGGCAAACTCGGCAAACTGGCCAAGACGTTTACTTCGGATAAGAAGTCGGAAACAGAAGAAAAAGACGCTGATTCAGCGGTGGCTGATGAACCTGAGTCCGAAAGCCGGACCGATTCAGACTCCGAATGAGCCGGCATAGGCTCATTTATATTGTGTAAGTGGTTGATTTACATTTTGATACAGGTAATGGAGCGTCCGGGACCTTTCCGGGTTGCGGGCGTTGTTTTCTCATAACCCGCTGATTTCAATTCCCCAATGAGCTTGCTGTTGGCTTGAAACCCCGCTATATTTGAATCAGTCAGGGAACAGGTGAACTGTATTTGGTTTTTTGTTCCTCGACACGACAATAGGCGCCTCGCAGGCGAGAGTCGTAATCTAATATGTGGCAACGGCTTGACTTGCGAGGGCTTGAAACAGGCACAGGACAGCGGTTGGTAGCTGTTCAGAATTTGAACTTTTAGACGATGATATAGATGGAGGATTGAGGATTTTGACCTTGAACCTGATTACTATGACCCTGCTGGGGTTATTGCTGTCGGCCTCGCCGGCGCTGGCTTTGGGCGGTTCACCGGATGGATCCGGTGGCGGTGGTGGTATGATTGCCCAGTTTGGTTTTTTGATACCGCTGTTCTTGATCATGTATTTGTTGATGATCAGACCACAGCAGAAAAAACAGAAAGAGCACAAGAATATGCTCTCCGAGCTCAAGAAGGGTGACAAAGTAGTCACCACGGGCGGGATGTACGGCGACATATTCGCGTTCAATGAAAAACGTGACTCGGTTATTCTCAGAGTCGGTGATGTCAAGCTTGAGTTTCTCAAGAGCGCTATTTCCGGTAAGGTGAAGGAATAGGCGCCTGACAAACGATTTCGAGAGACGGGTCGTTAAGATTAACAAACGCAGACGGAGCTTAAAGGAAGTTACCGATTTGCGACTAATTGTGAATTAGTTGTTACAAGCAGTATTGTAGGGGAGTTATTATTGTGGCTGTATTGCCAATCGTCTTATATGGAAATCCGGTTTTACGCGAGAAGTCGCGGCCAGTGGAGACGGTTGACCAATCCACGAAAGATTTTGTGGCGGATATGATCGCCACGTTGAAAGACGCAGAGGGGCTCGGATTAGCGGCGAATCAGGTTGGCAGAGCCAGCCGTATTTTTCTGGTAGATTTGTCACCGTTCGAGCCGGCCGAAGATGTTCGTGTATTTATCAACCCGCAGATTGTAGAAACATCGGGTGAAACCGAGTACGAAGAGGGTTGCCTGTCTTTTCCAGATATTTTCCAGCGCATCACACGTCCTGAGTATGTGACTGTCCGCGCAATCGACACAAATGGAGAAGAATTTGAGCTCAAAGCCGACGGAATGTTGGCCAGAGTGATTCTGCACGAAAATGACCATATCGACGGCAAACTATTTATTGATTACTTTACGCCGATGGCGCGTGAGATGATTAGCGGCAAGCTCAAGAGACTGAAAGCCGCCAGCGCCGCATAGGGAAACGTCACAAGCCAGCTATTACAAAATAGTTGCTTACTAAAAGTAGTCGATACAAGCAAGTGTCTGTCAAACAGTCGCGACCTCGTTGCACGAAGAGATTAAAGCGCGATGAGCGCGAAGAAATTGATTGAGCTTCGTAAGGGGCGTATGCCACAAGCGCAACAGGTTGTGCAGGTTTCAAGTTTTCCTCTCCGATGCCTCCCCGGCAAATCAGGTGTGTAGCGACGCCTGGGGCTGACAATTGACGCTGACAATTGACTCACATCACACTTACTGTATTGCTATGTCACTTGATGTGACTGAGGAATACGTAGTGTCATTCGCAATAAGAATGAGTTAGGGGTTGCTGTCAGGTGGCGCTATTTGCGAATTACACTCTATATTTATGGCGTTGAATATCGTTTTCATGGGCACACCTGAGTTTGCAGCTCAGCCATTGCGGGATTTGTCACAATCGAGGCATTCAGTTGTGACGGTTGTGACAGGTCCGGATGCGCAATCCGGTCGTGGACGGAAACTGGGTCCGACTCCGGTTAAAGAAACTGCGCTGGAGCTGGGCTTGCCTGTGTTGACGCCGGTGTCATTGAAAGCGCCGGAATTTATTGAGGAGCTGTCCGGAATTGGGGCTGATGTATTTGTGGTGGTGGCGTTCAGGATATTACCGCACGCTGTGTACTCACTGCCACGCCTGGGTTCGGTGAATTTGCATGGCTCATTGCTGCCGCGCTATCGCGGCGCTGCGCCAATTCAGCGGGCGCTGATGAACGGCGAAACGACAACCGGACTCACGGTGTTTACGTTGGCGGATAAGGTTGATACCGGGAGAATCATTTTGCAAAAGGAAATTGCTATCCCGCCGGAGGACACATTCACGACGCTTGCACAACGTATGTCTGCGCAATCAGGATCTGCGCTGATAGAAGCTCTGGATTTGCTGGAGTCCGGGAGTGTTGAATTCAAAGAGCAGGACAATGCGCTGGCGACATCGGCGCCGAAGATTACTCCTGCGGATTGTGTGATTGACTGGAACGCACCAGCTGGTTCAATAGTCAATCAGATTCGCGGGTTAGCAGAAACACCCGGCGCCTTTACATACTGGCGCGGGAAACGTCTCAAAGCGCTGGCGGCGCGTGTCTGCGATTCGACTATATCGCTTGCCGCAGGTGAGATAGCGCTTGCGGGCAAGAGAATATGCGTTGGGGCCGGTGACGGCGCCGCGCTGGAATTATTGACTCTCCAACCGGAGGGTAAAAAGAAAATGAGCGCTGTGGATATGGTAAACGGGCATTTTTTTCACAATGGTGAACGATTGACAACGGGCGTAGAAGCTACATGAATCATGTGACTACCGCCCCGCCTGTATCCACAGGCAGACGTCACAGGAATGTGACGTCAGAAAGAAAAACAGCGTCAGGTAACCGGCCGGAATATCGTCGGCAGAAGTCCACGACGCGAGGAGAAATAGATTTGAAACGAGAACTTTTAATCAATGTGGGGGATTTCGAGACCCGCATCGCTTTGCTCGAAGACGACCGTCTGGTCGAACTTTCAGTGGAGCGCCCGGAAACCGAGCGTATGGTCGGTGATATTTACAAGGGCAAAATCTCGAAAGTGCTGCCGGGTATGCAATCGGCGTTTGTGGATATCGGTCATGAAAAGGCCGCGTTCTTACATTCGTCGGATATGGGGCATCTCGCTGATGTTCGCGATAGTTCCGCTCATGGCGGCAAGAGTGGTGATGACGAGGACGATGTCAGTGACAGTATTGTCCGCAAGGGGAAACGTGTCGCTATTGAACGGGCGCTCAAAGACGGTCAGGAGATTCTGGTTCAGATAATCAAAGAGCCGATTTCCACTAAAGGGCCGCGCATTTCAACTGACATTTCGATTCCGGGGCGCTATGTGGTGATGGTGCCGGACAGTTCCGGTGTGCGGGTTTCCAAGAAAATCAGTAGCTGGAATGAGTCCCGCAGGTTACGCAAGGTCGTTGAGCCGTTGCGTCCGGAGGGTTTCGGGCTGATTTGCCGCACCGAAGCCGAAGGGATGACCGAGAAGGAATTGCTTCCGGATATCAAGCGTCTGCTGAAACAATGGGAGCAGCTTAAGAAGAAAATCGACAACAGCTCGGTGCCGGCGCTGATTCATAAAGAACAGGACATGACACTGTCGTTTGTGAGAGATGTTATCAATGAATCGATGGACCGGATATTGGTTGATGACCGTCGCGAATACAGACAACTGGTTTCCTATGTGCGTCAGGTGGCGCCACACTTGCGGGATAGGATTGAGTTCTACAAAGGGGACACTTCGCTTTTCGACAAATATGATCTGGAGCGTGAGATTGAAAAAATGCTTGAGCGGAAAGTCTGGATTAAGAAGGGCGCGTATTTGATTATTGACCAGACCGAGGCGATGCTGACGATTGATGTGAACACCGGCAGGTTTGTGGGCAAGAAAGATCAGGAAGAGACTATTTATCGCACAAATATCGAAGCCGCCAAAGAAATTGCGCGGCAGTTGCGTTTGCGTGATTTGGGCGGTTTGATTGTTTGTGATTTCATCGACATGTACAGCCGTGACAATCGCCGGAAATTGTATGAGTTTTTCAAGAAAGAATTGGCCAGGGACAGAGCCAAAGGGGCGGTGAATCCGGTCTCCGAGTTTGGCTTGATTGAGCTGACCAGACAGCGGGTGCGCCCGTCGCTGGTGCAGGCGTTTTCTGAGCCGTGCAGTTGTTGCAATGGATTTGGTCGGGTGCTCTCGAAAGAGACGATGCGCTCAAAGATAGACAGATGGTTCCAGCGGGCGCACAATGCGCGTCAATACCGGGATTTCCATCTGGTAGTCAATCCGGCTCTCGCGGATTCGCTGGTTGGTGAGGGTGAAACTGATGCAAACAGACTGCGGACAATTATGAAACGCAACAATGTGCGCGTGAATCTCGTGCGCGATACGTTGATTCCCTTACAGGAGTTCAAGGTCTTTGAGGCCGGCAAGAATGCGGATATTACCGAAAAGTATATGAATGTGTGAGTTTGTAGTGTTATGTCGCAGGAATCCGCAAAAGTCTATCCAACAGAGTATGAGATAAAACTGGACTTGGGTAGCAGGGAGAATTACTCCAAACTCATGGAGGAGCTTGGAACTCCGCTGGATATCTACAACCAGAAGAACTACTTCCTCGACACAGAGGAGCGAATACTGTTGAAGTCCCACTGGGCGTTCAGGGTCCGTATTGTTGCGGCTTCGGAGGTACCGGGCATGCTCAGACATTCTTACGCGGAAATTACGCTCAAGGGGCCGGAAACAGGAAAAGGAGATGTGTCTGAGCGCTACGAACTCAATGATCCTGTGCCGGTTGTCGCCGCAATGTCGTTGGTGGAGTGCGGCTGTGAAGATCTGCTCCCGTCTGTGAATACGATTATTGAACTTCGCAAAAGAATCGATGACCGCAAGCTACATCCGTTGCTCGCTTTTAGGAATACGCGTAGCATATTTGACCGGATGAGAGATTGCGGGTGTTCTTTTGAAGTTGATATGACTGACTTCGGGAACGGAGTTTTCGGTTATGAGCTGGAAGTGGAGTTTGACGAGCCGGGTTCCGAAGTGATTGAACGGACAATAGCGTATGTTCGGCGGCTTTTTCAAGATCTGAATATCCTATATATCGTTCAAAAAAACAGTAAATTCGCAACAGCCCTGAAAAATCACTCGCTTTTGCAATGAATCCGAAACGGAAGTTCTCTGTATAAGTTCAAACAGCAGGCCGACAACGTTGATAACGAATGCGTAAACCTTCATATCCGGAGAGAATCATTATACAGACTATGAATGCAATAGCAGGAAAAACAACAGGTTACGCCCTTGAGATAGCGCTCATAACGGCGGTGTGTTTCGGGCTTCTTCTGAATACGCAAGCCAATGCAGTATCTAATGCAACATCTGCGGATTCAACCTCTTCAAGAGTGGCCAGAGTTGAATCTGTTCAATCAAAGAATGCTATCAAGGACCCGTATGGTGTCTATCCGAGATTCGACCCGAATTCATCTGTCCGCAAACGGAATCCGGTCCCGAATGGCTATCAACGTATCAGCGCTGACAGCGCCAGCGGGTTCGGTAACTGGTTACGTGACTATCCGATGCGCAGTGACGCGGAGCCGCTGACAACCTACACCGGAGCGTTTCTGGCTGACCCCGGGTCTATCGGGGGTGTGCTGGATATGCCGATAACGTCGCCGGGGTTTGATGCGCGCGGGCTGTTGTATCCTCTCATGCATGAGTACGCCCAGGTGACCGGGCGTGAAATGGAATTGAAGTATCGCGGTCTGGCGGATGATTCGATTTCGCTGTTGCACTATCTGACCGGCTCATACAAGACCAACTACAGCCGGACAAAATACATGTGGACCGAAGGGACACCGAAGGCGCTTGACGAGGCGCAGATGAAGCGCTTTACCGAGTTTGCCCGTTCGGTGACTTCGTATCGCAGTCTGATTCGCGACAGCAAGGAGATTACCGAAGCGGATGTCCTGCCGGGTGATTTGTTCATTCAGACCGATTCGACACCCCGCCCGGATGCGCATCTGTCTATTGCGCTTGATGTGGCGACATTAGACCCCGGCGCTGATGTCTCAAAGATTGCCGGAAACCTCAAGGACAAAGACGGCAAACCGTACAAACGTATTTTTCTTTTCGGCAATGGTTTGACACCGGCCAGCGCGTTTCACATTATCAAGCCAATCAAGCCGGGTAAGGGAAATTGGATTATCCCCGGTGAGCTGGAAAACAAACTCAAGCATGTTGGGCCGGGAAGATTCTATCGTTTACAATATCAGTTTCTGCGGTGATGCGGCGTTGGCATGTATTGCGAAAAGCCAAAGCGTTCTCTCTCGCTTTGGGCGCCTTAACTCTGTTTACAGTTCTTTCAGCGCATACGACGCTGTTAGCGGCTACTATACACGTCACTCCTGCGCAGGGTTTGCAGACTGCAATTAACTCTGCCTCGAACAATGACACACTGCTTTTATCCGCCGGGAATTATTCGGCGCGTAACCATCCGTTTATTGACTCGCTCTGTGGCAACTGTCAGGAGCATCGCACACCGGTTCAAGCCTCATTCGGTTATCGGATTCGCAATAAATCATTGACAATCATCGGCGTCTCAACCACAGGCGTGATTCTGAAAACGTATGCAGGTTATGGTGTCTTGATTGACAACACATCGTCTGTGTCTTTGCAGCATTTGACAATCACCGGTGGAGTTCGTGACGCCGACGGGAATGCGACTGACGCCGGGATTGTTGTGCGGCGCTCTGTTGTGACGATCAATGATGTTGTCATCCGAGACAATCCGCGCACTGATACGTCGGTGGTTGTCGGAATCGGCGGTGTGATTGGTCGTGAAGGCGCTGAACTGGAGATCCGTAACTGTGTCATATCCAATAATTCATGGGATGGAGTGGCGTTGTATCGTGGCGCCACTGCAACAATCGCCGACTGCCTGATAGAGAACGGTCGCGGCGCCGGTATTGGTGTCACCTGGGATGCGACCTGCGTAGCGCTACGGAACACCGTCAGGGGCTATTGGAAAGGAATCGGCTCGTTCGGGTCATCCTGGCTGGTGGCGCGCAATAATATCGTGCGGAATAATCTCGGCTGGGGAATTGTCGCCGCCGGGGAGAGTTATCTTGACGCCAGCAACAATGTTGTCTACTCCAACGGTAATTGCGGAGTGGCGGCTTGGGGCGCGGGGGCGCACGGGCGGTTTGTGAATAATATCATCGCCGATAACGGCTGGCGCGACCAATGGGTCTGTCCCTGTGTGGGGGTCTGGAACTACGGTGACTGGGCCAAGTGGGACTTCTCGAATAACATCGTCTGGAACAATAAGGACGGTGAATATCGCGATATTTGGGACCAAACGGATATCCACGGAAATCTCAATGTTGATCCTCTTTTCTCAGATACGCTGAATCTGTTGTTATCTCCGAATTCACCGGGGCTGAACGCCGGTAGCGAGAAAATCTCAGATCCGGATGGCTCAAACAGCGATATCGGGGTCAGTGGCGGGCCGGCGTCTCGCCGGTAAGCGATAGTCAGTCATCAGCTTGCCATCCTTAGACCTTAAGTAGCAAACACGATGGAAACAAACCACGCTGGAATCTGATTCTCTTCTTATTCCCTCAGTGTTAATTCATACCTGAAAATCATACCTGAAGATTGCTGTTTTTTAGTGGATTTCTTGTCCCGCGGCGCTCAAGTTTTGAGCGCCTGTAGTCGATTAAGGGTGTATGACTGGACAGGCGGGCTACCCAACCGGACTTACCTCACGCGCTTAGCTGGCATGGACAATGTTAATAGCATTTTGGGCTGTTAATGCATCCGTTATTGCATCCGTGAATGTTTGAATTCATAAAGAAATCATTGAAGTATAGCGTATCAATCACTCATCTCACGAAGAGAATGACAGGGAGAAAAAGAATGAAATCGAAACAACAAGACAGCCACCACGCAAGTTTGTGGAAACCGTTTGTGGCGCTCGGAGCGCTTGCGGTTCTGACACTGGGCCTGACCTACGGTTGCTCAGACAGTACACCGACAGGTTCAACCAAGCAAACCGGTAGTACGAATGACAGCTCGTTTCAATTAGTCAGCTCACAACTTTCTCCGGGTCAGGGTGACGCCAGCGGACTTGACTGGATAGATCCGTTGATGAACCAGATACCGGGTTTCACAGCCAGCTCGCAGAACAATGAGAACCGTCCATTTCTGGGCCGTCGACTCGCCGGTACGGCGGGTGACACGACTGTAGTTGTGTCTGCGACATTCGTGATTGACTCGATTTCCGGATGGATAGTCTTCAACGCCACTATCACTGATCTCGTCGATACGTTTACCGTCGTAGATTCAATGCGTTTCAGAGACCTCTTGAACAGCCCAGTCGTTCCACAGGATTCGCTGGTACTTGATTCCCTTGGTGGGGTGGATATTCGAGTGCATGGAAGCGCCACCGCGAGCGATTCTACAGATTTCGCCGGAACCGGACAGATACATTCATCCATAACTGTTGACATCATAGGTCGTGATCTCACCGGTGGTGGTTTGGATACAGTGCGAATCAATGCAACCGAATCAGACACACTCAACGGAGCAGTGTTGGATAGCGCCAACGGGCAGTGTTCATTTAACGCCTCAATGAATTCTTCCATGACAAATATCGTAGGCTTGATTGATGACACTACCGACGCATGTCCGTTGTCAGGACAGGCCCAGGTCACGGCTACCGTTTCGGCAAATTGCCAGAATGGTCAGGGTTCATTGACATTCAACGACGGCTGGACAGTGACAGCCACCTTCAACGGCGGTGTTGATGCGACTGTTGTCTTTGAGAATTCAACAACCCGTTGGGAAGTTACCGAGCCGTGCGGCAATACTCCTCCACCGGCGGCGAGTCCTCTGCACAGGTTGGCGGGGCTGGCGAAGGCCTCTATCGAGTAGGAGGATACCCCTCGCATGCTCGGTGGGATTCACCCTGAGTGGAACACAAAAAAACGCTCCGGTGGCATTGAGTTGCAACCGGAGCGTTTTTTTGCCCGGATATCGCTGTCGGACTGAGAGACTGTGGACTT
>CAZFAL010000094.1:0-11371 GCA_964516945.1 uncultured Ignavibacteriales bacterium
GCTTCAATCGCGCGCCACAAGGCAGACAGATTTTGACACGGCATTTGCGATTGTGCAGTCAGAGGCGCTGGACGGTTCACAATTGCAGGAGCAGTACTATTCATTTGTCGATCTCGCCAAGCGCAGATTCCCCTCCAGGGTACACATGGCATTCTCCAGTGGAAGCTGGCGCCCGCAGGGAGAGAACAAACTTCTCGGTAATCATCCTGCACTAGGTTTTCAGATTGGTGGTGAATCACCAAAGTGGCGCATCGACGGCTCTCTGGTCTACCGATTTCTCTCCGCAAAGAACAACTACACAGTCGATAGTCTTGGCAGTCTGGTGCAGACTGACAGGTTCAACAGTTGGCTGTTCGGGATTGACGCCGGCTATAAGTTTCTTGATACAAGACGTTTCAGCGCGGATGTATTTGTCGGACTCGGCTACGATGTCATTTTCAGTGTGACTGAAGAAGGTGATCCAAAAAGTAGTGTCAGTCATGGTTCACTCGGCGCAAGTATCGGACTTCGCCAGCGCATATTCCTTGACCAGCGCTCCGGTTGGTACCTGGGAGGTTCTGTGCGTTACAGTGTCGTCGATTACGGAAATCCACGTGGCACAGACTTAGCGGGTAACGCACTCACCATCTCAATAGTTACCGGATGGAGTTTTCACGAAACACTGAAGCAATTCTTCCGGAAACTCAACGACAAAGGAAACTGGCGGAAGTAGTTGGTGTTGTGGGAATAAGGCATACTGAAAAGATTATTGGGACACTGTAAAGTTTTTGTTCAATTCAAAGTCACCTTTGAAACTATTGACTCTGTACACTGTTTGCCCGAACGGGCTATATGAACGCAACGTCTGTTTTTCGACATAGAACTGTGATTTGTCAGGACCCCAGACTATCAGCCGGAACTCGTTGATTGGGGTGTAGGGAAGCGAATCATCTATCAGTAACTTATCGGTGCGGTAACTATAGAGCCATCGGTCAATTCCGTAGCGAAGGCAGTATGACGAATCCGGTGAGAAGACCGGTATTCCGAATCGCCACAAGGTATCAACTCTTCCGAGCGCCGCCTGTTTATCATAATATACTTTCGGATTATCAATGGCGCTGAGCCACTGCTTTCTTGAATTAGGAGGGAGTCCATCTTCAGCAATGAGTGAATCGATGACGCCATTGTAACCTGCTACGAAACCTGAGTCGTATTTGTTTTTCGCTACACCAAACGAAACTGCAGGCAGTCCACTTTTGGAGTCAACTGTAATTGTCTTACCATGGTTGTCATTGTACAAGAAGAGCGCTTCTGAAACCATCCAGTCGCGCCTGGCCTGTTTCATTCCGCGAATTACTCCGAATTCGAAAACACTTCCGTCGAAGTCACGAGCCAGTACGAAGTCTACATGCAACACTGTGTCTGGAAGGATGCCTAACCTGCGTTTTGCAGTTGGAAGGTAGTTTCTATCATTTGCGATGGTGACAAGCGCAGTCCCTTTTGGCAAACTGTCAAGTCGATAATGACCAGAAGTATCTGTATGTATCACTTTGTCCAAAAACTCGCTACTCTCTGCTGTTCGGACAAGAGAATGTAGATTCATGTAAAAAGTCTGTTCTTTCAGAGGTTGTCTGCTCTCCCCAAATGTAACTTGACCTTCCAGAGAACCAAACTGCGTTTCTGTTGCCGGTGTCGGTTCAACAGTGACTTGTTCGTCGCTACTCATACTCAGTTTGACCAGATATCGCCAGTCATCATAATCTTGAGCGCGGTATACAGCCATTGTACTATCATTCCAGTACTTATCGGGGCTCTTTTCTATGAAAAAATGAGATCCTTGAGGACCCCAGGCAATTTCACTGAAGTTATTCTCAATGTCCCTTGATAGAATCAGGTTTTTTCGATATAGGTCTTCCGGGTAAGCGCTCCCTGACATGATAAAATAGGATGAATCAGGTGAAAACAAAACCGGGCCATACATCCAAGCAGTGTCTATTTTGCCAAGAGCTTTTTGGTTTTCGAAATATGCCGGTACATCAGTGAGTATATCCAACCAGGGACGCTTCGTGTAGGGCGGCATTCCGAAGTGTTTTATCATCCCGCCAGTCGTTGTATTAAAACCTTCCACAAAACCGATTGCAAACATATAGTGTTGGTCCTGTAAGCTGAGTTTCGCAAGTCCGGTAACTTTATCAACGTTAATGTTCGGGTCTTCATCAAAGCCCGACCGGTGAAGGATTGACGCAAGTCCCATATTCCACATCTGCTGAGCTTCGCGCACACCATAATCAAAACCGAAATCCCGTTCAGAGCCGTCTATGTGGGGAGCAAATTCGAAGTTTACTTTAATATCCTCTCCCGGTTCAATGGAAAGTTTGTGCAAGGGAAGCGGAGGGAGATCGGATCCCAGAAAGACTGTGATTTCACCAACCGGAATGCTATCGATACTGTAGAAACCTGTGGAATCCACCGGGCTGGTAAGATTCTGTTTGAGACCGTCATTGTATGTGTATCCTGAAACGTTAACGAAGATTTCGGGTAGGACGTCGATATTGAGAGGATGATGTCCCCTACCAATGGTCACGCGCCCATGTATTGAACCAAAGAGAGCTTCGGAGCGTACAATGCTAAAAGATGACACAACATGGGCCGACAGCAACATGAGGAGAATGAGCAAATTGTTTTTCGATAGTAGTTTCACAGTCCTATACCATTTATTAAATGATGGTGAATGGAAGGGAGAGGAAGAACGATGAGGCGGTCACATCAACTAATAATAAAGATATTGTCGGATTCGTATCCTGTCAAGGAAATGTTTGATGCTCTCTTCTACAACTGCCGTCGTGACAGGGTCGCTACGCCTATCGTGAATGATGTGATTCCAATTGCCAGCAGGATGCCGACAGGCAATAGCATTTCCTGATAGGACAGGCCGCGCCAGATTGCGCCTTCGAGCGCCGTGATGCCCCAGCGCACCGGACTGAATGAGGCCAGTGTCACCATCCATGAAGGCATGACAAACAGCGGAATCATCCCGCCGCCTATCATTGACAATACGAGCATAATCCCCCAGCCGGCTCCGGAAACCGCGCGTTCGGTTTTGCCCAGTAACGCAATCAGCATCATAATCCCGGTGAAACAAATCGCGCCGGCGCCAATCGCCAGCGCCAGTTTGAGTGGATCGTCTATTCGGACACCGAAGATTGCATAGCCGATGGCAATCAACAGGGCGCTAATCGCCAACGCTGTCAGAAAACAGGCAAGGGCCTTGCCGCCGATAATTTGCGCGCGTGAAAGTGGGGCCAGACGCAGGCGAATCAAGGTGCCATGGGTGCGCTCAGTGACAATCGACAGCGCAAAGGCAGTGACACAACCAAGCAGGCCCCAAATGATGGCCTGCGGGAAGGTGATTTCAAACGCGCTATGCGGCAGAACACGGTCATCGGCGACACTTTGCACTGTGATATCCGGTCCCTCGAACGGACCACCTGTTTGCGCATTCGTTTGAGCGCTACCTGTGGGGTTTTCCTGCTCCAGTTTATCGTAGAATGTTTTCAGACCGCTGAACAATCCTCTGAAGTTCTCGCGTCCTGACTTCGTCATTCCCGACACTGAGTCCGGCAGACTGTCCAAAAGTTTGAGATTCTCGTCAAAGAGTTTTTTCGCGGCGCTTGCATCCTGAAATTGCCCCATGATTATTGAAAAATGCGCCTCAGTCAGCAGGCCCTGCAGTACTGCGGATTCCGCCTGACGTGACGGGTCAATGCCGACTTCAAACCGCGGCTCACCGCCTGATTGTATTGAGATAGCTTTCCGGGAGATACTGTCAGTGTACACTGCAACATACGCCTGACGTCTACCAAGCCGGACACTTTGTTTCGCTACTTCCAGTGTTGTATCGGTGATATTGAGCGCGTCGGATTCACCCAGTTTTGCGCGTAGCTTGCGGACATACGAACTACCGCCGGTGTTGTCAACAAAGGCAACATCGAGCTTGCCGCGCCCGGACCCCGAACCGCCACCGCCCATCACCGAGCCAAAAAACAACGCCATAATCAGCGGGAACATCAACAACCAGAACAGTCCCGCCTTGTCACGAACCAGCAGACGCAGGTCCTTCATCGCCATTGTCCAGATTGCGCTCATCTAATTCTAATCCCTCAGTTTTGTTCCGGTCAGGTTCAGAAACACCGTTTCAAGATTCGGCCGTTCGACATGCAAACTTCGCAGATGCGCGCTACTGTCGGTAATCAGCGACATTAACTTCAATGGCTCACTTGTCTGCGCATGTAACTTCAGACCGTCGAGCGCTACTTCTTTGGGAAATGTCACATGAGGAGCTTCGGCGAATTCAGCGGTGACAATCGACGGCCCGCCATGTCGTTCTATCAGTTCATCAACTGTACCAATATCACGAATCTTCCCGTTGTCCATGATGGCCACGCGGTCACAGAGCCGTTGCGCTTCTTCCATATAGTGTGTGGTGTAGAGAATAGTGCGACCGGTGGATTTCAATTCTTCGATACGGTCAAATATCAGGTTCCGTGATTGCGGATCCACACCGACCATCGGCTCATCAAGCGCCAGAAACGGCGGGTCATGTACGAGCGCGCAGGCCAGATTCAGACGGCGTTTCATCCCGCCGGAGTAGGTTTTGATACGGTCATCCTTGCGGTCAACCAGCGCCGCCAGCTCCAATGCATTTGCAACGCGGGATTGTAATTCGGCGCCATGCAGGTTGTAGAGTTTAGCGAAAAACTCCAGATTCTCTTCAGCGCTGAACTCGTCATAGAGAGCCAACGCCTGCGGCGCCGCTCCGATTTGCAGACGGTAGTCAAGCGCCGAGGAATCACTGATACCTGCAACCGACACAGAGCCGTTGTCGGGATCGAGCAGACCGACAATCATATTGATGGTCGTGCTCTTGCCGACACCGTTAGGACCGAGTAGCCCGAATGTCTCGCCGCGGTGAATGTCAAAGCTCACCCCATCGACAGCGCGTATTTCACCGTATGATTTCTTGAGATCTGTGACTGATATCATGTTTTCCCGCCCGCCAACGGAGGTGTTTCATGGGGGATTCCCCCAATGATTTACAAGTCTGATTACGTGACTATCAACCCAAAAGTTACAAGCAAACTCTTCAAAATATCATGCTATTTGCTGGAAACAATGTTCATAACAACGCCAACACAGAAAAATGTAACGTTGACTCCCCAGGCCGCAATATCCGGTGGGATAGCGCCATGCGCGCCAAGAGATTTTACGACCTTATAGGAAACAAAATACAGCAGGATGATTCCAGCGGCTCCGGCGAGCGCTCCGGCGATGCCACTCTGACGACGACGGGAGGCCAGCGGGATGCAAAGTATCATGACAATCAGCGAGGTAAAGGGAAACGACAGCTTCGTTTTCAGTTCCACCAACTCCGCGAGATAGGGCCCGCCAGTGCGTTTCATCAACTTGATATAGTACTTCAGTTCGTCATAACTCATATCATCTGGAGCTCCAAGCCGCCGTTCCAGATCTGAAGGTTTATCAGTAATGAGTGGTACGGCGAGCGAATCAAACGTTGTAAAAGTCTCTCCGGAGTCGCTCAAGTTACGGTAGGAGCCGTCGTAGAGTTTCCAGCTCCCTTTGTTATAACGCATTTCTCTCGCGGCGATGAAATCGCCGAGTGTGTTCTTGCGACGTTGGTAGAGTTTGATGCCCCGTCCGGTTCTGTCGGGAACACTATAAAGATCAATCACATAATAGACAGAGTCCGAAACCTGTCGATACAAGTTACGCCGGTTGATGACCGAGCTTTTGGAGCGTTGCTGAATTGTGAACTCTTTGAGCTCTACCATACGCTTATTCGCAGGCGGAAAAATATATTCGTTGTAATAGAAGTGTGCCCCGCCGAGCAAAAGCGCCGTAATCAACAACGGGAGGGTAAAACGGAACAATGACACACCGCTGGCTTTGACCGCGCGCACTTCATTGTTCTTAGCCATCACGCCGATCGCGAACAATCCGGATAGAAAGACAAAGATAGGCAGAAACGATTTGACCGCCCAGCCGGAATAGTACAAATAGTATTGAGCGACATCCTTTGCCGGAACATTGTGGTCAACGAAGTCTCGCAGTTTTTCTACCATGTTGATAGCTACTACCAGAATGATTACTGCAAATGTGACGACAACCAGCGAACGGAAGAAGCGGCCAAGGATGTATCTGTCGAGTACTTTTAGCATGGAGCTTACTTCCACCGCAGAAAAGACAAAAACGGTTTTTCAGTGTAGACAAGATATAGCAGATACAGCCCGACGCCGCTTATCAGGAAATTCGCGCTCCACATTGCCCAGAACGGATTCGCCAGTCCGCGGTCAGCCATGCTCTCACCGCCTATCAGGAACGCCCAGTAGATGACGAATAACCCGAGCGAGATTGAGATTGAATACCCCATCCCACTCCGCCGCGCAAGAATCGCCAGCGGCGCGCCGAAGAGTGTGAACGCGATACAGGCGAAAGGAATCGAATACTTCTTGAAAATCTCAATTTCGTATTTGTAGGTCAACTTGCGCTGATCTTTGATTTGGCTTGATGAGCGGTCGAGCTGACGGTCTATTGTGGCATACTTACTCTGCAACTGGCTCAACGCCACAGAATCCTGCTGGGCTTGTGACGGAACTATCGGATTGTCTGCGGCCGGGGGAAGGACCTTCTGCTTTTCGGAATTCCGGAGTGTATCTTGCAGAAGCGCCTCGATTCTGCCGGTGACCAATGTCCGTGCGCGATTGCGGTATGGCTCTGAGGATTTCTTCACCCGCGCAATGTAGGCCTGCATTTCATCAATGTTCATCTCACGGTCGGTTTTCTGCTTGGAGTCGGTGCGTGTCAATTCCGAGCCCACATCAGTAACATAGAAAATCTGTTTCTTGAATTGCACCTGACGGTACTCTTCCGGTTCGGCAATATCCATCTTGTGAATCTCGCCGTCATAGAGCGTGAACTTAATTGTACTGCCCTTGTCCACAAATTCCATCAGGCCATGGTCGGCAATAATCAATGACGGCTTTTGTGGGTTGCGTATGTCATTGATTCGCACCCCGCGCACTTCGGAGGTCTGATGATTGACGTCATCAAGAAGAATCAAATAGCCGCGAATATCATCCACAAACAGCCCCGGACGGAACACCAGCGTCGGGCGCATCGCGCGGATATCACCCATCAAAGTCCGCGCCTGATGGTTCAATTCCGGCAAAACCTTATCGTTGAATTCAATCATTAACCCGGTCAACACTCCTGCGGCGACAAGAACCGGAAGCAGGATACGCATCAGATTGATACCGGAGACCTTGATGGCCAGCATTTCCAAATCAGTTGTCAGCCGACCAAAGGCGCCGAGTGTGGCGACCAATGTCGCCATCGGCACCGACAACGCCAGCATCCAGGCCAGATTAAACCACAACAATTCCAGCACGACAAACCCGGAGACAGACTTGCCGACGACCAAATCTACAAGGCGCGGCAGAGTCTCAAGAATCAGCACAAAGGTGATGATGAAAAACGCAAAAATAAACGGCGAGATATGCTCTTTGAGTATATAGCGGGTCAGGGTTTTCATAGCTTATTGCGGCAGTCGGCCAGCAAAGTCATACGCGAATAGATTCGCTAAGGAATAAACCGCAGCGCGCCAACCACTCCATCGCCGAATATAGACTCCAAAGGCGCCTGAGCCAACTAAATGCAACAACCCCGGCGAATTCCCCCGACTTTGACCAAAACCCTCAGCCGGGTTATTTTCAACAGAGGCAGGACGGTGAGTCGAAACAGTTGCGAATTCGGGTCCAGTGATAGTTACGACCCATATCAATGTGTAAGTCGACCAGTCGCACACAGCCTCGCCGTGAGCCATTTGTTAGATGCGAGTATTCCCTCAGCAAGCGGCTGGCGGTGTCTCTCTAAAGCCCTTGGTTGACCGCCACGCCTGGGTCAGTAAGGACAGCTACTTAGCTGATGTCTGTTGAAACTGCGATCAGAGGGCTCGGTTTCAACTCCACCCTCTGGGTGGGTTTCAAAAGCAGCTCACATGACAGAATCTGGCTGGCCAAATGACGAACAAGCTGCAAGAGTCTCATTGAAGAATCTCCTTGCAATTAGCTCCAATAGTTCTATATTACGTGGGTTGGAGAAAAACAGATCATGGCGACCTGCCATCTCACCTCCAGCCGTCTTGTTCATTGTTGGATGACACGCTAGTCATCCGCTACTGTCCCGTTCTGGCAACCCACATCCGGAGAACGTCCGATGAAGAATTCTCACACTGCAGTTGCGAAAAAAATCTGCGATGGTTTTGTCAAATTCCTGTTCATAACTGCTTTGGCGAGTATGTTACTTGCCAGTACTATGTCGGCTACCACTATCAATGTCCCGGCGGACCAGCCGAGTATTCAGTCGGCAATCGATGTTGCCACATCAGGGGACACTGTTTCAGTGGCGCCGGGTGTGTACTTGGAAAACCTGATAATTGCAGGTAAGGCAGTCAACATTTTCGGCGCCGGGGCTGATTCTACGACGATACAGCCTTCTACCAACGGCTCCCCAACTGTCATATTCGCCAATATTACGAGTCCCGTACCGGAATTCAGTGGTTTCACCGTAACAGGGGGCGGCGCGGTTGTAACATTTCTTGTCGAAGACGCGACATGTGTGGTCTCGAATAATGTATTCCATGATAATATTCCTGTCGGCAGTTCGAACATAGAAGTTATCTCCTGCATCGGCGCCACAGCGACAATCAAGCGTAATATATTCTACAACAATGGCGGGATAGGCTGTGTCGGGTTACGCCCCGGATCTGAAAACTCAGTTATTGTCAATAATACATTCGACAGCAATGAACGCGGTTTTTTCTCAATCGCTAATGGGGGAACGGCAATAAACAACATCGTCACCAATTCGATTGAACGCGGCGTCGGATCTGTGGATCCGACGAACTTCACAACCCTCGATTACAACGACATTTGGAACAACAATCCTGATTATGATATTGCCGGTGTAGAGGGGAGCAATTCAATCCACATCGATCCACAATATGTGGATCCGGTCAGCAACGACTATCAGCTACTTCTCATATCTCCATGCATTGATGCAGGAGATCCGGTCCCGATCTACAATGACCCGGATGGTTCACGAAATGATATCGGCGCGAAAGTTCTGATACGTTCTATGCCTCTGGCGCGTTCGATCAATCTCGGCGCAGAAGATCTGTTTCACATTCTGAGTTCAAATCCGACGTTTTTCTGGAGCTATTTCGATACTTCTGCTACGTCTCAGAGCGCGTATGAGCTGGAAGTCGGAACTGACAATGAATGGAGTGTAGCAGAAATGTGGGCGACCGGTCAAGTCTTTGTAACGGATACGAGTGTAGTGTATGCAGGAGCTCCGCTGGTCGCGGGAATCACATATTTCGTAAGAATTCGGGTCAACAATGGCGCCGTCTGGGGTGATTGGACCAGTCAGATGATTCACACGAATGTGGCTCCGGCCCCAGCCCCAATCCCTTTACATCCTATCGATGGAGAACTTGTGAACATCAACATGGTGAATCTCTTTGTCCTGAATAGCTCCGACGCTGACTCTGAACCGTTGGTATATGATTTTGAAATCTATAATGACTTTGCATTAACTAATCTCGTGTCTCAGACAACGGGAGCGCCGGAAGGCGCAGATTCAACCGGATCGGGGATTCAAACCGGACTTTTCGCCAATCAGGAGTATTGGTGGAGGTGTCGAGCGTCTGATGGTTTTGAATTCTCGGGTTGGAGCGCTGTCAAAGGGTTCAAAACTGTCACAAGTGTAACCATACATGTTCCGGCAGATCAACCAACAATTCAGCAGGCAATTGATGTTGCTACGGTCACTGATACAATCGCTGTAGCTCCCGGCGTATACACAGAAAATCTGGCTATTACATCGAAAAGTGTTAAAATCATAGGCTCAGGTCCCGCTGTCACCATCCTACAGCCATCTCTTACCGGTAATCCAACTGTTACGTTCTCGGGGGGCTCAGCTTCCGGCTCTGAGTTTCGTGGATTCACAGTGACTGGAGGGGGGCCAGACAAGTACCGTCGTCCTGAATGACTTGAGCATTAGTGTGGAAAACAATGTGTTCCATGACAATATCCCTATGGGTAGTTCTAATATCGAAGTGATTTCCTGTTCAAACGCAACGGCGCTGATACGCGGTAATCTGTTCTATGCCAACGGCGGAATTGGTTGTGTGGGGTTGAGATCCGGATCTGAGAACTCACAGATTATCAACAATACCTTTGACGGCAATGAACGTGGCTTCTTTTCTATCGCCAGCGGTGGAACTGCGATAAACAATATCGTCTCCAACTCACTTGAACGAGGAGTGGGAACCCTATCCTCGTCAAACTTCACAACTCTCGATTATAACAATATCTGGAACAACAATCCAAACTATGATGTGGCAATGGCCGGTGGAGCAAACTCAATTCATGTAGACCCACAATACATCGATCCTTCCGCCAGAGACTATCGGTTAATGGTAACTTCGCCATCCATTGACGCCGGAAATCCCGATCCAGTATACAATGCCCCGGATGGAACTCGAAATGACATGGGCGCCTTTCCCGTTGCCTGCGACTCGTCTGACGCTGACGGGGACGGCATAATCGGTTGTGAGGACAATTGTCCGAGCGCCTTTAATCCGGACCAGCTAGATTCTGATGGTGATGGCGTCGGTGACATTTGTGATGAATGCTCACTGGTTCCCGGTTTATGCACTCCCTGTTGTCAGACTCCGGGTGACGCTGACGGGAGTGGTTTTACTAATATCGCCGATGTGACATTTCTTGTGAACCGCATCTTTGCCGGCGGTCCGGCGCCGGGCTGCAATGATGAAGCAGATGCGAATTCTGACAATACGGTGAATATCACAGATGTAACATCTCTGATTGCCGCAATTTTCAGTGGCGGAGAAATACCGAATTGTGGTCGCACCGGCTTATGATGTCTGCCATTCAGCTCTTGAACCATTCAGCCTGAGATACTTGGCCTCGATAGCTCGTCCGCTCTGCGCGGGCTCATAGTGGAAAAGTAATGTAGATAGAAACCCCTACGGTTTCGATATGCCCGCTTTGATAGAGAAACACGTCATACCCGCGAAGTGGCCTGTTGGAAAAGTCCCGATTGTTGTGCCGGGTCTTGGTTTTCGCAAAGCGAGAATTGCGACCTGACCCAACGTGGGATGACTTTTTCAACAAGCCCCGACGCGGACATCCAGATAGGATACGATGATAAAGGTCGGCATGAACCGGTTTTGACGAACGCCCCCTTACTGGTTATCTTCTCCAAGCAGTGTATTGCAGAAAACGCAAAC
>CAZFAL010000095.1:0-11330 GCA_964516945.1 uncultured Ignavibacteriales bacterium
GCGTCCAAATCATTGCCACCCGTGACGACACTGCCGAATTGTTCAACCTTGGTAGTATCGATTTGTAATAAAGCAGTGTCAGGAAAGAGTGAAAACAAAGACGAACCGTCATGGCCGGAGAAGACGAACGCGCGGCCCGCTTCAGGTTCCAGTGTTGAGTCAAATGGTGCGCCAACAACAATGTCATCAAATCCGTCGGAATCTATGTCACCGGCAGTCGAAATCGCCGCTCCAAAGCGATCCTTGTTAGTTCCCGAATGTAGTGTATAAAGCAGGGCTCCACTGGCGCCGGAATACACATTGACTCCGCCAGCGCGAATGTTATCGTACGGATAAAAGGCCGGAGCGGAAACAGCGAAGTCATTAACGCCATCACCGTCTGCATTGCCAATCCCTCTAACTTGCCAGCCATACGCATCCTGCAGGCTGTCACCGCTGTATTGATAGAGTAGCGCACCGTCAACTCCCGAATACACAAATGCCCGCCCCGGGCCGATTTTGAGTGGATCGTACAGTGTGTCTGTGGACGTAAGTTGGGGAGCCCCGACAATGAAATCACCAAAACCGTCGCCGTTTATATCGCCCAGATCATCAACAGTGATACCGAACTGGTCGCCATCGACCGGCAGGGGAGGAGTGAGACTATACAATACAGCGCCTGTCTCGCCGTCAAAGACGTCGACGCGGCCGCCCACAGTGTTGTTGTCCCGGCTGTAGGGAACTCCGACAATGAAGTCCTGCCTGCCGTCGCCGTTGATATCACCAATTATCGAGCCCACCTGTCCAAAACCGTCTGCCGGTGATTGTGTGCTATGGGTCGAGGTCACTGACAACAGAACAGAACCGTCATTGCCTGAAACCAGTCGGGTGGTAGTATTGTAAATCATAAAGTCAGCGAGGCCATCACTATTAACATCACCGGCGTCGTCATATTCGTGGCCGGTGAAAGGCAGGGGGGTTGATGTAATCACTGTGCATGAAGACTCTGCGCGAGCGAGTTGTGGTTGGAATGCAAGGCAAACAATTGCCAAAGCCACAGACCAGCGCAACACGAATTGGAGGAAATCAAGACATGCTCTCTTGTACTTGAACATCGCGGAACTCCCTTGAGCTGAATTGTAGGTTAAGAGACCTTCCTCTCTCTTTATACGTACAATATAAACATGACCATACCGTTTTGTCAATTGGAAAATGCGTTACTGTGCGCCAACGCTATAATCCTCTTGAACCGCACACCGGCATCGGGCCGCCGCTGAAGATTCTGGCGATGTCGTAGGTCACATCAGCGATGTTGAACATGTTGTCACCGTTAGCGTCGGCCTCATCCTGACAGGCGGGGGAAGGCCCACCGGAGAAAATTCGCGCGATGCTGAATGAGACGTCGGCGATGTTGAATGAATTGTCATTGTTGGCGTCACCGGGAATGTTGCAACAGCCGGATGCGCATGACGTCGGCCTGGCGCAGGTGTTCTGGAACATGACCAGGGATTCTGAGATTGCGATGTCGCCGATGCAATCACCGTTAACATCACCTATCATGGCCACGGCCCGACCGACACCACTTGATTTATCGGCTCCGGTGAGTACAGTCAACAGTGACTGGTCAGCGCCAGAAAAGACATAGGCCCTGCTATCTTGAGCTGGCAGGCCTGCGCCGACAATGATGTCGGGTACACCATCTGTGTTGACATCGTTTCCTCCGGAAACGGATTCACCAAAGTATTCTAATGTGCGCGACGGTCCAAACAGCGATGTGTCAGGCAAAAGAGTAAATATCAATGAACCATCCTTTCCTGAAAGAATATCTGCGCGCCCCGCCCATGTAGTCCCCGCAGAGACGTCGCCGGGAGCGCCTGCGATAAAATCAGGTGTTCCGTCAAGGTTGATGTCGCCCACAGATGCGATATCGAATGGATAGAAGTCACTCCCGTTGGAAACCGGTGATGAGATCACATACATCACTGTGGCAGTTGCTCCGGAATAGACTCGAATCTGTCCACCGTCCAGCGCTCCGCTGTGACGTGAGCCGACTGCAAAGTCAGGTGTGCCATCGGTGTCAACATCGCCAACACCGGCCACTCCCATCCCGAACAAGCTGCTGTCCGCTGGACCAGTGAGCGAATAGATGATGGCCCCATCGGAGCCGGAATAGACAAAAGCTCTGCCGGGAACCGGTCCCGGATCCCCATAGACAGACAGTGGTTGTCCGACGATGAAGTCTTCGATTCCGTCACCATTAACATCACCGACAATATCAATATCTATTCCATACTCTGAGTGTGTGGGGCCCTCGAGGCGGTAGAGAGAGTCACCGGTCGCTCCGTCAAATGCCTCCACCCAGCCCCGGGAGCCTCCAGTGGCGCTTGCAATGATGTCTCGAACGCCGTCGCCATTGATATCGGCGATGCTCTTGGCTTGCTTTCCGTGCGGGCCAAGGATGCCGTCTCCACCGGGTGTTTGCACAACAATTGACAGGAGCACAGATCTGTCCCTGCCGGAGATGATTTGCGTTGGGTTGCCACCCATCAGAATGTCAGGGACGCCATCACCGTCATAATCTCCTGCGTCGGCAAAACTCCGGGTATTGTGTGGTAGTTGCTCAGTAGTGATAACTGTGCAGGGTGATTCGGCTTGCGCGGCCGGTGGGTGCATCATAAAGAAACCGATGAACACACCAATAACACATAGGTGGAAACGGGCTAAGGGTGATTTCGCTGATTGGTGTGGAAGGCCGGATTTGATCCGGGTGTGCAGTGAAGCTAAGACTGGAGAAGCGCTATTGCGCCTATTTACATGGTTGTACATCTCGAACCTCCTTGAGGGGTTTGTTTCTGCTCTCGCGTACAACAGACAAGAAAAACGACACCCCGAAAATCCTGTCAAGAAGTCTTGAGAGACGGACAACTGATTATGTGATTTGTTATTTCTGTTTTCTTGCTGACGCGCAACGATATGCGCTCCCTAAGCTTCTCCTTTGCTATATGTAAATAAAGAAACCCCCGGTGTTCTGTCAAGACTTTTTTTCGACGAGCGTTTGTCGGCTCTCGCTAACGATTTGCAGAGAGCGTGTATGCTTAGCTATATAAATAGATACATACTCATGCATTTTCGCCCCCTTTTTTCCTCTTTGAAGTTTCTGCGAATGTGTTATATTCCGTTTCCGCTGTATAAGGCGGGAGGCGTTGCAGGGAATCATCTGCGACGCGAGGGGCTAAGGCGCTGACAGGCAGTAAGATAAGACGTTTCGCCGGTCAGCGGATAACAAGCGCAAAGAAGGAATTCATGTTCAAAAAGATACTGATAGCCAATCGGGGCGAAATTGCCCTGCGAATTATTCGCGCCTGTCGTGAATTGGGAATCCGGACTGTGGCCGTCTATAGCGAGGCCGACCGTGAGTCTTTGCATGTGCGGTTTGCCGATGAGGCGGTTTGTATCGGTCCGCCGCAGTCGAATCTGAGTTATCTCGATCCGAAACGTATCATTGCCGCAGGTGAAGTCACCAATGCCGATGCGATTCATCCGGGGTATGGTTTTCTAGCCGAGAACGCCGAGTTTGCCGAGATTTGCGCTGATTGTAATATGACATTTATTGGTCCGTCACCGGCGATGATTCGTCAGATGGGCGACAAGGCCGAAGCCAAAGACCGGATGCGCAAGGCCGGAGTGCCGGTGGTGCCGGGCTCTGACGGCATTATCAAAGACTCTGAGCAGGCGCTGAAAATTGCGCGTGAAATTGGATTTCCCGTGATGCTCAAGGCCAGCGCCGGCGGTGGCGGACGAGGAATGCGTTTGTGTTTTTCCGAAGGTGATCTTGAGGCCAACTACCACGCCGCGAGTTCTGAGGCGCAGGCCTGTTTTGGCAATGGCGCCATCTATCTCGAAAAGGCGATCATCGGGCCGCATCATGTTGAAGTGCAATTGATGGGCGATAAGTTCGGCAATGTCGTGCATTTCGGTGAGCGTGATTGCTCGATTCAGCGCCGTCATCAGAAACTGCTTGAGGAAAGCCCGTCGCCAATTCTTGACGATGAGCTCCGCGCCAAAATGGGGCAGGCGGCTGTCCTTGGCGCGCAGTCGGTGAACTATCTCGGCGCCGGGACGATTGAGTTCCTTGTCGATCAGGATAGGAACTTCTATTTCATGGAAATGAACACCCGGATTCAGGTGGAGCATCCGGTGACTGAGGAGGTCGCCGGCGTGGACCTGGTCAAGGAGCAGATTCGGGTTGTCGCCGGTGAGAAAATGTCTGTCACGCAGGACGAGGTAGTCCTGAGCGGTCATGCGCTTGAGTGTCGTATCAACGCCGAAGACCCGACCAAAGATTTCCGCCCCGGTCCGGGGAAAATCACCAGCTTCCATGTCCCCGGCGGGTTCGGGGTGCGGGTGGACACGGCGGTGTATGCCGGGTATGTGATTCCGCCGTTTTATGATTCGATGATTGCCAAGTTAATTGTCCACGCCGAAACCCGCGAGCAGGCAATAGTCAAAATGCGTCATGCCCTCGATGAGTTCGTGATTGAAGGCGTCCCGACCACAATAGATTTCCAAATGCGCATCCTCAGCGAAGACGGCTTCACCTCCGGCAAGTTTGACACATCGTTTGTCGAGCGCCTGCTTGAAGCGGATAAAAAGAGCGCCACGGCGGCGGTGGCGACGCCGACGGTGGAGTAGGTTGGATGGGCTGTTTTGGGAAGTGATGTTGCATCATGCCAGACAGCCCCTTTGTGGCTAGCCATGATACACGTGGTGCATGGCCCTCGTGTTACAACACTCCACGACGCTTACTCGCGCTCTCTCTAAACTCCTTTGCTTTCTCGTAATCCTTATGTGACTTCATGTGCTGGTGGAATGGCTCTTCTGCATGGCAAGCTAGGCAGTAGATAGTGAGATTGGACGGTAGATTGTTTGACTTTTGACCGTCAATGTGATGTAAGTGGAGCCACGAGGAGTGAGTATCGTAGGTGTTCTTGCATTGCTGACAGACGTAATGATATTTTTTCTTGAGGCGCTTAGCAAGTCTTTCTTGCTCATCTTGGTATGTGTTCAAAGGGGCAGATACCGGGTTATGTGTCGGAAGGTCTCGTATGTGGATATTGAACCGCTTGAAATAGGCGCTAATATCAAAGGAGTCTTTACTTGACACACCTAGTCTTTCTGTCGTCCCGTTTATTCGAAGATTATCCCAGCAGTTTTGGCAAAGTTCTAGTCGTATTTTTATATTCTTACTTATAACTTGCCCGTAGCGCATCTGGTTAACCAAAAACACGCCGTCCTTTCTATTTGTGTACACGTAACGGCTATTGTATCGCCCATTTTTTTCCATGTTTTGAATTGTAAAGCATCTTGTCAAATGGAACTTATATTCGCTTGTGTGATTAATGGCGAAGTATCGTGCGCGACTACGAGTTATGTGCTGGTCTCGAATATAGACAGAAACTTTTCGCCCAGCGAACGTTAACAGTCCTGAATAGTCAGTTTCAACACCCTGCGCACGGTCAACCTCCAAAGTTCCTTCTTCAAGTTTTTTCGCGACCTCCGGAGATAGAAAAATACGTGGTGGCTTCCACTCAATAAAACTCGCACCGACGTTGCTAAGTATCCTTAGAAAGTCTGTGTCATTTAAGAAAGAAGGTAGCTTCATGATCCAATCTTGAGTATATCGAAGATACGGTTTTCAGCATTAGTGCGGACTCTGAATTCCACTCGCCTGGACCTCGCTTTGTCTTCATTGCCGTTGTCGCCTACGACGAGTTTGCTAGATGAAAGGCCATTTGCTGTAACCATAGAACGTAGCCAGGATTGCGTGTCGTCATCTGGATACGGAAGTCCCATAACATATTCGAGAACAGCACGAGTTCTGGCTTGTGATAAGGCCATGTTTGAAAAATATGCTTTCTCCAGTGGAAGGTCTTTCCATTCGCTGGATGTATGCCCCTCGATGCGAACTTCAGCTATGTATCCGTCATATTGTTCTGAGCGGAGAATGTTGATGTATCGAGGGAAGAAGTCAGACAAAATGTCCTTGAAATTTGGTTTCAGATTTGCACTTCCCTTATCAAATAATACATCTGGTTCTGTGAACCTTACTGCCAAACTATTGCTATCGATATGTGCGCTCCACCTGGGTAAATCGTTCTTGAACTCCTGCAACAGCGATTTGTAAAGGGTTTCATGTGTAGACTTATAGGTTTTGGCGATACTTTCGATCTTGTCTTTGTCCTTCTTCACTGCCATCATATAACTGACTGCGATAAAGAGAAAAATCACCATCAAACCGGACATCATATCCGAAACGGAAATCCACTCATTCCCATCTTCGGATTTATTGAGGAAGGTCAAGCTCATTGCCTACGGAAGTTTCCATTATCAGGTGATGCTGACTCAATCAGTTTTCTCATCTGTTCGGTGAGTGGTCCGTAATCTTCAACCAATCGATTTGACAGTGATGCCAAATGAGAACCCATAGACCCAATGGCAGTCACCAACTCTTTCTCCATTCCGTCGTGCAACTGCTTGAACTGTCCCGCAATCCTGTTGTTATTGGTTTCTATCAACTCTTGTATCTTTTCGCCCAACTCCTCGAAAATCTTATTCGATGCGTCAGCTACTTGTCGAATATGTTGTTCCAAAAAGGCGGATTGTTCATCCAAAGAAGACTGCATTGTCTCTACCGAACGTTTGCTACTGGCAACAACATCTTTAACAACGTTCGATACGTCTTCGGTAATTCTCTTCATATTCTGTTCAATTATTGGGAAGGCATTCTCTGCTTTCTCCGCAATGTTAGCGTGTGCCGTAACGCTTTTCTGGAGTGCATCCAGATGAACCTTTGCGGTTTGCATTATGCCATCTAGTTCGTCGACCAATTCCATTACAGTTTCTATTTGACTGTCAATCTCCCGTAGGTTTTTGTCAATATTGTCAAAACTTTCGCCTGACTTATTGAATCGGTCAATCAATTGTATCATCTGGCTTTTGTATTCTTGTTGCCACTCAAGAGTCTTTCCAACGGCTTCATTCAATTGTTTGAAATTCTCTCCAAATTGTTCATTTATTTTGGCGTTGAAGTCTCTTATTACCTCATTCAGAGCTTCTATCAGCGCTTTGGAGTTATTCTCTGCCATTGTTTCAGCGAAAGATCTGAATTCTGCAAGCATCTCGTTGTGTCTTTGAGTAGCTAAATCTCTTGCTTCAGCATTTGTCTTTTCTTGATATTGAATCAGTCTATCAAAACCATCTGCTAAGTTCGCACGAAGCTTTTGTAGTTGTGTAACAAGTGTGGTCTCTCCTTCTCCACTTAAACAAGTTTCTATTGCTCGGAGAGATTCTTTGGTTTCTGCTTTCTGAAGAGTCAATGTTTCGGAGATCTCTTTGAGAAGATTCGCTATTGTGTCGGCTGTGGCGCCTGTTGACTCTCTTGCGGTGCGTCCTGCCCAGTATTTCAAACCGATCGCTACGACAAGACCGACTACTGACGTACCAAAAGCAAGTTTCAGTCCGTCCAGTAGTTTTGGAATCGAGCTTTGCAGATCAGTCACGTCAAAGTGGTAAAGTCCGTACAGAATCCCGACAAATGTCCCCAAGATCCCCAAGGAAGTAAGCAATGTTGGTAACAATGCATTGCCCCTTCTTTTATTTCCCGGCGGGAAGAGGAACACAATCAACATGAGCCCCAAGACAACAAGAGTGATTATAAACGTAGAATCGTTCATATTTTGGGCAACTTCCTTCACGGGAATTACTTTAAGTCAATCCATCGTGCAGACTTCAGCACTGCTTCTTAAAGAAGAATATACTATGAATCCGCAACCTGTCAAGCTGTGGCCATACGACATCGACCACATCCGCCAAAAGCCAATTCCGAGCCAGATACTTCGCTTCGCTCAGTATGACATTCTTGTTGTGTTTTTCTGAGAATTGCAGGGCGCTGGCTTCTGCGGGCAGGTCAAGTCCCAAAAGCGGGGGCTTGACCTACTATTCTGCTTTTCCTGGGCGGGACGCCCATGTTTCGGCCTCCGGCGATAACTGCCGCGCTTTCCTTGACTTTCGGTGGTTTTTTCTGTAGAGATTTCTACGTATTGGGCGGTTTTTGAGGACTGTCCGGAGAACGAGAACGACAGCAGGTGTTGTAGGAAAGCCACGGAGGCGATACGGAGGCGATGGTGAATATCCCGAAACAATTGTATTACACAAAAGAGCATGAATGGGTCGACGCCGAGGACGGTGTGGCGATTGTCGGTATCACCGACTGGGCGCAGTCCGAGCTGGGTGATGTGGTCTTTGTCGAATTGCCGCAGGTGGGCGATGGGGTCAAAGTCGGTGAGTCATTCGGCACAATCGAGGCGGTCAAGGCCGTTTCGGACATCTATGCCCCGGTCAGCGGGAAGGTTATCGAGGTCAATCAGGAACTTGAAGGCGACCCGATGATAGTCAACCAGAGCGCGTTCGAGCATGGCTGGATGATAAAAATCCAGATGTCTGATGAATCCGAATTAGAAGCCCTGCTGAGCGCTGAACACTATGCAGACCTGATAGAGGAATAACCTCACACCAGGCGCGCAATGTTGTCTCCCGAATTGGCGCGTACATCTCTGAAGAACCGAGCTAATCTATACTGAGCATAAGCTATGCCATACATACCAAACACAGACGCAGACCGCGCCGAGATGCTCAAACGCATCGGCGTGGAGAACTTTGACGCGCTGATTGCCGATGTCCCGCAGGCGGCGCGAATTGACAAGCCGCTGGAGTTACCGCCGGCGCTGTCCGAGCCGGAGCTTGAGGCCGAAATCGCGGCGCTGGCTGCGGAGAACACCCCGCTGGTGTGTTTCGCCGGGGCGGGAATCTATGACCATTATACCCCGGCGGCGGTGAAGACGATTATCAGCCGTCCGGAGTTTATGACCGCCTACACCCCCTATCAGGCAGAAGTCGCGCAGGGGACATTGCAGGTGATTTATGAGTTTCAGACGCATATTTGTCGTCTGACCGGGATGGAAGTCGCCAACGCCTCGATGTACGACGGCGCCACTGCCGCCGCCGAGGCGGTACTGACGGCGCTGGCGAAGACCCGGCGCAAGAAGGTTGTTCTTGCAGGTGGTCTGAGTCCCATCTACACTGATGTAATCAAAACCTATGCGCAGGGATTTGAAGCGGAATTTGCTCAGATTGATAAACCGACGGGTGTGGTTGAAGTCACAGAGCTTGAGAAACACATTGATGACACCTGCGCCTGTGTGGTGGTCTCACAGCCGAATTTCTTCGGGCTGTTTGAGGATATAGCGCCGCTGGCGGAGAAGATTCATGCTGTCGGCGGGATGCTGATTGTTGTCGCCGACCCGGTGACATTGGCGCTGGTGACACCTCCGGGCAAACAGGGCGCCGATATTGTGGTCGGTGAGGGACAGCCATTGGGGATTCCGATGTCCTATGGCGGGCCGTTGGTGGGATTTTTTGCTACGAGCAAGGCGCTGATTCGCAAACTCCCCGGACGATTAGTTGGCAGGACAACCGACGTCGACGGCAAACCCGGCTTTACATTGACACTGCAAACCCGCGAGCAACATATCAAGCGCGCCCGCGCGACATCGAATATCTGCACCAATCAGGCGCTATGCGCGACAGCCGCGACAGTCTATTTGTCATTACTCGGCAAACAGGGATTTCGACGGATTGCGGAGCTGTGTCTTGAGCGGGCGCATTATGCCGCAGAGAAGATTGAGAAACTCGAGGGCTTTGCGCTGACATACACCGGCGCGTTTCATCGTGAGTTTGTGGTCACGTGCCCGTGTCCTGCAGGTGAAATTGTCAGTGAGTTGTGCAAGCAGGGAATACTCGCGGGTGTGGATCTCGGCAGGTTCTATCCGGAGATGGGTAATCAATTGCTGATTGCTTTCACTGAACGCAGAAGTTATCAGCAAATCGATGCCCTAGTAGATGCTTTGGGGAAATTCGCCGGTCAGCAGACACACAAAGCCGATGTTGCCGAGCCGCACGAATGCGCGCATTAGGACCAGTCAAACCGGTTAGACAAGAGAGACAGCGTATGGTAGCGGAAGAATGGCAGGAGCCGGATGTCGACGATTTGGAGGATGAATCATCCTCGTGGATTGTCATCGGATATGTGCCGGACAAAATCACCGCTGATTTTGTGATGGACTCATTGAAGTCGTATGACATCCCAGCGGCGTTGAACTCGAAGTCCGGGTTCTTTGGCGCTATCGGGATGACAAGTGTGGAGTCGCCGTTTCCGGCGCCGGTGGGGCGTATGAAATCCTTACGCTTGAAGATCATGTCGAAGAAGCAACTGACATTGCCGCGATGATAGCCGGAGACAAATGGGAGCCGGTGTAGACAGAGATGGAGAAAGCCGTATGAGTACAACACAGAGAAATAATACTCTCAACCCTGTTTGGGCGGTGGCGGCGCTGTTGGTTGCTTTTGTAGTGACAGACGCTCCGACACGAGCACAGGCACAGTCACATAAACCGCATAAAGTTGTCAAGTATGATTTCCCCTTCTATAACAGCTACGAAGCCGGGCTGGCGGCGGCCAGGGCCAGCGGTAAGCCGATTCTACTGGATTTCTACTTTGATACGTGAACGTATTGCAACCTGATGGACACCACGACGTTCATCGACCCGGCAGTTGTCGGATGGATTACCAAGAATGTGATTTTCACCAAAGTCTATGGCAAAAACGATGACGGCTCACGGACGGCATTCACTGACAGCGCCGGAGTGCGCGGGTTTCCGACCTACGTTCTGCTGAACTCTGATGGAACGGAGATAGACCGGGCGGTTGGCGCGATGCCCTCGCAGGAGTTTATCACTACTTTCACCGATTTCAAGAACGGCAAGAACACACTCGGTGATTTTCTGAGTCGTGTTGAAAAAGAACCGACTGCCGAAATCAACTATGAAATCGCCAACAAATACCGCTGGCGCGGAAAGACACAAAAAGCCGAGGAGTATTTCCAGCGGGTTATCAAACTTGATCCGAATGATGAAAAGGGTTTTACCGTTGAAAGCGGTTATGCGCTGGCGGATATGGCGCGTCGTGACTATCACTATGACCTCGCCATCAAACGCTTTCAACATTTGATAGAAACATACCCGGAGAGTAAATACCTGCCGGAGTTTCATATTTATCAGGCGATTTGTTACAAGGACGCCGGCAAGTTACAACCGGCGATTGACAAGTTCGCTGAGTATATCAAGCGTTTCCCGCAGGGGGAAGATGTTGAATATGCGCAGGGCAAAATTGAGTCGCTGAAAGAGGAATTGCACGCGCAAGGGGCTGATTCTCTTAACAGCAGATAATTCGTGCGA
>CAZFAL010000096.1:0-11285 GCA_964516945.1 uncultured Ignavibacteriales bacterium
CGGGGAAGTACACAGCCGAACTGAAAGTAACAGACGTGACCAGTAAAGTCTCAGCAACGAATTTTTTCCATATTACACTTGATAGCGTAGACACACAATCGTTGCTCATCAGTGGGATAGAGCTGGCGCATTCGCTGACACATGTCGGGCCGGATTCAACCGGCAACACCTTGATTAAGAACGGTTGGAATGTCTTTCCGAATCCGGCCGGGGCCGTTGCAACAACAGACTCGCTCCTCAAAATCTACGCTGAAGTCTACAATCTCAAGCCAGATGAGCAGGGGGAATATCACATGGGCGTCAGAATCGAGCTGAGAGACCGCGACGCCAAAACTCCGCAAATCCTCGATGAAGTCTACTGGCAGGTGCAGGGTTCATCGGTTGTCTTTGCGCGTTCGGTGGCGCATAGCGTTAAGACGACCGGACAAAGGCTCTTGAGCGTCATCGTAACAGACCCGGCGGCGGGTATAACCGATACGAGTTCACGGAGAGTATACTTCCAGAATCCGCACTCCTTGGCGCAGGACTCCATGTTCGTCGCTAGCCCCTATGACACCACTTCACTGGAAACTCGTAGTCAGATGATTTACTGGCTGTTGACACCCCGTGAGCGGGAGTTTTTTAATTCCCTGTCAGACGACGGTAAGCAGCAATACATTTCGCAATTCTGGATAGACAATGGAGACAATCCGTCCCTTGGCGTGCACACCTTCCGTGACGATGTCCTCAAACGCTATATCTTCGCGATGGAGAATTACAGTTTCACGTCTGAGGCAAGGGACGGTTGGAAGCGTGACCCGGGGCGAGTGCTGATGCAATACGGGTTCCCCGATGAAATAATTGATGTTCCTCTTCCAAGTATCGGTAATGACATCACCGACGAGTCGGCTTGGGAGCGGTGGAATTATGACCATGTGCAGGGCGGAGTGTACTTTATTTTTGCCAATGAGTACGGTTACTCCGAATACCGTTTGCGCCATTCCAATGCACAGGGAGAAACATACGATCCGGGCATCGAGCGGAACATCAACCAACTGTTTCGCCAGAGCGGTGGTTAAGGCGCATGCAAAATTTCACCGGCGCCAACAAAAAAAGCCGCTCTCCTCAATCAGGAGAGCGGCTGTTTTGTACATGTCAATTGCTATGCCAAAAGCGCTCTTACTTCGAACCACTGGCTTTACCGGTTGATGTCATCACCGAGTCAAGTTTCGAAGACAGCTTGCGGACTGTCCGGGTTATCGGCACAGTAAAGCGCACCGGCTGTGTCTTCGGCTTTTCCTGGGTAAAGGAGAGCGTGACAGACTTTTCAAACGAATCACCGGCCTTGGCGTCCTTGACCTTTACATGACCCTTTACCGTCTCACCGGTCTTGACCACTTTCGGGACGGTAACTACCACAAAACGCGGGTCATAATCGATAATCTCAATATTTTGATCCTTTGGAGAGACATTCTTAATTTCGAAATCAATCTCCGTACGTTTCTTGGTGCCGTACTGTGAAATATCAAGCTTGTATGGCTCCATCACGACCGGATAGGTAGAATCCGGATTTGCCACCACGTGAGTGGTCAACTGCACCGAACGCGGCAGGTCGCTTCCTTGGATATAGATCTTGGGACGCTTCGTGACCTTGGTCCGGGCTGTCTTGGTGCTCATGATAATCTCCAACCGAGTGCTGTCACCGACAGCAAGCGCGTCTTTTTCAAGAGGCGCTTTTGTGCAACTTCAGCCAGGGACTACTTTGGCGATTTTCAAGAGGTCTGTGCCGGTGGACTTCAGCCAGAACACATGAGTGAGTTTTGACTTTTGCGGCGCATACCCGAAATCGAAACTTGACTGTTCGATAGTCAAATTGGATTCAGCGTTAGCGGATGCCGTCAGGCCAAGCGCCAATGCCAGAACGGCGAAAACAGAAGAAATGACTCTCCCCCGACGCCGTACAATAGGTTGATTGGATTTGATGTTACGCATGGGAATCCTGTTTTGAGTGTATATTTGGTTTAGTTATAGCTTTCTGAGTCCAAAAAAGTAACAAACAATATCTTCTTGACGAGATCTTCTTGACGAGTGTAAATGACAGGTCACTCATCTAATTGCCAATATACTACCGCATCTGTCCTGCTTGCAAGAGTTTCCTTCACTCATTCTGTATCCTTTTTCTTTGGCTTGATTGCAATGCTGTTATTAATCAATTCAACCTGTAGCAGAATATCCAGCGCAAGTTTTCAGCTCTTTCATACTTGTAGTACAACTGACCATTAATACGGTTCCATTTTACGCTAATCCGTAAGGCGCTATGCTGCAATGTGATACGGCAATCCTTGCAGAATATGGTCTATTGCTTTTCTCTTGCGCTCTCACTTGTATCAGCTACATCCGGAACCGGCTTAAGTGACTTCATCACAATTGGCGCAGTCAATCGGTACAACTGACTGTGGTTCAGTTCAAAGGTAATTGACTTGTAAATATCCTCGCCTTCGGGAAAGCCGGGGAGCAGAGAGAAGTGGCCGGTGACTGTTTCCCCGGCGGCTATCGAGTCCGGCAGATCGACAGCAAATAGCTCCGCCGGGAAATCAATAATGTCGACTGATACATCTTCATCTGAAAGGTTATGCAATTGAAATGGGAATTTCTCTCCTGCGCGCGCCTCTTTCTCCGGCAGAGCGAACATCGGCGGCATAATCGCCAGCGGGAAGTACTGGTCTTCCTTGGTCACAACTGAGGCATAGAATTTGACACTATGCAATGTTGTGTCTCCGCGCACTTTGACCCCCGGTCTCTTGGCCACACTGCCGATAAGTCCCTTACTATCGAAAACAACTTCAAAGGCCACACTGTCCCCGGGAGCCAGCGTTCGTTTGCTGAGCGGAATTGTCGTGCAACCACAACCGGGAACTACAGTATCGATAACAACAGTATCCGTCCCTGCCGTGTGAATCCAAAATGTATGGCTTGAGGCGCCATTGACCGGCATCTGGCCGAAATTAAACTCCGCATGGTCAAAAGTGATTGTTCCTGACGCCGTAACATTGCCAGCGATGAAAGTCAGCAGCATGGCAATGCCGAGAATGAAGACGAAAGCGCCACGGCCCCGAAGCGTCTTGGCAGGGGCGCCTGCAGGCGCGTTGCGATTATTGTCTGTGTTGTCTTGTTTCATATGCTTTTTACTCATTGCTGGCGGACAAATCAAAGTGTGGCCTTGTGGTCTGATACAGTTTTTCTTGCAAAACACCTTGCAAAACATCCCGAGAGTATGAGTCGTCCGAAATCTGAATTCTCAAGTAATTCAAACGTCGGGCAATTCTCTTTACCTATCCTGGACATCGGACTTTTCTCTCAGTTGTTCAGCGCCAAAGCTTGAAGCTTCTCAAGGCAATCCTCCAAATACACTACATACACTACACTGCGCTCAAACTCCTTAGCGCTCCTTTATGGCGAGAACTTGCGTCTCACCGGTACAGTGAATCGGGATATGAGATTATTGTCTCCGACTACTCTCTCAGACACTTCGACTGTGAATGACTTTGCGAACGCCGATTCGGTTGCTTTCGCTGAATTCCGGTTCAAGATTACCAGAGACGTGTCGGATTCTCCCGCTTGAATCTCCTGAGGCAGGCTAACCGAAAAATACTCAGGGGCGCTGTAAACCAGAGACAACTCAATCGGGTATTCAGAATTGTTATACATCACTATCCGGGCAGTATCCTGAAAGTAAGATCCGATTGATGACAGATCTGCGCGAAAAGGGCTGATGCCCAGCGGTTTGGCGGCTTTTGTGTCACCGGGGATGACTTTTGCTGTAAATTTCAGTCTTGATGGCTCTGAGTCCGCATCGGTTTGGATATATGGTTTGCGTGTAATCGCTCCCGCGACGCGACCGGTTGTCAGGATCAACTCCAATCCGACAGAGTCTTCCGGAGCGACAACTTTAGTACTCAAGGGCAATTGAGCGCATGGACATGAGGGGTCAGTCCACTTGATGTGCAAATCGGACGAACCGGTTGAATAAAGCCAGTACCGGTACGAAACGTCACAATTCGTCGGAACGAACCCGAAATCGAAATCGGGATTTGAAACCGTCAAACGCGGGTTGGCCTGAGCTATAGACATTAAAAACGTAGACATTGAAAACGCTGTCAAAGCCAGGGCGAATACCGGCCAGAATAGGAATCTACTGTTGCTTTGTGTCTTGATTGTCTTGTTCTCTTTCATATGCTCTGAATCATTCGTTCTGAATTATTTGTTCTGAATCAGTTAGTCTAAATCAGTTGTATCGAATCATTTGTATACAATCGTCTTGAATTGAGTTGTCTTCTTGTCTGCGTCGCTCGATAGGAGTCCATTTGACGAACTTGCTGAAGTTATACCTTTGGCCACGAATTTGGAATCGGTTTTGAGTTGCATTTACGATTCAGGTCTCACTACATTGCCGACCGGTGCGGCGCTACTTCTGAGTAAGCGGGCGGGCCGGGAACACGAGTCGGGCGCCACGGGCGCCAACCGCCGTCCGGCTCCCATTATATGGCTTTGAATAATACGCCGTTCCACGAAAAATGCAAACAGGACTTCTCACGATAGTTTTTGACCGCCAACCGTCTGACCGGTTGTATATTCTCGACCAACAGGCCCCGGATTGCGAGCTGATTCGCTGACTTATCCGTACGCTCCCCAGGAATCCCCCAGCCATGACTCTCCCGCTCAAGACAACCTCCTTGGTGAAAACCTATGCCGGCGGATTTGCAGGTCGCGGGATTCAGGCGCTCAAAGGCGTCACACTTGCAATCGAGTCCGGTGAGATTTTTGGTCTTCTCGGGCCCAACGGAGCCGGTAAGACAACACTGGTGAAGACAATCCTCGGAATACTCCAGGCCACAGACGGAGAATGTGAGCTGTTTGGTTTACCTCCGAAAGACCCGCACTCCCGCATCAAGGTAGGGTATTTGCAGGAGAATCATCGTTTCCCGCGCCAAATGACCGGACGTGAGGTTCTCACTCTGTCTGGACGGTTAGCGGGTATGAAGTCAGCGCAGATTCAGGAGCGGACAAATCTTCTGCTGGAGCGTGTCGGGATGCTTGAATGGGCTGACTCCAGATTCAGCAAATACAGCAAAGGTATGGCGCAACGAGTGGGAATCGCACAGGCCTTGATACACGACCCCGACCTGGTCATCCTTGATGAGCCGACCGATGGCGTTGATCCGGTCGGTCGCGCGGAAATAGGTAAGATTATTCGCGACCTCAAAGCCGAAGGCAAAACGACCCTGATAAACTCACATGCGCTCGCCGAAGTTGAGAGAATCTGCGACAGGGTAGCCATTCTGAATCAGGGAGCCCTGTTAACGATTGGCGCTGTTTCTGATCTAACCGGGATAAGACTTGAGTATGTCCTGCAAGGCGTGTTCCACGACATGTGCGCCCAGCCACCGGCAGAAATCGCCACAATCCTCAGTTTTTCAACCAATGAAATCGTAGCGCATGTGCCATCCGATGAACATATTGACCAATTGACCGACTGGCTACGGAGACATGGCGCGAGCATCCGTTCATTGCGTCAGCGAACCCGCTCACTTGAGCAGGTGTTTCTTGAATTGCTGGAGCGTTCAAGAAGCCACACTACCGATATGCAACCTGCGATGGACAGTATGGAGAACACCATGAAAAACAACTTGGAGACAGAGTAGCATGTTTCTCGGGTTAGCTCTGCAGACACTCTCGAGTACGCTCAAGGGACGGATATTGTATCTGTTTCTGATTACGCTGACGGTATGGACCGGCGCCTTGTATGTTATTAGCCATGCAACTGTGCAGATAAGCGCCACACCCAATATCCCGCTCAACGGCGCCAGCGCCTTCACCGGTATTCCGTCACTCGGTTCAGTTTTGACGTTTCTGTCAATTTTCGCCGCCAGCCGCCGAATCCCCGAGATGCTCAGGCCCACTCTGGCAGGGTTTTATCTGTCCAAACCGGTCTCGCGACCCCGTTTGCTCTCTTATACGATGCTCTCGACGACAATTGTTTTCTCACTTATCATTGCCCTCTCACTAAGTATCTATGGCGCTTTTCTACGAGAGTTCTTTCCGGCTCATGTGTCATTGTTGGAGATAGTGGAGCAAATATCCCTTGAAGTGTTTGTCTTCATCGTCTATGTGCCAATCCTATCTTTTTTCGGTCTCACCACGCGCTCCGGCTCGTTTGCCTTCCTGCTCACATTCGGCGTCTGGCTGGTCGCCAAAGTTCTGGCGCTGGAGGAAATGCGCGGCTTCCTGCTGCTGATTGACAACTCCTTCTTCACTCACCTCGCGGACATCATTTTCTACATGCTGCCGCGTAGCTCAGATATCTCATCACTGGTCGCGACTGTCAAGACTGTCGGCGCAGAGGCCGCCGACTGGTCGGCCCTCTGGACATCAATGCTTTCGGCAATAGGGTTCTACGCGCTGAGCGTGCTGAGATTCCGTCGCATGGATTTCTAAAGCCGTTTGCTCCCCGCTGATTTGGGTATTACTTTAGAACCGTCCTCCATCTCAGAAGTCGAACACATTCGCTCGACTCCGATGGAGAAATGTCGTCAATCAAGTACCAATGAGGATACAAAAATGACCGCCAAACACTATACCACCGAAGAAAAAGAGAAAATCCTTGAACCGTTCAGGATAGCGCTAAAAATTGAACGCGAAGGGAAAAAATTCCTGCTCGAAGCCGCAGAAAAATCGGAACATCCGGCCGCCAAACGCACGTTCGAGTATTTGGCGTCGCAGGAGGACAACCACGCTGAGAAGATTCAGAAAATGTATCAGGCCATCTCCGACACCGGCGAATCCATCCCGATGGAGGAAGACGTTGAAACTCCGGAGGAAAAAATTATCGGCTTCAATCGGCGCATGGCTGAATTGAAAGATGAAGTTCGCGCCAGCGCCGGGGACATTGAGGCCTACAAGACTGCGTTGGAAATGGAAGAGGATACCGAGGAGTTCTACCGCGAGAAAATCAAGGAAACCGACGACCCGAATATCAAGCGCATCTATGAATACTTCATCAATGAAGAAAGCGCGCATTCGGTGATGCTCCGCTCCTGTTTGAATTTTATGGAAGACCCGGCATCCTGGTTCAAAGAACACAAGAAATAAACACATACGAAGGACAAGAACCATGTCACCACTTGAATACCTTAACAAAGAAAAAGAAAGCCGACTTGAAGAGCTGTTCACCTTCCTGCGTTTCCCGTCAGTCTCCGCGCAAAGCGCGCACAAGAACGATGTCAACGCCTGCGCCGACTGGCTCAAGAAACACCTGACCGACATCGGTCTCAGCGCCGAAGTCTGCCCGACCGACGGCCACCCGGTGGTCTATGCCGAGCGCATTGTCTCTGATGACCTGCCGACAGTTCTGATTTACGGCCACTATGATGTTCAGCCGCCGGAGCCGCTTGAGTTGTGGAACAGCGGACCGTTCGAGCCGGTGATAGTTGATGACGCCATCTACGCTCGCGGCGCCACCGACGACAAAGGTCAGGTCTTCGCGCATATCAAGGCGCTTGAATCACACTTGAAAACCAACGGCGAACTGCCGCTGAATGTCAAAATGCTCATCGAAGGTGAGGAAGAGGTATCCTCAGCCAACCTGCCGAAATTTATCGAAGCCAACCGCGACAAACTGAAAGCCGATATTGTTGTCGTCTCCGACGGCTCACAATTCGCTCCCGGCAAACCGGCGGTCACCTATGGCCTGCGCGGGTTGGTCTTCGTGGAAGTCAAAGTCACCGGCCCCGACCGTGATGTTCACTCCGGCTCGTTCGGAGGCGCTATTGAAAACCCGATTCACGCCCTCTGCGAAATCATTGCCGGGCTCAAAGACGAAAACCATCACATCACTATTGACGGCTTCTACGATGATGTCGACCCCGTTACAGACTTCGAAAAAGAGTCATGGAAAAAACTCGCAGTCGATGACACCGAATACGCCAAAGGTCTCGGCATCCCCGAAGTTGTCGGTGAGAAGGGTTTCACCACACTCGAGCGCACCTGGCGCAGACCGACACTTGATGTCAACGGTATCACCGGCGGCTATCAGGGTGAAGGCGCCAAGACTATCATCCCGTCATGGGCCACCTGCAAAATCACCATGCGCATGGTTCCTTCTCAGGACCCGGTCAAAATCAGCGCCTCTGCGGTCAAGAAAATCAAAGAGCTGGCGCCCAAAGGTGTGACAGTCGAAGTCTTCGAACGTGAAGCCGTCCCCGCAGTTGAAACCCCGACCGACGGTCCCTGGCTCGAAGCCGCCGGACGCGCGCTCAAAGCCGGCTTCGGTGTCGAGCCGTTGTTCATGAAAGAGGGCGGCTCAATCCCGGTTGTGGGTGTCTTCAAAGAGTTGTTGGGCTTGAATACGCTCCTCATCGGCTTCGGCCAGCATGACGACAACGCGCACAGCCCGAATGAAAAATATCGCTACAACGATTTCGAGGGTGGCTGTCGCACCGCTGTCGCGTTGCTCGATGAACTGGCGAAAGTGAAAGACAGTAGCGCTGTCGGCGCCTAAGTCACATCACAGCGCAACACAATACAACTATGTCCTCAAAAACCATGCCCCCGGTGTCTCCCGCGACGGGTACAGCCACTCGCGCCACACCGGGGCGCATGCAGTTGTACACGGTCATCATCATCCAGCAGTTTCTCGGAGCCCTTGCGTTTCCGATTACCAAAATCGGTCTGCGTGATGTCCCACCGTTTACCTTTGCGTTCTTTCGTTTTCTGATTGCCACTACCGTGATGCTGGCGCTGATGCCCTGGCTCGGTGACAAAGTCCGTATCCCGCGCCGTGACGCAATCAAAATCGCCGGACTCGGTGTGATGATTGTCGTCCTCAATCAGGCGCTCTATATCTACGGCCAGAACTTCACCACTGCCACGCACGGCTCACTATTATTCGCCTTCACGCCGATTTTCATTTACTTGTTTTCACTGCTGATTCTCAAAGAGCGTTTCACACTCAGGCGTGGCGTCGGCGTGACACTTGCGGTCATCGGCGCCGTCATCATCGTCTCCCAACGCGGCGTGGTTTTCAACCGTGACATGCTCTACGGTGACTTCGTTATCCTCATAGCCGTCATCATCTGGGGGCTGTACACTGTCCTCGGCAAACCACTGGTCGAGCGCTATGGCGCTTTCAAAGTCACCGCCTATGCCGCGCTGGCTGGCACACTGGTCTATTTTCCGTTCGGTGTCTATATGACAAAAGACGTCGACCTCGGCTCAATCAGCGCCGCTGGCTGGGGCGCTGTCATCTATCTCGGCACCGGTCTCTCGGTCGGCGCCTATGTCCTCTGGTACTGGGCCATCCGCTACTTCGAGGCCTCACGAATAGCGCCTTTCCACAATCTGCAGCCAATCTTCGTAGTGGCGCTCGCCTACTTCATGATAGACGAAACCATCACCTGGACCTTCGCCCTCGGCGGCCTGCTCGTCCTCGCCGGTGTCCTTTTCGTAGAACTCGGCAAAACCGCTCATACCAAGACAACCTGACTACCCGTAGGGGCGTCGTTTCGGCGCCCTTGTATGAACAGGCAGAATACCAGCGTAAAAAAGGCGGGGAAACCCCGCCCCTACAAAGACAAGTATTGTCTTCATGTGAAAAAGGGGCACAGCGCGCTGTGCCCCTGCTTCCATCACGGCGTTCTCACTCCGCCTTCAAATTCTCCGCCGAGAATCCCCGCTCAAGCGCCGCATCGGTGAACACCCCATCCTTGCGAATCAATTTATCATCAAAATAAATCTCACCGCCGCCATATTCCGGGCGTTGTATCAACACCAAGTCCCAGTGAATTGAGGACTGATTCCCGTTCGGCGCTTCGTCATAACATTGCCCCGGCGTGAAATGCATCGAGCCCTTAATTTTCTCATCAAAGAGCGTGTCCTTCATCGGATGCAACACAAACGGATTAAACCCCAGCGAAAACTCGCCGACATACCGCGCGCCTTCGTCTGTGTCAAAAATCTTGTCCAGCTCATCGCCATTGGTGTCGGCGGTGGTCTTGATAATCTTGCCGTTTTCAAATGTCAGTGAGATATTCTCAAATACTTTGCCGTTATACAGTGACGGACAATTATAGGTTATCACACCATTCACCGAATCCCGCACCGGCGCGGTGTAACATTCACCATCGGGGATATTCCGCTGACCGTCACACTTGACAATCGGAATGTCCTTGATAGAAAACGTCAAGTCCGTCCCGGGCGTGCCCTTTTGAATGATATGCACTTTGTCTGTGGCTTCCATCAGCGCTTTCAGCGGTTCCATCGCGCGCGACATTTTCGGATAATCCGCGCAACAGACATCGAAATAGTAATCCTCAAACTCCTCCTGCGATTTCTCGGCCAATTGCGCCATCGCATTGTTCGGATAACGCATCACCACCCATTTGGTTCGTTTGACCCGCTCCTCAAGATGCACCGGCTTGTAAAACAAACTCTGATACTTCTTGCGTTGCTCCTCGGAAATATCGGCCAGATCAAACGGATTATCCGAGCCGCGCACACCGATATACGCATCGGCCTTCTGCATCATCGCCAGATGAAAATCCGCCTGCAGTTTGAATTGCTCATCACTGGCGGTTTTCAACCATTGACGCACCAGCGAATCATCATTGTAAAACCAGAACGGATTCGCCCCGACTTCGGTGGCGCGTTTGATAATCTCCTTACCCAGCTCCAGCGCCTCACGGCCTTTGATTTCAACATACACCGTTTCCCCGGGCTTCAGCGCGGTGGAATAATCAATCAATGTCTTAGCGAGAATCGCGTTTCGTTTGTCTTTCATGTCAGCTACCTATCAGAAAAAATGTTCAGCAAAACCCCACAGCAGGCAAGCGCCAACCGCGCCCCCGCATTCGCCAGCCAACATAGCGCCTCTCAGCAAGCCGGGCAAATAGTTGTGATGAGCGATAAAACAGTAGAAAAATAAGTAGGTCGAAACTAGCGCGGTTTCGAAAGAACAAGCTACTCAACAATCGTGGCATGGGCATCCTGCCCATGGACACACGGGCGGGACGCCAGCGCCACGAAGCGCGCTACATTACACGAAGACTACCTCGATTTCGTCATATCCGCGCAGGCGGATATCCAGCCAAGTATGTTTTGGCAGGTGGTTTGAATTCAGTTGTAGGTCGGGTTCCGGAATCCGGCAGGCGCCGGAGAGAGAAACCCGACAGGTTTGGTAACAGAGTCTCTGTGGCCTGCCCCTCCGGGGCAGGTTTCCAGTGGCAATGTCGGTTGTCATCTTAGGCGCCCGA
>CAZFAL010000097.1:0-11266 GCA_964516945.1 uncultured Ignavibacteriales bacterium
CGGCGTAGCTTCTGACTTCTTTGATCTGACTCGCCCGCACTCCATTCCTGAGCATAACCTTGCGGCAGAAATTTGCCCTGTCGGCGCCAAGATCCCAGTTACTATAGCCGTATTGATTGCCTGCTCCACTGGCGTCCGTGTGGCCTTCAAAGACAATTCGATTCGGAAGTTTCTTAACTTCCTGCGCTATCAAGCCGAGAATTGCTTCTCCTGTGGGATTCATCCTCGAACTACCCGACTCAAAGAATGACGAATCTGCGCTTTCTATTATCTGTATCCGCAAACCTTCGGTGGTCAATTCGACTTTTATATTGTCTCTCAATCCTTTGAATTCATCACTCAGCATGAGATTCTGCATGATGGTTTCTGCGGCTTCCTTTAGTTTTTTGCGAATCACTGAAGAAGCGACTTTCTTGTCCATTACGCCGGTTTTGCCCTGCATCAGTCCTGCGCCTTTACCCGCCCCCATCTTGCCACCCCGGTCAAATCCAATGGGATCCTTGAAGTAACCAGCAACGGCTTCTTTAACTTTTGAATCCTGTCCCACAAGCCACAGCACAAGAAAGAAGGCCATCATAGCTGTCATGAAATCGGCAAAGGCCACTTTCCAAGCGCCGCCATGGTGCCCACCGTGAACCTTATTAATCTTCTTGATTATTATCGGTTGTTGTTGATCGTCGTCAGACATGCGTCTCCGGACCTATCTCTCGACCTGTTTCTATATCTGTCTCTCGACAAGAAGAGTCGGATTATCCCTTGGACTTCGTTTCGCGACAGGCGTCTTCAGTCTCTGAGAATTCCGGTCGAAGTTCTCCGGGAATCGTGCGTCGCGCAAATTCCACAGCTATTACCGGTGGGAAACCCTTATAGAAACCAAGCAGGCCGGCTTTCATGACCTTGAATATTTCGCCGTTCGCATTGTTTTTGGCCTCAATGTTAGTGCCCAGTGGTCCGACTACTCCGTATGCGCCGAGAATGCCGAGGAATGTGCCGACAAGCGCGGCGGCGACGTTCATGCCTATCTCCTCGGGACCTTCGTTGATATGTCCCATTGTAATAACAACTCCGAGCACCGCCGCAACGATTCCGAGTCCCGGCAGGCTGTCGGCAACTCTCGCCAGCGCCGCAGGTCCCTGAGAGACTTCATGGTGATGCGCTTCGAGATCCACGTCCATCAGATCTTCAAGGTCGTAAGCCGGCACACCGCCCATGATAATTACTTTCATAGTGTCCGAGATAAAGTCCAGCGCATGATGGTTCTTCATGAAAGTCGGATATTTCTTGAGGATTGTGCTTTCCTGCGGTTTTTCGAAGTGGGATTCAAGTCCCATCAATCCGCTTTGTTTGGAAAGCACAAAGAATTCGTACATCATCACAAGCAATTCCAGATACTCTTTCTTGCCCGGTCCCGAAGAGAAGATCCCCAGAACCTGGGGTATGAGTCGCTTGATTACGTCAAGAGGAGTTGCGACAACGAGGGTGCCGATGGCCGCGCCTCCAATGATAATGAACTCTGTGGGTTGATAAAGTACGGCAAGCTGACCATGGTGCATGACAAAGCCACCGAGGACAGAACCGAAGACTACAACAAGTCCAATAATCGCAAACATGTTTTCAACTCATCCTTTTCACGCAATTGTATGCTGCTGTATGCTCAGTATGTGTTCCTGAAGAAATGCAGCCATCAGAACACCGCACTTTTGGATGTTTCAGGACATCCTTCCCGCTCATTAGCGTTATCGGCTTTGAGATGGTTTCTCTATAGCAGTGTTGTTGCGCAGGTGTGAGAGTGTTCCGTGCGACAGCGTTTGTGTCTCACGGGAGAGCGCCTCCTGCCGTGAAAGCATGTATTAGTCACTTCTACGGGCTGATTTTGGCGGTTTTGACGTAAAAAAGAGCGTTTCAGAGAGAAAAATGCGCTTTTTTTCTTGCGTAGTTAATTTTACACATTGAAATTAGCGTTCAGGAAGACCTGTAGGAGAAACCCTATACTGGTTGAAACCCAGAGGAGGAAAAATGGCAGTAAAGAAGAAGGCCAAGAAACGTGTGACGAAAAAGAAAGTCGCACGGAAGAAGACGGCTGCGAAGAAAAAGACTTCTGCGAAGAAGCGGACGACCGCGCGCAAAACAACTAAGCGCAAAGTTGCAAAGAAGAAGACCGCTAAACGTAAAGTCGCGAAGAAGAAGGTAGCGAAGAAGAAAGTCGCTAAGAAGAAGACGACAAAGCGCAAGGTTGCAAAGAAAAAGACCGCCAAGCGTAAAGTCGCTAAGAAGAAGACCGCCAAACGTAAGGTTGCAAAGAAGAAGACAACGAAGCGCAAAGTAGCTAAGAAGAAGACTGCCAAGCGCAAGGTTGCCAAGAAGAAAACAACGCGTCGGAAGACCGCTCGCAAGGCGGCTCCGCGCAAAACTACACGGAGAAAAATGACGACAACGAAAAAAAAGACCGCTAAGAAGAAAACTACCCGCAAACCGAACGCCGCATTCATGCGTCCCGTTCAGCCGGATGAAATTCTGGCAGAGGTAGTCGGCGGCAAACCAATTCCGCGCACAGAAATCACCAAGAAACTCTGGGCGTATATCAAGAAGAATAAGTTGCAGGACGATGTCAACCGCAGAAACATCAATGCGGACGCCGCGCTGAAAAAAGTGTTCGGTGGCAAGAAAACTGTAAACATGTTCGAAATGACCAAGCTCGTCTCGAAACACATTAAATAGTTTTTCTCCGTGTCCAGGTCTTTTATGGAAGCCCCTCCTTGAGGGGCTTCTTTTTTTTGCTTGCTGAATTTGCTGGAGTCAAGTCACTGCAGGTCAGAAGCAGGTTCCACCTACAACTGACCTTCACGCATACGCTCATCCATCAGGCGACAGCCCTCCATCAGGACCGATTCATTCGGCAGTTCTACATTCGGAGGTGGCGCATCCTGGGCTTCGATAGTAGTAACCGAAAATGTTCCGGATAGCCAGCAGATGCCTTCGAATATGGCCTCCGGGCCGCTGACATTGGGGCCTGAGGCGTGAACGATGGAGCCATCCACGAGATAGATTGCGATTTCCTCTCCGTCCTGACGAAGTGTAATTAAGGCGGTTTTTCTACCGGGGCCGAGCGCTTGAATCAGATCAATCAGATTCAGGTTGGAGAGCTTGCCATGCGCCGCCGACTGGTTTGTCGGGTTCGCATTCCGGCGTTGTCTTTCAATGAGCGTCAATGTTTTCGCACAAAGCGTTTCGTATTGTTCTGTGTCATTAACAATGTCGTTTATGCCACGTTCGAAGAGCTTGTCGATTTTATCTTCAAATGTTGAGTTGGCAATGACAATCCCGGGTATTCTTTCCAGTTTGACACCACTCTCTTCAAGCGCATCGATTACTTTCAAGGGGTCATTGCATGTGTCCGGGAGGACTATCAGGATAGCATCCGGTTGTCTTCTCTGACAGACTTGCGACAAATCTTCAGGGGTGAGCGAGTTCGCCACGCGTAGCCCTTTGGAGCGTAAGTGGTAGGCGAAAAATGCATCGTGAGGCGCATTGTTATGGTAGTAAAGCGCCACTTCACCACGGGTCTCCACCAGTTCCTGATTGAGGCACTCTTCTTGCAGAACAAGGATGAAAGCGTCGACCACTTCAGGGAGGAATAGTTTGCCAACCTGATCATAGAATCTGCGTTTTATCTCTTCAAATCTGACCAAAGATATTCTGTCTGTAGAATGATAATTCTCTACAAACAAATCAGAAACTGTGACGATATTGCCTCCCAATGTCGCAATGTCGAGCGAACCGGTTGTCTCCTGAAGCGAGACTTCATTGTATGTGCGTCGTAGAATAGAGGCCAAAGTCGAGTCGAAGCCAAGTGATTCCAGCAGTTTCGCTGAGCGTTGAATTGTCTCACGTGATGTGGAGGCAGTTTCACGTTTGTCACCTGAGAATGATGAGAGGTGGCGTAAGAATCCGGCGGTGACAATACGTTGCCGGTCAGCTTCGGGGATGCTGAGATTGTGGCAGATGCGGGAAGTGTAGCGTCCCGCGGACGCTGAGCGAACGTCTTTATCTCCATGTGCAGACGCCAGTAATGACACAAGCAATTCAATGCTCCGTAGTGAATCAATCCGTGATGATTCAATCAACTCGCCGAGGGCCAGGGCGCTACAGGTTGAAAACCAGCGAACATCGGTGCGGAAATTGTACGCCCGTATAGCGGCTTCCACTTCGGTCATGTCATTCGCCAGATTCTCACGAATATAGACTGTTTCGACAAAGCGCTCACCAAGGATGCGTTGCGCCTCTTGCACTGAAGAGACCAGCTCCACCTGCGGACCGTCACGTTCGATAACGGACTTCAGGAGTGGCCCTGAGTATTCTTCGTCAGTGACGACAACGATTCTGGAGCCGGAAGAATGTTTTTTCGGTTTGGCGCTGTCAAGCTCTGTGTCATCATCGTTGGTGGCAGTCATTTCGTTCGGGATGCGCAACATGAGACTGTCTTCAAGCGACCGCTCTGCGCCATGGTAATTGCGCTCAATCGCCGTATCAATCGCCACCCCGGAGGCAATATAGACTGCGATGTTTTTGCCCCGCGCCACAAACGCAAGTTCATCATTTAGTTCCGGCTGATGAGGGTCCGCTGCGGCAATTTTCAGCAGGTTTTCATCGGGAATGTAGTCGAACGGGATAACGTGCCGCGCCTGGGCGACTTTGACCGGAATCATGTCCAGCACGGGCTTGGGAACATCGGTATCGGCAATTGTGATGCCCTGGCAACCGGATTGAATCTCCAGCGCTTTTACCAGTGACTCCTCAGTCAGATAGCGATGATAGAGAAGAGCGCTACCGAATTTGCCGCCATGCGTGCGTTGTCTGTCGAGGGCATGGCGAATTTGTTCTTCGGTAATGAACCCGAGATCCAAGAGGATTTTGTCTAATCGTTGTTTTTCAGCCATCCTGCTTTCAATTTCGTTTTACTGTTTTTCTTTTTCAGAGCGGCCTCAACTATCGCTCATATGTGATGACACATACGATGCTGTGTCACGGTTTACCTGCTATCGGGAGTTGAGTACCGGGATTCGTCCGCTCTTTTCTCTCGCTGTCTTACCGAGAGCGTCCATGAATTTAGATGGATCATTGGCCACTCGAATTGCTTCAGAAATATCAACTTGTTCTGTGTCAACCATCTCCCGAAGCCTGTCGTCAAGAAGGCGCATCCCCAATTTACGATTTGTTTGTATCATTCCCGGAATCTGATGTGTCTTGCCGTCACGGATGAGTGAGGACAGCGCCGTTGTGCGGGTCATGACTTCGCAGGCCATGACACGTCCAAGCCCATCCTTGCGTTTCAACAGTTGTTGCGAAAGCGCCGCCAGCAGAGAATCCGCCAGCATCACCCGCGCCTGTGGTTGTTGATCTGACGGGAAGACATCAATGATTCTATCAACGGTTTGTGCGGCTGAGTTTGTGTGCAAGGTTCCGAGAACGAGCAGGCCGACTTCCGAGGCGGTTAACGCAAGTGAAATTGTTTCAGTGTCACGCATCTCACCGACAAGAATCACATCCGGGTCCTCACGTAGCGCTGCGCGCAACCCCTGGCCGAAGCTGGCGGTGTGGGCGCCAATTTGCCTTTGTGTAACGAGACAGTTCACGTTTTCATGAACATACTCTATCGGGTCTTCGAGCGTGACAATGTGTTTGCAGAAATGACGGTTGATATAATCGACGATTGCCGAGAGTGTGGTTGTCTTGCCGGAGTTGGTTGGGCCTGTCACAAGAATCAGGCCCGATTTTTGTGAGATGATATCGATGACCGCCTCAGGAATGCTTAGCTCTTCAAGCGTCATCAACGAATCGGCAATCATACGAATAGCGGCCCCAATACCGCCCTCGCGACGGAACATATTTATTCGATAGCGACCGATATCATCTGTACCGTAGGCGACATCCAGATCGCCAGTTTTCTCGAACGTGCGTATCTGCTCGTCTGTGATTATTTCATAGAGCAACGCCTGCACCTGCCGCGCCGAAAGCGCTTTATGGCTTGTCGGCTCAAGGTCGCCGAGCTTGCGGATTATCGGCGGACTACCGGACGCCAGATGCAAATCGGTGGCGTCGGCGCTCTTCACGAGTTGGAGTATGTTATCAATTCTGGCCATAGCGGTTCTCCCTCTGTTATCGGCAGAAAACTGCCGCAGAATAGAGAAGGCGAATCGCTAAATGGACTCAGCTTGATTGTTCTAACTTACGGGCTACTTGTGGTTAAAATGAACCAATTCGACACGAATCCGATGGAGGACCCGGGGGGCGTTGCGAATTTGTTTCAAAGCGAGTCGCGCGAAATTCAGTAGAGTCAGCAGGCGGGCTCTGGCGGGTTGCAGCGGGTCGATATTGCTCTGTCGGCAGGCGCTGTAAAGGGCTCCCAACGGGAATCTCGACTTGGTGGCAAAGTAAACCGGGACAGCGTCGCCGCGATAGCGCTCCTTGTGGAAAGCAAGACCCCGGCAGTTGAAAATACTGTTCCCCCACCGGAAAAATGTTGACACTGTCCAGCGTGTTAGAGAATATCGCCCCGGCGATTGCGTTGAACTATGAAGCGGGGCAAAGGGGCTGAGACCAAGGGACACCCAGCGTATCCCCGCATCCTCGGCGGCAAATGTTCGCATGGCCGTGACGGTCAACATATCACGCACTCCCGGCGCGGCGGAGGCGTCACAGCGCATCAGCGCTTCAAAATAGCCGATGCGCTTACCGGCCTGACACACCGGATCATAGACAGCAATACCGACTACCATGTCATTTTGCAGCGCTATGAATCGTCTCTCACCGGGTTGATAGCGCTCCACATACGGACGCGCCAGAAAGCGGAATTCCCGCTTGTAATGCCGACGATGCGCAAGCCATTGTTGATTGAGTGTTGCAATCTGAGCCGAAAACTCAGCATACCGGCTCCCGGTCAGTTCCATCACGTCAACTCCCGCCTTGCGAGCGCGATTCAGGGCCCGTCGCAGGTCCGCTTTCTCTCGACCATGTAGCGAAAAGGGCAGGGGGATATGAGATTCAATTCCCAATGAATGAATGCGGTACCCGCGCTGTTGGAGCGCCTGCGCTGTGTTCTGTTCAATATGAAACACGGATACGTCGGGCAGTTCTTCTGCGAGCGTTTGGGCAAACTCAGCCAGCGAGTCATCCGGAGAAAGAGGATCGCCTATCAACGCTGAACCGAGACGAGCCACGACAGAGCCGTCGGCCAATTCGATTCTTGTGACATCCGGTTGCAGGGAGTGATAGGCGAGACTGCCGGAGGAGTAGCCCTGCGAATGGATGCGCTTGATTGTCTCTTGTTCTGTCATCTCTCAAGTTCTCATGTCTCAGACGCGCCACTGTCGTTGACAGCGTCGGCGCTCAACATGGCTCAGTATTGTCCATTTCATAGGTGTTGGCAAGAACCTTGTTTGCTGTTCTGCTGTATGTCGGGATTCTCTTTTGCTTCCTGAGTTCTCCGGTATGACGGTTGCGCAGTTGTCCATAGAGCGCTACTATTTGTAGTATGAAGACAGGTTATTCCAAAAGGAAGGTATATAAATGACAACCAAAACAAAGAAACCCGCGAGCGCGAATACAGCAAAGACGAATACGGCAAAAAAAAGCGCGCAGAAAACCAGAACGTCCAGGAAATCCACAGCGTCGAATTCAGCGATTGACCCTCAATTGGCGTTAACGATGTACCGTCATGCGTTTACCGCACGTACGCTGGACCACACACAAACGATACTCAAGCGCACCGGCAAGAGTTATTTTCAGATTTTTGGCGCCGGGCATGAGATAATTCAGCTTTCGCTGGCGCCATTTCTGCGCCCGGGCGTGGACTTTTTGACTCCGTATTACCGTGATTTGGCGCTGAACCTGGCGTATGGGCTTTCGCCGTATGAAGTCCTGCTGATGGCGGTCGGCTCCGCTGAAGACCGCGCTTCCGGTGGGCGGCAGATGCCGCATCACTGGGGCAACCGGGACCTCGGTGTCTTTCCGGCGGCGAGCGCTGTCGGCACACAGTATTGCGGCTCGGTCGGGTATGCGCTCGGCACACAAATCGCCAACGAAGACAAGAACATCAGCAAGCTGATTCCGAAGTTTGATTCTGCGAGTATCACATTGGTGTTCGGTGGCGACGGTTCGACCTCTGAGGGTGACTTTATGGAGTCGGTTAATTATGCCTGCGTTCACAAAGTTCCGATTGTCTTTGTGGTCGAGGATGACGGCTATGCGATTTCAACACCGGTGCGCAATCAGACCGCCGGTGGCTCGATTCTCAATATCGTCGGCGGGCTGGCCAAAGAGCAGGATGACGGCTACCCGTTGCTGAAGATTGTCGGCGATGTTGACGGGTGCAACTATGCCGAGAGCTATCATGCCGCGAAAGAGGTGGTCAGCTATGTGCGCAATGAACGTCGCCCGGCGTTGTATCATGCGCATGTGACCCGTCCGTTGGGGCATTCGGAATCCGATGACGGCAAAAGCTATCGGACGGTGATTGAGCGCGAGTATGAGGCGGCGCATGACCCTATCAAGATGATGCGCGACTGGTTGACCGGGGAGATGGGTTTTTCCGTTGATGAAATTGATGCGCTTGAAAAAGAGGCCGAGTCCGAAGTCGCCGAGGCGCGCGCCAAAGCCGAAGCCGCCGCGAAGCCAACGAAAGAAAGTTTGTTTGCCAATGTTTTCCACAAAGACCTCCCGGCGCAAAATCCGGCGCTGGCGGTTGACATTGATCCCAATTACCCCGATCAGGGGCCGAAGACGCTCAAGCATGCGTTGAACCTCTGTATGCATGAGGAGTTTGCGCGTGATCCGCGACTGGTGACATTCGGTGAGGATGTTGCTGACTGTGGCAAGCCGGAGGTGTTATTGCCGGCGAGCGCGACCAAGAAAGACCCCTGGAACTGGAGCCAGAAAGACCGCGCCGAGCATTTGATGGAATTGCCGGGACGCGACAAAGTCTATGGCAAGGGTGGGGTGTTTGGTGTGACGGTTGATTTGCAGAAACGCTTTGGGAATCATCGTGTCTGGGACACACCGCTGGCGGAGTCTGTGATTGTCGGCTCATCGATTGGACTGGCTCTGCGCGGCTTGCGGCCGATTCCCGAAGTGCAGTTTGGTGATTATATCTGGCCGGCGATGGAGGCGATTCGCTCGAATCTGTCGAGCATCCGCTGGCGCTCCAATGGTGACTTTGACGCCCCGGTCGTGATTCGCACCACCACCGGCGGCTATTTGCGCGGGTCGGGGGCGTTGAATCATTCGCAGTCAATTGAGGCCACTTTTGCGCATTTCCCCGGGATTTATATTGTCATGCCCTCGACCATGCAGGATGCGGTCGGGCTGATGAAAACCGCCCTGCGGCACAACATGGACCCGGTGTTGTTCCTTGAAGAGAAAATCCTTTACAATGATCCCTTCCTCGCGGCGCCGTACCCGGGGGCTGATTACACTGTGCCGTTTGGTGTGGCGCGCAAGGATTTCGAGGGTGACAAGCTGACGGTTGTCAGTTGGGGTGTGCCGGCGATGATGTGCCGTAAGATTCTGCAGAAAGAGTTCACCGGCGAAATTGATTTCATCGATCTGCGCACAATTATGCCCTGGGACCAGAATTGTGTGTTTGAATCTGTGCGCAAGACCGGTTCGTTGCTTGTGATTCATGGTGACGCAAAGACGATGGGCTTTGGCGCGGAGGTTGTCACTGCGGTTATTGAGAACTGTTTCTACGATCTGGAAAAACCCCCGGCGCGTCTCGCGGCGCTGGACTTGCCAATTTCCTACGGCCCCGCCGAAAGCTGGATACTCCCGCAAGAAGACGACATCCGAGCCAAGATAGCCGAAGTGCTTGCGGAATAAGCAAGAAACCGCGACCAAGGTCGCGGGCACGCCGGGTGGTTTTTTTGGTGTTTGTCTCTATCAACGGGGAGTTGGGGGATTGGTGTGAGGTTGTAAGGGGAAAATGGGCACCACGCCAGCTGTGAGTAGAGAGACGTGTGGCGAGTGGTATTGATGAGGTGATGGATGCTGACACTTGAAGAGATAAAGACATCCTTAGCCGCGTGGAAGGCTCTGGAAAGCGTAATAAAGTTGTTCCATATCGAGAACACTGAGAGTATATCTTTTCAGTACCTATTGGTGAAGAGCGATGATGTAATCGAGCGGATTCTGTGCAACGATTTCAACGACATAAAAGCCGCTATTGAGTGTAGTACTATCTACATACATGACAATCAAGTTTTCAAGACTATGAAGGCATGCTTCAGAAGGCAAGACGTAAACCAAGAGTATTCGAATTGGAGACAATCACCAGTTACGGAACCAGAACAAGTCGGGTCAATTGTGAGCAGAGAGCTGTTAGTGTCAGATTGTGCTGGCATCTTGAAGCTGCATGATTCAGAGATCGGATATCCCCTTCTCAATGAGAGGATTGAGAAAGGAAGTAGTCCACACAGTTTTTGTCGGGCGTTGTACTGGTTCTCAGAGTGTGCAAATGACAGTATAGCTGAACACATACTGCTCCGGCCGATTTGGATTGTGCTACTTGTAATAAGAAATCATGGTACGAAGGGTTGCAGAATATCAAGTTATGAAGGTCGGTCCTACTATCTGCCTGATGGAACACTTTTTCATTCGAGTGCTTATGAGAGCTACGAGGCAACAATCGAGAACATACCGGACTTGAATCTGACCAACAATCAATTGCTGATTATTCGATTATTCCGTGTGAGATTCTTCTGGCGCCACTGTCCTCAGCGCCGAATAATGAGTCAGAACAAATAGCTGACAAGTTTGCGTCGAGACTAAATTACGTCTATTCCCTCGAAAGATTTCGTGATTTAGAAGAATTCGTGCATTTAGGTCCTATTTTTCATCCTTTAGAAGCAACTCTCAATGGGAAGGGTTTCAAAACGCATAGTTTTGATCTTGAGAATACGCTTACAATCAACTCCTATATTGAGGCAGGTTGTTGTCCCTTTCTTTATGGAAAGAATGAGTCTGGTGTTCAGTTTCTTTGCGACTTGCTCGTAAAACCCAAGGACGAAGTAATTGTCGAAGGATACGAGGCTCTCATAATAAGTGAAATCGAAGACGAAGTTGCTAGATTTGAATCTATCTCCCTTTGTAGTGGAACAAATACAATTGTGGTCGCAAGAAACTTGGAGCTGAGGAAAGGTGAAAAATTTGAGTTTCCGATACCAGAAGGATTTCACACGCTAATTGCGCAAGGTAGCTATGAGCTAATTAGGGG
>CAZFAL010000098.1:0-11197 GCA_964516945.1 uncultured Ignavibacteriales bacterium
GTAGTTTCCCGAACCGCCACGGACAGAGACAATAGAGCCCGCGACAAATGTTTCAAAATGTCGACTGATGGTTCTCCGCAATCTCGCCGATGCGGACCATGAGGTATTATCGCGTTCATCAAACGGAGACGCATAATTTTTGAATGTAAGTCCTCCGGAGAGTCTTCCATACAAGCGACGCGCGAGTCGTCGTTCATGATCGATATAGATTCCAACCTTCGTCAGATTCGCCGGGGCGTACTTGTTGGGGGTCAGGATGGGGTTTCGTGGTTGGGATGAACGAATGGCGCTCCAGAACAAATGTCTGAGATAGTAATTCGGTGTCCAGAGTATAGATACTTTTGTATATGAGTGTCGTTTTTTGCGACGCAGTTCTATCCCGAGTTGATTGTAGTTGCGAAATGTGTTGTGACGATAGAGTGATGCGTCATAGCGAAAACGAAGGCGCCAGTTTGAATGGCGTTTTCTGCGCCAGATGATATCGCCACGAGCGGCGACAGTCGTGATAATATCGTCAAGTCTGTCAATCGGATACCTGTCGGGGTTTGTTCCACTGGCGAACTCCGTTTTGTTTGAATCCGAGTAGTCAAATACATTGTTGTCGTAATGGCTTGAAAGCGCAAGATAGCCGCTGAGTTTTGTCGGTCTCACGATGTGCCTGCGATGCCTTTTGGCGATCGTACCGGACACTCCACTCTGAGACAAAACATGCGCCTGGGTCAGTTGTGGTTGAGGGCTACACAACACAAAAAACACCGCGCAAAACACGGCGATATACAAACGGGCGTTGATTGGTTGAGTTGCTGTTGTCAGGGGAGGGTGGGAGCTGTGAGGTAGTTTTCTGTAGGTCACTTCTTCGTATCTTCTTTGGGGATTGAAAATCGTAGCGCCACCCCTGGAGCTTCAATTGCAGACATCCGGAAAGAGACAACATGCTCTCCGGTCGGGATAGGCACATAGAACGTCCTGCTTCGGCCTGAAATCCATTCCGGGTGATTGATTATTTTCGTAGTAAACGACTTCCTCGTTTTCAATTCTTTTACAGGCAATTCACGCTTGTCCATTGTGGCGACTATCGAATACTGTTTTGGGCCTTTCATAAGTCCCGAATAGAGTAGTCGTGAAACAACCCGCAAGCGTGTCGGGCCAATAACGCGAACGGTGACCGGCTTCTCTACATCCATAATCGCATAATCAAGTGACCGTTCACGAACCTGCACCGTCACCTGCTCGCGCATGGAAAGTGGATACAGCGGTGATTCGCCGACATGTGGTGAACTCTTGTCGAAATTGAATCTGATTCCGGCCCCAGAGGCCAATGTGTTCTTTAGCAAAAACCGCAACCGATGTTTACCGTCGCCAATGCGCACATGAAACTTACGGGACTTCCCCACTCCTGCGGAATTGCCAAGCCAATGCCACTGACTTGTTGAGGTTGTGGAGTTAAGCGTTTTAACCAGCTTCTCGCCGTTGCTCACAATCAGTGTATAGGTGACAGGCGTGTGCATTTCCGAAGGCGTAATCAAACGCACGATGCCTGTCAATGTCCCCGGACCGGAGAGTGTGACAAACAATGAGCTGTCCCGACTAATTCGATAATACGCGCTCTGCTTACCGGCAATGTCCAGAGTCATCAGTTCGCCGGACTCCGGTGTGACCTGTTTTGCCACCACATTGCCAATCATTGTGGCGGCTAACACAAATCCCAATGTCAGACATGTGCGTATCTGAAATCTCATACTCCCTCTCCGGGTCTGGGTGTAATAACGCGTTTCCGGCGACCAAAGTAATGCTTGATATCAATTCGAATGACGGCGAATACAATCAGCGCCAGCGCGATAGTCAGCATAATGGTCGTTGAGATATTGTACTGGCCTTTGAAGTAAAGAGTTCCAACGCCGATGTCCGGCGCCTCCGGACCGATGACAGTCGTTAAATTGTATTTTTCCGCCATTTTCAGCACATTTGTCAAATTGATAATCCGGATGCCTTTCTCAGACATACGGTTAATGACGGCTCTGACGGGATAATTCGCCGGTGGCAGGCGCCGTGAATATCCTGCGGGGATGATTTTGTTGTTGTAGCGTCCGCCCAGCGAGGAAAGACCACCACCGATATTGATATATGCCGCATAGCCACTGGAATCCGCCAGCCCGTCATAGAAGGTCATACGTAATTGAATATTCTCTTCGAGTGATTTGCCGTCAATCATCGGCACACCACAACGCTTCATAGATTCCCGAATCAGTTTCCTGCCTTCAGGAGACAAACCGCGGCCATAGTCACCACCGCCGCCCATCGAGGCGGCGACTGACTTGAACGGCATAACACCCTTCTCGCGAATCAGACGCTCCATGTCCAGCCAGGTCAAGTCGGGACGGTTGGCTCCCCAGTCTGATGCGCCAACAGATGAAATCACTATCGGTGTGACTTTCATCGCTTTACAGGCCGCGAGCATGGCAATATCCCAGCCCGGCAGCGAACCGGTCATTCCTATTGCGACTTTATCACCCTTGCGGACACCGGCGCGATGGAGCAAATCCACAAAGGCCGCCGCAAAGTTGGGGTTGGTAGCCAGCACTTTCGCGGAGCTCACACCTCTGTCGGAGGTGATAACAGTCCGTTCTTCGCCAATCAGCCCGGTTCCCCAGGGATCGTTGCGCAAGTCTATTGTAATGTTCCTGCGTTGTAATTCGTCACGGATTGCCTGCTGCGCCGCGAGTGTTGTTTGTGCGGCGCGAATCTTTGTGCGGTAGCGGGGCTGTTTGACTTGTGTCGCGGTCTTTTCAGCCAGCATAAAGACTATCAGAGACAATGCCGCAAGGGCCAACAGATGCCAGGACGGAGCTTTATCTTCTTTCCATTTCATAGCAGTTCAGCCCCTCCGAGTCCAATATTTCCACCGGAGAGAATCATCAGCAAGAGGCGAATAAAGACTGCGGCTATTATCATCATTGACAGTGTTGAAATCACTCCCTGACGCTCCATCCAATTAGCGATAAGTCCGGGAATGATTAAGCCAATCGTATGCAGTTCAAAATTCATACCCGCAATGTCAAACACCAGCAGGTCACGCGACACCAACCCAAGCACAAACCCAATAAGAATCGTAAAAACAATTCTGCGCCGGCCATAAATAAACGCCACCGAACTGAGCAGTTTTACCGCGCCATATGTTGCCAGAGCCACCAGAATAGTGCCGATTAAGCGCCCCGGATCATGGATCATCAGGGCGATATACCCCGGCACAACCATACCGCCGGCAGCCAGACCGAGCGTCTCACTAAAGATGAGACTCAGAACCAGGCCGAGACCGACAGATTCAATTATCAGACTTTGTAGTGTCTCCGTAAACAACTTCTTTTCCTCTGCTCCGAAAATAATTGACTATCTCTTCTCCTGCGCCGACGATATTGCCGATACCGTAGACAACAACTTCCCCTGTTGCGGCAAATTCCAGCGCCCGTTCAAATATATCGGCCGGTGTCGCATCTCCAAAATCCTCCACCAGGCCGTTGAAATCCTTTTTTCGTTTCGCATGAACAATAACCGGTCGCGCTCCCTCACCGGCAACGATACATAAATCCGCCTGAAGCTCCCCGGATATCAATTCGCTGAGTTGTTCAGCGCGTTGCGCCCGGTCGGCGCGTGATGTCACAATCGTTACAAAACGCGCATCGGCTGGCACTCTCTTTTTCAAGCGCTTCCAGACCATAATATAAGAGTCCGGGTCATTGATGGCGAACGCATTGATGAAAGTGATTTTCTTGCCAAAGACTTCCAGCCGAAACATCCGCAACGCGCCGGGGTCCGGTGTGGATTCATACATACCCTGAAGCGCTATCTGACGTTCAACGCCAAGCGCCTGACAAACTGACAACGACAAGGCGACATTCTCGGCGTGTTCAAAATATGAAAACCCCATCATATCGGATTCAGGAATTGATTCCTCCAGCGCCACATTGACCGAACAATTTCTTTCAGCGGCCCGTTCACAGAGCATTGGCAATCTGTCGCGCTCGGCGGTAAACAGAGCGCCGTCCTGAGCCACCGTCCGGGAGAGATTATAAGCGACATCTGTCACCGTTGGACCCATCTCATCAAGATGGTCAGCCCTCGCATTGGTAATCACCGCATGCGTAGATTTCACTATCCGGTCTTCGAGCAATGACTGCAATTCCGGCTTGATTGCCATGCATTCGACAACCAGCGCCTCGGCGCCAAGCTCTGCGGCGCGACGCACAATGCGCACCTGTTCAATAATGTTTGCTTTCCCGGCGCGCACAACCGGAACCTCTGTGCCGTCAGAGTAAATGAAGCGTGGCTTAGTGCCGGTGGTTTTCGCAATCGCTGTGATACCACCTGCCCGTAACCCGGCCGCTATCAGCCGCGTGACAGATGATTTCCCTCGCGTGCCATTAACATGCACGCGCACAGGAATCTCATGCAGGTGCTTTGCATGACGTGACGCCTGCACAATCATGTATGTTGACACGATTGCAATCAGGAGTAAAGTAATACCAAGCGCTGTCATTGCATCCCTTCAGATAAGCTTGTTTTCGAGAAAGACTGTTTTCGAAAAAGATTGTTTTCGCAAGAGCTTGTTCCTACAAAAACTCGTTACACCGCCTTTGCGGACTCAACTTCCTGTTGTGCCACAAACCGGGGCGGGGCCTCCGGAAAAGATTCTCGCTATAGAGTACGTGACATCAGCGATATTGAAGCTATTGGTGCCGTTGGCGTCAGCTTCGTCGTTACACGCAGGCGCCGGTCCACCGCTGAAGATTCGATTAATCATAAATGTCACATCCGCAATATTAAATCTGGCATTGTGGTCTGCGTCGCCTGCGACTGCGCAACAGGAGCAACCGGTAGGATTCGCAGGGTCCACGACTGTCAAATCCACAAGAGCAGTATCAAGCCCACCGGCGCCGTCGTCAACAATAATGTCAACTGTATATGGTGACCCTGCAACATCACCTGATGTTGTCAGCCATTGATATGTCACCGAATTCGGACTTGTCGATGGAGTCCATGTTACAGAGCCGGGTCCCACGAGAGAAAACTGCAGGATATCATTTGTGTTCTGATCTGTTGCGGTGTAGTCCAACGTAATCATTGAACCGGCAGTGACACATGAGCTGGCAGGACCGCTAATTACCGGAAAGATATCTGCCGGAGGGCCGGTAAAGACCTGTTTCCAGGCGCCCCAGCGGGTTCCGACCCACAACTCCGGCGGATTTGTCCCCGGACGGATTTCTATTGTATAGACCTTCAAACTGACCAGCGGGTCATTGTAGGCATACCAGGTGGCGCCGCCATCCTCAGTGACAAATACGCCTCCGCCGAATGTTGCCACAAAAATGTTTGAAGTGTTGGCCGGGTTTACCAGAATCCGACGCACTGAATTAACTGTAGGCAGGTCAACGAGGAAACTCCAGTTGGCGCCTGCGTCAACGCTCTTATACACATGACCGCTGTCAGAGCCGATATAGGCCACATTCGCCGCCACCGGGTCAAAACCGATACTGCGCACGAATACATCTTGAGAGGCAAATCCATTGGCAGAAGTTACATGTGACCAGGTCAAGCCGCCATTTGCGCTTCGGTAGAGAAAATCGACATCAGTTCCTGCGAGAATCAATCCGGATGTCAATGGTGAGGCCTTCAATGAACGAATGGATGTGCTGAACGGTATCACTCCACCCTTTGCGTCCGCCCAGCTCAAGCCACCATTGGTTGTCTTGAAGACGCCATTACCGGTTCCGGCATACACGACAAGTGAATTAAACGGATCCGGCGCCACTGCGCGCACAAAGCGATTAATAACTAATGTGTCGGCCTGACTCCAGGTCGTCCCGTTATCTGAACTCTTCAGCACACCTGTGCCGTATTGAGCGGCGTACAGATCTCCGTTCGTGGCTTTTTCCACATCAAAGATTGAATTGAAAGAGCCGAGTGAATCACGAACCCAGCTTGTGCCGAAGTTGTCACTGTGGAATATCTTGTCCCCAAATCCCAAACCGGCCACAACTCTGCCGGTTGACGTGAAGGCAATCCCGCGCACTGCTGTGCGCAACAGACTTTGCGAAAGAGGGCTGTAGCTCAAGCCACTGTCATTGGAAACATACGCGCCTTCCTCTTTGAGACCGGCGATAATCCTCGCTCCACCTCCGGCGTCGAGAATTGCCTTCGGTGTTGCGTTGCCACCGGGAAGCCCGCTGGCGCCAATCCAGCCGATTGTTGTGTCACCCAGATGCCGCAGATAAAGATTGCCGAGTGTATTGCTACCGGCCATCCGATAGGCGCCGGTAAAGCCGGTTGTCGAGATATCAAGGTCAGGAAGTGGATTCAATGTGCTGTCGGCGTTGATTTGAATTGTCGTCAGCCCGCCGGTTGTGCTCTTGTACATCCCATTGGCGGCTGTGCCAAAAATGTAGCTGGTAGCCGGAGAGTTTGGTGAGACTGACACTGAATTGACGGTGCTTCGCACACCGATACCCTGTTGTACTTGAGTCCAACTCAGGCCGCCATTGACACTCCGAAACAGCGCGCCTCCGGTCGTAATACTAGTGATTGAACCGGCGGCATAAACCGAATCTACACCAAAAACTCTTACTGAACGTATCTTATGTAACGTCTGTAAACTAATAGGGTCACTGACAATCACTTTTGTCCAGTTGACACCGTCATTTGAGCTGACATACAAGTCATCACCAAATGTGCCTGCATACCATTTACCGGTCACCGGATCCCAGTCGATAGAGCGCACAGACTTCAGCGTTGTTTGTACAACTACCCATGTAGCGCCGCTGTCAGCGCTTCGCGCAATGTTATCATTGGAGCCGCAAACAATCACCGCTGAACTGCGGGCTTTGATAGCGCGCACAAAACTGTTCGTCAAACCAAGTCGGTGGTTCACCCAGGTGGCGCCATTATCAAAACTTGAAAACGTTCCCCAACCAAACGAACCTGCGAACATAATATTGGGATTGTCCGGCGCCTGTGTCAGGGCATGAATGTTTTTGCCGTAAGGGCCCAGCTCTGTCCACTGAGCGAAACCAAGGCGTGGCAATGCCACAATCGATACTACCATCAATAATAAAGTCAGGATAGGAAGTTTTGACTGCTGCGAAGTAGTGTTGCGCAATGTAACGAACGCGCGCGCGCGATGAAGTAAGGATGATGGAAGACTCATAGTGTTTGACCTGCTGTACTTGTGTTGTAGGTTATTTGAAAGGTAGTGAAGATGTTGGACACACCGCTACGCGGGGAATTCTTAGGAAAACTCACGACTGAAATGCAAACTGAGAAATTGGCGCCGCAATGACCACAATGACTTGTAGCTGTTCTGACGGTGAACTTGCAACCGTTGCCGTTACTATTCATACTAAAATGTTTTCCGATTGTCAAGCAAAAAATATGCTCCACACCCTATTGCAATCGTTATCAGTACAGTCTTCTCATCTCTGTCTGCCACTACCCAATTCAGTCCCGATTCTACCAAACGCCCCGGTAGCGCTACCAACAACGCGCCGCATTAGACCATGTGCCACATTAGACCATGTAATGTCTTATCTCCCGGGAGCAAGCCGACAGATTGGCAGATCGACGCAATGACATAGACATATTCATGTATCGACAGAATTTATGGATTCGATAAGGCGCCAACACCTGTTAGAAGCTCAAAAAGTCACTCATTTTGACAATTGTGAAAAATGACTAAACTGCATTCAGATTGCAATACTGGCTGACAGACATTTTGTCAACGTGAAATGTTCACTGAGTCACAGCGCCATACTTCTTTTATGTTTAACAATGAAATACATACACTGTTCGACTGCGCAAAACATGGACATGTCAAACCATCTTGACTCTTTGGCATTTGACAATCTATATCGGCGTGATGGTTTCAAAGTACAATACAGCTTCAATACTCGAGCCGAAGCTGATTTGAACGTGTTGGCAGGATTGAGTTTTGCCCGACGCACAGTAATCTGCAGATGAGGTCATGTTTTGGAAACTCGTCTCGTAGGGCCCGCCACTTTGTTGCAACCGATTTGTAGTTTAGCGCTTGGTTGTGATGCTCGGCGCGTCTTGGGCGTGGGAGCCACTGGAGGAGTCCTTGCGAAAGAACTGTGCTGACGCTCTCAATTCCCGGAGGATGAAGGCTGGCGCTATCAGTCTCACAGATAAACAAAAACTCCCGAAGTCGTCCTGACTTCGGGAGTTTTTGCTTTGGTGAGATATTTCTGGTGAGATGTTTCTCGTGAGATGTTTCCGTGAAACTGAACCACTATTGTTCTGTTCCACTGCATCTATTGCACCGCGTGGCGAGCCGCCCGTTCGCGGCGCTTGGTCTCAATCAGGAAATGGAACACCGGGACAGCCAGCAATGTGAGGAACGTGCCGGTAATCAGTCCGCCGATAGCCACCACCGCCAGCGGGGAGAGACGTTCAATCCCAACTGCCCATTCCATTGCAATCGGTATCATGCCGACAGCCGCCGCAGCGGCGGTCATCAGAATCGGTCGCGTACGAAGTTGCACCGCCTGCAGGATAGCGTCTCGGGCGCTCTTGCCTTCTTCCATCGCCACCTTGGCAAAGTCCACCAGCAGAATCCCGTTCTTGACTATGATACCCATTAGGAGAATCAAACCCATGAACGACGGCATACAGCTATGTTTATCAGCGAGCATCATCGCCCAGGCCGCGCCTATCACCGCCAGCGGCAAACTGGCCATGATGGCAAACGGATCGAAGAATGATTTGAATACAATCACCAGCATCAAATACAATAACGCCAGTCCAAACAGCAGTGACTTAATCAATCTGCCAAAGGACTCATTGAGCTGTTTGTATTCGCCCTCATAACTTAGCGTATAGCCACGCGGAAGTTTGAAACCTTTCAGCGCCTCCACCAAGTTCGTATGCAACTGCGTCGTTGAAATGCTCGACCGAAACCCGAGCACATCGACAGTCGGCAACAGCGCCTGATGTGTCTCTGCTGTCGGGGCATGGACGATTTCCGGAGTTGCCACTGCCGTCAGCGGGATCAGTTTTCCGCTATGCGCGCGAATTTGCAGCGCCGCCAAATCTTCAGCGGAGGAGCGTTGCTCTGCTTTCAGTCTCACCCAGACTGGAATCGGGTTTTCGCCGGTCACTCGCAAATTGCCTCCCGGTGTTCCGCCAACTGACTGCGCCACCTGATGCGCGATTTCATCGGCGGTTAGCCCATATATCCGCGACTTTTCCTCGCTGACATTCAGGTTGATTCGCCGTGAACTTCCCTGCCAGGAGCGTTCAAGCCCGGTCAGACCACCGACGTTCTTCACCCTGTCCAGAGTCTCGTCGGCCAACCTGTCGAGGACCTTTGGATCCGGACCGGTAATCATCAAATCCACCGTTCCGCGCAGTGAATTAAGCGGGGTAGCTCCGAAGACATCAACATCGGCGTAAATCAATCCCGGAATCTTACGCATGTCATTTCTGACTCTGTCTTCTATTTCAAAGACTGATTCGTCGCGTTGAAATCTGTCAACGGTGTTGACGATGATTTGTCCGTGTTGCAAGACTCTCTCGGCGCCAAAAGACTTGACACCCGGCTCTGAGCCGGCTACCGAAGACATCGAAATCAACCATTCGGGCTTGACATTGCGCTTAACAATCTGCTCAACCTCTTTCATGAATTCCGCCATTTGTGGCGCATCGGCGTCCGGTTCGGCCTCGAAATTAATTATGAATGTTCCGGTGTCCATCACCGGCATCAACTCACGTCCGAGAATCTTCATTTGCATCAGAGAAACAATGAAGACCACAAAAAAACCTCCCAGAACCAGCGCCTTATGATTCAGGCCCCAACTGACCATGTGGGCATAGAAGTGTTTAAGTGGATTCAGGAAATAGATTTCGACCGGTTGCAGTATCATATACAACGGGTCACGTCTGCCGGGACGCATCAGCCACGGTACCAGTAGCGGAATAATTGTCACCGAGACAATCAGCGAGGCAACCAGCGCAATAGACAACGTGACTGTCAGCGGTCTCAGAACTGTTTGGACATAGCCACCGATGAACATAATCGGGATAAGGACAATGATGACACTCACCGTGCCGGAGGCCGCCGCAAGAAAAATGTCTTTTGTGCCTTTTGCCGCTGAAGCAACACTACTGTCACCGGTTTCTCTGATATGTCGCTCTATATTCTCGATGACAATGATAGCGTCATCGGCCAATAACCCCACTGCGATAATCACCGCCGTCAGTGTGACCATGTCGAATTCGAAATGAATCGCTTTCAAAACGGCAAACGTCAACAGGTATGTAAACGGCAATGACAGAGCGGTAATGACTGAAGCGCGTGTGTTGCCGAGAAACAGCAGTATCACGATGATGGTCATGATAACCGCATCGCGCAACGCACCGAGCATGTTGTCAACAGTCAAATCAATCAGACGCCCCTGTGTGTCTGATTGTTCAATGTGCAACATCGGGAATTCGGATTTTATCTCCGGCATCTTCGCTGTGATATCAGAGATAATTTCCCGCGCATGGCCATTTTCACCGCGAAGCAACGAAACAGCCACTGCATCCTTGTTGTTACCCCGATAGAGCGCATTCACATCAGCTTTACCCCAACTGACATTTCCGAGGTCGGCAATCCGCACATATGAGCCACCCTGCAAGGGAACCAGAATATTTGCGACATCTTCTGGATTATGCGCCAAGGTCTGTGTGGTCAGCAGGAAGCGCTTTTCATCGCGGTAAATCAACCCCGCCGGAGTCGAGATGTTTGAGTTTTTCAACGCCAGAGCGACCTGGCCGACCGTTAGCTTATGAGCTTCAAGCAGATTACGATCAAGGTCTACCGTAACTTGTTTTTTGTCACCGCCAAAAACCTCAGCTTCCGCTACGCCGGGGATATTCAGCAGTTTATCCCGCAGAGGATTTTCCGCCAGACGTCGGATTTGTCCCGATGTCAGATTGGTGTTTTTTGCGGCGCTAACTGCGAGTACCAACAGCGGATGAGCGGCGTCAGTTATCTTGAAAATCAGCGGATCTTTGACTCCTTGCGGCAACATACCGCGCACACGCGGTAGTTCTGTCGAAACCTTCGTCGCCGCCTCCTCAATATCGTTTCCGTATTCAAATTCAACCTGCACCGCAGACACCTGGTCACGTGATGTGGACGTGACAC
>CAZFAL010000099.1:0-11059 GCA_964516945.1 uncultured Ignavibacteriales bacterium
AGGTCGTGTCGGGCATCTGTATGGCGCCAAGTCCACCCCCGCGCTGTTCGTCATCGATAAATCAGGCAAGCTCGTGTTCAGCGGCGCTATCGATAATGATCCCTACGGTCGCCGGAAGCCCGAAAACCGGCATATTTATGTCGCCGATATCCTTGCGGCCTACCGGGACGGAAAACCGGTCAAGCCCTCCGCCAACAAATCCTACGGTTGTAGTATCAAATACAAGAATTGACCCGAACGGAACGTAAACAAGCGAAGACAAGGTCCGGTTCCGAAATCCGGCAGATGCCGGAGAGAGAAACCTGACATGTCTGCTGGATGTGAACATGTCGGGTTTCTACGTCCGGCAGTTGCCGGACTCCGGAACCCGACCTACAACTAATCCGGCAAAAGATAAAACGAGATAGGGTTTGCACAAAAGAAGACGGGCCGGGATTACTGCCCCGACCCGTCATCTGGAAGACCTCTTTCGAGGAGGTTTTTATCGCTTCGCGAAAGCTTTTAGCGGTACGGGGAATCGAACCCCGATTTCGGGAATGAGAATCCCGTGTCCTGAACCGTTAGACGATACCGCCAGTTTTCCGCACAGCGCTAAGAAAACCGCTGAGCCAATTGTACGCCTCCACAATACGGCTTGTCAACCCACAACGAAAGCTTGACAAAAAATAGCGGCATATTTATACGCCGTGTACTTAGCTGTATTACAATGACTTATCGGGGTTATCGAAAGTTGCGCATCCAGCCCTATACCCTCAATTGCTCCTAACCCACTGCCGGACAATAACACTCACATTTCGCTAATTCGTTCAACTTTTTTTCGACAGTTTCCGTTTGTCCCAGTCGCTCAATGATTTAGGAGATTCGAAGCAGACACAAAAAGGCGCCATCGCGATGATGGCGCCTTACGATTTACTTGTTCCGGGCAAACTCCCTGCAATACGGACAGTTAGAAGTCCGCTCCGAACGAAAAATAGCTCTTCGGGCTGTCAGCGACTGAATTGAAGTCGGTCGCCCAGGCCATATCATAGCGTAAGAGCAGGAAACCCAAATTGGCTCGTATTCCCCAGCCGAAGCCGCCCTTCGGGTCAGCCAGACGTCTCGGACCGTCCTGAGTTGTCGTAAAGCGGAAATCGCTCCCCTGCCATGTCGCTCCAAAATCAAAAAAGGTAACCCCCTGAACACGTGAGAGAGCCATCGGCAGTGGGAAATGAATCTGCAAATAGTCAATAAACGGATAGCGGAATTCGAAATTTGTGAGGAAGTATCTGGTGCCGGATAATTCGTAATAATCATATCCTCGCAAAGGAGTTACGACGTCAGAGAAATAGAGGTTTTCAACTTCGTACACATCGGCGTTGTTTATCCGGTTTGTAATATAATTCGTCGTCCCGCCAAGGAAATAGCGTTTCGGTGTGCTTCCGAATGATGCCCCGCCGGAAACCCTGAACGCCGCCGAAAAAGACCGGAACAGATGCCAGTACTTGCGATGATCCACTTCGGCGGCAATATAGGATAGATTCTTGCGCGTTCGTGTCGCGAAAAATATCTCTGGATTCGCCCCGGTCGAGACACTGTCAATCAGGAAATTACCGTTGTCATCCGTCAGGAAGCGTTGTGTCTCTCCTGAAAAGAAATCCTGAGCCACCGAAACAGTCAGTTTGGAGCGGCTACCATTGATGGGGCCGGTCAGCCCCCAGAGGACATTGTCATGCGTGTAGGATAGCGAAAGTGTGGTGGCTTTTGTTGAACGCGGCTCACGCGGGTCAAAAAATGATGTCAGGCCGGGAATTCCCGGGACACTCGTGGTCACAACACTGCGATAGTTACGATCAATTATCGTCAGTGAAGCGCTCAAATCAATTCGTGAAAATGTCGAAAACGGGTGCGACGCTGAGCCAGTCAGGCCATAGATTCTGTCCGAGAACACACGATCATTCACAGAACCCGGGAAGTTCTCAATATAGAAATTCTTACTGTGAAACAATCCGCCGCCAAATCTCGTCCGATGTGTGCTGTTAAAATAGAAGGCCTGCACATTCGACTGGTCAATCGTATTGACAATGTCAGTCGCCAGAAAAATCTGATGCTCACCGAGGTAATCGCTGAGGACAAAGAACGACTGCCCGCGAACACCAAAAAACGTGTCATAATTCAGACCGCCGGTAACCAGATCCGGTGTGAACTTCACTTTGTAGGGTTTGACCACATATTCATCGCCGACACGAGATCCCGCAACCGAAATATCCGGCGCTCTGCCCTGCTGACCACCGACGAGCCGCGAACTGTCATCCGGAACATCGGTCAACAGCCCGGAGAGCGGGTCTCCCTTATCCTGATAATACGGTGAATACGGGTCATCCTCCGGCGCAGGGCCGCCATCAGCGTCAGTGTCTGTGTCTGTGTCTGTGTCTGAATCACCGGAATCACCGGTGCCAGTGGAGTCAACGCTCGTGGAATCCGCCTGCCCCTCACCGGAACCGGCGGTGGTACTGTCCGGTGATGTCCCCCCCTGAGTGGACGCAGTAGCTGTAGCGTCTTTCGGATGTTTGTTTGACACAAAGACAAAGTCACCTTCGTCAGTTATTCCAGTTGTATCTCCTGCAGACTTGCCCGCAGCGGCTCCGGCGTCGCTCAGCGCTGCAGAGGATGAATCACCGGATGATGACGAATCCGTGTCCAGCCAGCCAAGTGTCTTCGGTGACCAGACAAGAATGGTAGTATCTATCGTAGTATCCGCTACTTCCGGCTCCACATAGCCCTTTTCGAACTTTCCGGCGAAATAGTCAGACAATGTCAGTACACCATTATCACCGGCCGGAAGGATTTCGTCCATCACAAAAATGTCGAAACCGCCCTGATTGAATGAACTGAAGGCGATCTCTTTTCCGTCAGGTGACCACGACGGTGAGCCGGCGCCGGTCAGCAAATCAGTAATTGCAATCGAACCGGTGGAATCGAAATAATGCAGGTATATATTGTCAATACCGTTCCTGTTCGAAATGAAGCAGACCTTTTTACCGTCCGGCGAAACCGACGGTTGACCGTTGTTGCCTTCGCCAACTGCGATTGGTTCCGTCTCACCGGTTTCGGTGTTCAATGTGAACAGATTGTACGCCCCAAACCGTAGCGGTGATCCGTCGTCATCTTTGTAGACACCTGTGGGGTCTCTTTCTATCCTGTCAGGGTTGTTATCCGGATGTGGCCGGTCAGAAGAGAGAATCAATGTCTTTGAATCCTGCATCCAGGATGCGTCCTGATCGTCATGAACATCATTGGTGATCTGATGCAATACATCAGTATCAAGATTGTACACAAAGACATCCCGTTGACCGTCCAGCAATGCGCTGAAAGCTATTTTCTTACCGTCCGGTGACCAGCGCGGTGAGCGCAGACCATTGGCTTTCATGCCGTTGGTAAAAACCTCTTTTTTTCGGTACACTTTGCGTTTCGAGACATTGATAAACATCAATGCGTCATAGCCGTTGGACTTGGCGACAAAGCAGATATTGTCACCGTCCGGTGAAAATGTGATGCCTGAGAAATAGGAGTGCAATGATTCAAGGTCGCCGGTGCGGGAAGCCTTGGTAATCCTGCGACGCTCCTGCCCGTCAGTCGCTGAAATCATGTAGATTTCTTCATAATCGGACCTGTCCGAAAAAATCGCGATTTCATCACCGGTAGGTGAAAACACCGGCTTCTCATTGTAGAAACTTCCGTCACGTCCATGTTTAGTTAATTGCTTGGCTATCTTGACTGTCGTGTTGCGGCGCGCAATCGAAGGCCAGTACCGCTCTTTGAGCATCAGCGTGTAATCGCTGAAGAGCTTGTCCATACTCACACCGAGCGCGGCCTTCACCGCCCTATCCATCGAGAGCATGACCTTGCCTTTGCGAATAATCTCGCCGAGCTTGTCCTCACCATACTTGTTTGCAATATAGTTGATAAGCATCGCGCCTTCGGTATATGCCAGAATGCCCATAAACCCGGGCGGACGCAGGTAATTGTTAATTGTCGCATCACGCACAATCATGTCGGAAAGATAATTCCAGTGATTGCGTGAGCTGTATTCAGCGAATCCCTCAGCAAACCAGAGCGGGAGATTGAATAATCTTTGACGGGAAATCAGTGAACTCAGCGAACTACCGAACATCATGTCATACACGACAGCATGAGTCAGCTCATGATGCAGAAGGTGACGATAGTCGGCATAAGAGCCATTGAAATGCACCACGATACGCTTCTTAAACGCCTCAGTGAATCCGTTGACTCCCTCGGGAAGAATGCCGGATGTGATACTCGTTGTCTGGAAATCATTCGGTGACAGATAAATGAACACCGGAATCCGGTTGTGCAATTCATAGCCAAGTTGCTTGATGATAATCTTGTAGGCGTTCTCGAGCACACTGGCGGAGAACTTGGCGACCGTGTATTGCGAGTCATAGTAATAAATGTCAAAGTGTTCAGACTGGATGTATTCCCAGGTGAATTTTCGATAGGCAACCTTGTTCTTGCCGAACACCGTTTCCTGCGCCTCAACCTTTGATGCGGCAAACACAGAAAACGCCAGAGCCAGCAAGAGAGCCGACGCCGTTGCAACACAAACACTTTTTATCAGACGCTTGTAGTGTATTTTGTGAATTCGGTCATTCAGACCGGGAGAGTGTGTCATTGTCCTCACTTGTGCCATGAGTTATCCCTTACAGTTCGCTATATGTACTCTTTCGGCCTTTTCGATTGCGATGTTCTCCTTTTGCCGAAAGACAGATTCCATGCTTGTTCAATTCCTGAGCATGTTAAGCCCTGAAACTCGTTTCCTGAAACTGATTTCTGAAACATACTTCCTGAAACGTACTTCCGGTCAGCGCAAATGGAAGTCTTGGTGAAGATACTATTATGAAGATACTCTGCTGACCTCCGCCCCCAACTCGCAGAGCTTCTCTTCGAGCCGGTCATACCCTCTGTCTATATGATAAACCCTGTTCACGACAGATTGTTTCCTCGCGGCCAGACAGGCGATAACTAATCCGGCCCCGGCGCGAATATCACCGGCCATCACAGTGGCGCCATTCAGTTTTTTGACTCCCCGGATTATCGCCTCATCAGACGATATTGTTATATCGGCTCCGAGACGACGCATCTCCATGGCATGGCCGAAACGGTCCTCGAAAATCGTTTCCCGCAAACGGCTTACACCGTCAGCGACCGTCATGGTCGCCATCATGCAGGCCTGCAAATCCGTCGGAAATCCCGGAAACGGATAGGTCACCGCCGAACAGGCAACAAGCCGCTTCGGAGCCGAAACCGACACAGAGTTGCGACCGGAGCCGGTCTGACAACCCATCTCAGATAGTTTTTCCAAGACCATTGTCAGAGAGTCAGGCGCAATCCCGGAGACAGTCACCTCTCCGCCACTGGCGGCGGCGGCCAGCAGGTATGTCCCGGCGACCAACCTGTCACCGGGAATAGTGTATGTTGTCGGTTTGAGCGCCTTGACCGGCTGAATATCGATTTGCCCCGTCCCGGCGCCCTTGATTTTCGCTCCGGCGGCGTTCAGAAAGGCCACCACATCAACGACTTCCGGATCGCAGGCGGCGTTAATAATTGTGGTCTTACCGGAACCGGCTTTCCCGGTTCCCAGGGTGGCGGCAAAGATGATGTTCTCAGTCCCCGTATGGCTTTGCTTGTCGAAACAGACCACAGAGTCCTTCGCCACTCCGCGTTTGGCTATTACATAGCCGTCCTTTTCGCGCACCTCGGCTCCCATTGCTCTCAGGCCCCGGATATGATAGTCCACCGGACGCGCCCCGAGCGAACAACCGCCCGGCAGTGAAACCTCAGCTTCACCGAGACGGGCATACAGCGGCCCCAGCGCCACAAACGCCCCACGCATCTGACTCACTAATTCATAGGCGGCCACATGGCTGCTTAGCTTGGAGGCGTCCACGGTAATCGTGTGCGCCTTCCGGTCGAATTCAACTACGGCCCCCAGAGATTCCAGCAGGCGCACCATCACATTGATATCCCGCAAATCCGGCACATTCTTGAGAGTGGTCACGCCGGAGTCAACCAGTAAAGTCGCCGCGAGAATCGGTAGAGCGGCATTTTTTGAGCCGTCTGTCTTGATTTTGCCGGAAAGCGGTTTTCCGCCGTTGATTACAAATGAGTCCATCGCGTTATTTTCGTTCGTATATATTTTATATTAAGGTGTACCTTATCTACCGGGTTCAGCAGGGTTTACACCTCGCTGAAAGCGCCTCCAATATGGCCACATCCCCTTCGTCTCGCAATCAACATCAACAGCGACAGCAATAAATTAGTGGCCTGCAGTAGTCACTCCGGAGTTTATACTCGAATTCCCCGCCGGTGAATCATGAAAAACTCAATCGACCCGGAGATTTTGGCCAAAACAAGTCCGAATCAACTTGACCAAAACAACAAAACAATTTGACCAGAATGGATTTGACCAGAAGGGATTGGACCAGAATAGATTTGACCAAGGCAAATACTTATTGACATTTGCAGGAACCTGCGCTATACTCGAAAGCGATGAAAGCGTAGCAACAAGAATATTGAGCTACACAGTTACTATTGAGAGATAACAACGTGAGAATACTCTGATGAACATGACACACACAAATGCAATCGGTGCATTCGCGAGCGGTTTTGCGCCCACTTTGCGTTGTCAGAGTACGCTTATCACTCAGCCAGACTCTCGTAGTCGCAGTTTGATAGCCCTGATGAGCGCAGGAATGGCGCTGAATCCGGATTCAGCGAGCGCTGGCAACAGCATCTCAAATATATTGCGGGAGACGTCTATCGGTTAAGGTAAACACACTACCATACTTGCCGTATCCACGTCACCCGCGCCCGAACTCATCCGGACGCGGTTTTTTTGTGTCCAGACAGCCAACTGACAGAGCTGTAGGTCAAGTCCCCGTTTTTGGGACTTGACATGCCCGGGCGAAGAGACACGGGTTTAGGGCCGTAGGTCGGGTTCCGGAGTCCGGCATTTGCCGGACGGAGAAACCCGACATGACCGCTGACAGAAACACAGACAGAACATAAAAGAAACAACAATGACTAATAAGAAAACTCACGATGAAACAGAAATGGGCTCCTTCGAGGCGCTCAAAAAGCTCATCCCGCTCTTCGCCCCTTATAAATGGGGAGTTGGATTCTGCGTCTCGCTCCTGCTGATAATCAGCGCCCTGACAGTCTTCAAGGGACTGCTGATACGTCATGCCATCGACATCAGCATGGCTGAGCGCAACTGGCAGGATTTGCTGATGATAGTCGGGCTGTATCTGCTGGCGCAGGCGGCGTTGCTGGGTCTCAGTTATGCTCAGCGTATCAAGCTCGAAAAAATTGGCCAGACAATCATTGCCGGACTCAAAGAGCGACTGTTTGCGAAAATCCTGCGGCTCTCTCTGTCCTATTTCGACCGTAATCCATCGGGTAAGCTGATGGCGCGAGTGGAATCCGACACCGACAGTTTGCGTATGTTCTTCACCTTCGCAATCACCGTCATCATCGGCGACTTCCTCCTGCTGGCGGGCATCTTTGTCACGATGGCGCTGATTTCGCCACGGTTGACGCTGATAATATCGACAGCGGCGCCGTTAGTTCTGGCGTTGACATATATCTATCAGAAGCTGACCAATCATCGCTTTCTGCAATCACGAAAACGGATGGCGGAAATCACTTCGCGTATCGCGGAGTTCTTGCAGTCGATTGCCATTGTGCAGGTCTTTCACCGCATGCGTTATGCCCAGCAGAAAGTGCTGGAAGTGAATCGCGAGAAATTTCTGCTTGACAGATTCGCACATATTGGCGCCACAACCTATTTCAATATCATCTTCTTCACCGAGGCGGCGCTGATTGCCGCGATCTTGTTCTTCGGCGGGAAATGGCTCGGTCAGGGCGCGATTACGATTGGTGTGATTGTGATGTTCATCCAGTTCCTGCGCAAGATGTTTGAGCCGATTTATCGTTTTTCCGATGAGCTGTATGTCATTCAGAAAGCGATTTCCGGACTCAAACGCATCTATGCCCTATTAGAAACTGATGAGACAATTCCGCAGGTGGAGCGTGAGTATGGTTTGAACCGAATGAAAGATGAGATTCGCTTTGAAAACGTCAGTTTTTCATATACCAATGACGACAATTACGCCCTGCGCGATGTTTCATTTGCTATTAAACCCGGTGAGCGTATTGCCCTTGTCGGTGTCACCGGCGGCGGCAAGAGTTCGATTATCAATTTGCTCTTGCGCTTCTATGACCCGCAGAAAGGCGCTGTGACCATCGACGGCGTCGATATTCGCAAACTGCGCAAGGATGAATTGCGGCGGCTCTACGGTTTGGTTCTGCAGGACATCTATCTCTTCCCCGGTGATATCAATTCGAATATCACTCTCGGCGCCGATGAGATAGCCGAAGAGAAAATCCGATCGGCCGCCGAGACAGTCGGAGCGGATCAGTTCATCGAAACTCTGCCGGAGAAATACAAAGCCGAAGTCGCCGAGCGCGGCGCCAATCTCTCCCGCGGCGAGAGGCAATTACTCTCTTTTGCCCGCGCGTTGGCGTTCGACCCGCAGGTGTTGATTCTTGATGAGGCGACAAGCTCGGTCGATCCGGAAACTGAACGTCGCATACAGGCGGCGCTTGAGAAACTGCTGGCGAATCGCACCTCGTTGATTGTCGCGCACCGTCTCTCGACAATCCTGGCTTGTGACAGAATTCTGGTCATCAAAGACGGGCAAATTATTGAAAGCGGCTCGCATACCGAGCTGGTCGCGCAAGAGGGCTATTATCATTCGTTGTTCCGTCTACAGTTTGCGCCGGAACAGCGCACAGTAAAGGAAACCGCTGATGTCTAATGCGATAGAAAAAACAATGGAAGTATCAGAAGCCACACAGCGCCAGATGCGCTTCGGCTGGTGGGATAAAATTAAATGGATAGCGTCATTCTATGCCCGCTTTCCCTATGTGCTCTTTGTCTTGTTGTTCTTCACTATTCTGCACTCTGTCTCGATGGTCATCCAGCCGGTGGTCTTTCGGAATGTGATTGACTCATTGAAGGGCGGTCCGGGGGCGCTGGCGCAATACAGCGATCCGGTTACGGAGTTTTTGGTAAATCAGGGCTGGACTTCGCCCGGGGCGCTGTCTTTGGCCTTTCTCGGCTTTGCGGGTATTTCTTTCCTGATATACCTGATAGTGCAGAACCATCGCGCCTGGATGAACACCCGGCTGGAGATGGCTTTCAGGCAGGAGGTGTTCTCCGATATCAGCGAAAACAGCCCGCGCTTCTATGGCGCCTTCAACACCGGGGATATTGTCACACGACTCACCGATGATGTCGCCGAGAAGTTGTCATGGTTCGCCTGCTCGGGAATATTCAGATTCTATGAAGCGCTGTTGATGGTGGCCTTCAGTGTGACAGTCATGCTCATGCTGAATGTCAAGCTGGCGCTGATTACGATTGCGCCTCTGCCCCTGCTGATAATTCTCTATGGTATCAGTTCAGCCAAGCTGGATAAACGCTATGATTATCTGCAGTCGCGGATTTCAAGACTCAACGACCTGATGGACGCCTGTTTTTCCGGCATTCGGGTTATCAAGGCCTACCGTCAGGAGGAGCCGCAAAAAGAACGCTTCGCCGAAGTTGTCGAAGACCGTCGCACCGCGGAGATATCCGCAGTGCGCGCACAGACTGTGATAGAGTCCTTCTACACCTATGTCCCCGAATTCGGTGTAGCGCTGGCGCTGTTGGCCGGCGGCTATATGGTTATTCAGGGCGAAATCACGCTCGGCGGTTTTTTGGCGTTTGATTACTTTGTCATGTTGTTGATCTTTCCGATGCTGGATATCGGTCAGTTTCTTGTCAAAGGCCTGCAATCAGCGGTTTCGATTGACCGGCTGATGGAATTGCAGAGCCACAAGCGCACAAAAGTGCAATCCGGCGAGCGCGACATCCCGGCTGACATTCGCGGTGAGATAACCTTTGATTCAGTCTCACTCTCATTGAGCGAAGACCGCACTGTGTTGGACAGCGTGTCATTTACGATTGAAGCCGGACAAACTGTGGCGCTGGTCGGTAAAGTCGGCTCCGGCAAAACCTGGACGGCGAACTTGATACCGCGTTTGATAGACCCGGATACAGGTGAAGTCAGAATCGACGGTATTCCTGTGCGTGAGTTCCAACTGGAACAATTACGCGGAGTCATCGGTTTTGTCTCACAGGAGCCGGCGTTGTTTTCGGATACCATTGAAAACAACATCCTCTTCGGCAGAGAGAACATCAGCGCCGAGGATATCGGATGGGCTGTGCGTGTCTCGCAATTGCAAACGGAGCTGGAGCGTTTTCCGCAGGGTTTGCAGACACCTGTCGGGATTCGCGGCCTGACAATATCCGGCGGCCAGAAACAACGTGTGGCGCTGGCGCGCGCGCTGGTCACGAAGCCGCGGATATTGATACTTGATGATTGCACTTCGGCGCTCGATGCACGCACCGAGGACCAACTCTGGGAGGCGCTGAATCATCTGCCGTATCCGACAACCAATATCGTCATCACCCACCGCACCGCGACATTGCGCACGGTGGACAGAATCCTGGTTTTCGACGATGGCAGAGTCATAGCCGACGGCACACATGACACGCTAATGGCGGAAGGCGGTGTCTACACCGAACTCTACCGGCACGACAAGTTAGTGGAAGCGGTCTAGCAAAACAGAGTTCGGACATGTGCGCAACGACTCTTCAAATGTAGGGGCACAGCGCGCTGTGCCCTTGTTCGCATAGAGGCAATATGTGTCATTGTAGGGGGCGGGGTCTCCCCGCCCTTTTTGTGCAGGCTTTCCGCCTATGCAAACAAAGGCGCCGAAACGACGCCCCTACAATACGGACGTGGCTATCTCAACCCAACCGTAGTGGCCGGGCTTGCCCGGCCTTGCTCGCAAATGTCAACTGCATGGCATAACCAACACAGCACAACCAACCAAGGCGCCCCAAGGGACGCCACTACTCCGGTTAGAGGCTTACTTCACAAAATCAGCCGTGCTC
>CAZFAL010000100.1:0-10925 GCA_964516945.1 uncultured Ignavibacteriales bacterium
CCCCGCCATTTTTGAGTTTGAGTCCCTTCAGCGATAAAACTGAAGGGTTTATTGTTTGTGGCTCATGAATCCATAGATCTTGTATGGCAAGACCTGGATTCAGATATAGCAAGCCCGTGCAATCCCGCCTTTCGTAATTCCTTTGTGTCTCCCGGGTTTCAATAGTTGGGATATGGTCTTCTTCGCGACTAAGTCGCAGTCATTAAATAACTTGACAGATAGGTGGGTAGCGCTGATACTTGCGTGGTATGCAGGCAGGAATGACACCCGATGAACTATTTCTTGAAGCCCGGGAGGGAAACAAAGCCGCAGAGGAAGAACTTTTGCGATATTTGCGAGAAAGATTTGTCGTTATTGCGAAATACAGACTTTGGGCGGATGTCAGCGAAGATATTGCCCATGACGCATGCATGACGGTCTTGCATAAGTATAAGACGCTCGATGCGGACACCGACTTTATGAGATGGTGTTATTCGGTTCTGAGGAACAAAATCGGGAGTTTTATGCGCGATTCCACGAGGCATGGCAAAGTCATTTCGTATGTGGAAGAAAGTGACAGTGTTGAGGGAAGCGCGGTTTTAGAAGCCACGGATTTAGCCCTGATACTGGAGAAATGCTTACGGAAACTTGCTGAGACACATCCGAGATATCTTCGGGCTCTGGATTTGGTCAATCAGGGATACACTGTCCGCGAGATCTGCGGCAAGCTGAACACCTCGGCAAATAACTTGTATGTTATGTTGCATCGCTGTCGCAAGAGACTATATGACTGTGTTTTCGGGAGCGCCGATAAGAACAGGTGAACAAAATGAAATCGAAATGCATTGACACAACCGTTGGTTCAATGATTCACACCTACGAGCTGGGATTGTTGCAGGGTGATGATCTCGAGGAGTTTGAACTCCATCTTGTTTTTTGTGAACATTGTTTTGCAAGTGTAAAGCGTATGGAGAGACACGTGGGGAATATGCGCACGAATCCGGATGTTGTTGAGAGAATCCACGAACTCTCTGCAGCAGCCGACGAACCGTCAGGCGCTCTGGAAAAGATTCGAGCTCGCTGGCAAAGCATCCCGGCTTTTCTCCGCCCCGCTATTTCTCTCGTGGTTCTGCTTTTCGTTTTGTACCCCGTCTATGAGTACGTCGCGCCCGTCGGAACAGATAGTGGCGCTAAAGTAAATTCGACGCAGACAGCGCCTCCCTCCGCCGGCCCTCAGCAGGAAATTCGGCTTTATGCGAACAGGTCTGTTGACAATGACGCACATCTTCTTGAGCCGGATGAGAATGTGACAATCTCGTTTTTCTTCGACAACAGTAACCCGCAGGGTAAGTATCACGTGATTCTTTACAACGGCGCCCTCGAAACGGTTTATGACAATGAGACATTTTCAGGATTCAACAGTGAATCAATTGGCAGAATCACTATCGATTCCGGAAAGTTACCTGCGGGCAAATATAAGCTCACAATCACAGACCCCGCCGAAGATCCGGCGACGAACACGCAGGAATACCGGTTTACTGTTCGCTACCGGTGAGCGAGTGAGGTTCATATTGTCTTGTACTCGCGCTTTGACATCACGATTAGCTCCATATCTAACAAGAATCTTTAGCTACGCAATTATCTGTATCTTCGGTTCAGTCGGTTCCGTTCGGGGCGCCGTCCGGGATTTCAATGCAACTCTTTCTCTCATAGATTCCCTGAACGGCGCCGGAAACTATGACTCGGCGCTCACAGTCGGAGCATCTGTCTTCCAAACAGCAAAAAATGAGTTTGGCGCCACAAGTGTGCCGGTTGCCGATGTTCTCACGAGACTTGCCAGCTCAGAACTGGGAATCAGAAATTCTGAAGAGGGACTGGGATATGCACAGCAAGCGTTGAGAATTTATCAACTCAACCCTGCTGAAAGTGTATCAGGTATTGTTACCTGTTTCTACTTACAAGGGAGAGCGCTGTTTGATCAGGTCAAGCTTGAAGAATCAAATGCAAGTTTTTTCAAAGCCCTTGCGATGTTACAAGAACATCAGGAATTCACAGGTATCACGATCACAACGATTTTGAGAAATATCGGTACAGTCTACAAAAAGGACGCAAAGCCGGACAGCGCTGCATTATTCTATAACAAGGCAATCACAGCGCTGGAAAGCAAGGACGCCACAAATTATGCGGAATTGATCTCCTGTTATTACAATTTGGCTACCATTAGAGCCGCCAATACTGAAGTGCATGAGGCGGAAGAGCTGTATGAGAAAGCGCTCGACTTGTCAAAACAGCTACTCCCTCCGGATTATTCTCAAGAGACACTGCTATTGCGAGGTCTTGCCAATCTGCGGTTGCGTCAGTACCGTTTTGACGAAGCGGAATCATTGTTTACAAGCGCGTATCAAACAGCTAAAGCTCATCTCGGTCCTGACGCTCCGCTTGTTGCGGACTACATTATTGATCTTGTCAATCTTCCCGGTGAGCGTTCGGTTGGGGGGTACCCGACCAAAATAGCCGCGGCGAAACACGCGTTGACAACCTATGAGAAAACATATGGGAGCGAACATGAACGAGTTAGTAAAGTGAAGATGCGGCTCGGCGCCCTTTATCTCCAGGAGAATATGCTTGACACCGCTGAAGCGCTCCTGAAAAGCTCGTTGCATATTCTAGAGAAGAGATTTGGATTAGAACACTCCAGACTCACGCCATCGCTTATGTGGCTCGCAAGGTTATATCAGAAAAAAAAACAACCGCAGAAAGCTATCGCTCTTTATTACAGAGCATACAAGATCAATAGCGCCTACCTCGGGCCGGATCATCCCTCAGTATGGAGATTCGCGCTGGAGTTGGCGCGATTGTACGCCACTGTCGGCAACCCCAACGAAAGCGCAAAATACTATTCACAGGCGCTCAAAGAAAAACGCAAGTATCTGAGATATGTGTTCGCATCGGCTTCCGGGCGTCAGCGAATTCGCTGGCTGAGGAAATTCCCGCCTATTGACCAGTCTTTTCTGACTTTCACTTTGAATCACCAGACTGAGGAAATGGTGAATGCGGCCTTTGAAATGGTGTTGCATGGGGAATCGGTTATCGGTGAGCAGGCGCTCGCGGAGAAAGATGTTGCCTTTTGTAGTGTTGATGAAAGCATCGTCAGGATGTTCAAACAGAGAGAACATGTTTGCACAGAAATCGCTAATCTCGCTCTGTCCCACAAGGTTGGCGCTTCACCCGGCAGCAACGCCACCAAACTAAACGAGCTGATTGACGTGCAGGACTCACTGGAAACACAATTGGGCCTGCTATGTAGCGAATACTCCTCAAATCGCATGGCTGAAAATATCAGTATTGCGGAATTCAAGAAGAGTATTCCCGACGAGGTGTTGCTGTGTGATTTTGTGAAATACAGCCCGTATGATTTCGACTCAGCGGAGATGCACAATGACGCTCCTGAATATCTTGTATTTCTTGTCAAAAATTCAGGCCCTATCCGGATGATAGATGTGTCCGCTGCCGGGGAAGTTGACAAGCTTATCACACAGATACGAACACAAATCTACCATTCACGGGAAATGACGTATTCGGCTAACATTGGCGCTGATAAAAAAGCTCTTGATCGGATTAGCGCAACGCTCTACAAGAGGTTGTTTGCAAAACTCAATCCATACATTGACTCAGACACCAAACTGGTGATTTCACCTGATGGCGCCCTTAATGTCCTGCCTTTCGGCATTCTCTTTGACGGCGATTCATATCTCATAGAGAAGCATGAAATCGACTATGTGACATCCTCCCGTGACGTAGTACGTGATAATACCGTATTCGAAACCGGCAACAGTGGTCAGACTGTGCTCTTCGCTGATCCCGACTATGACGCCAAAGACGTATCTTCCGCTTCGGGTGTCACTCCTGCGGTGTTCAAGCAGTCTGACGTTGCCCCCGATGTCCGCACCTGTATTAACTCTGAGTTCTCTCGCTTGCGCTATGGTAAACAGGAGGCGCGGTTGATTGCTACGGAATTGCGTGAGGAACGCGGGGCCCGGGTCAGTGAATACTACGGCGACCGGGCTTCTGAAACAGAGCTCAAGAATTTGGACGCGCCACCTCAGATTCTACATATCACATCGCATGGCTACTACTGTGACGCATACCGGCAGGATTCGGCGCTTGATGACCCGCTCTTGCGGTCATGTATTGCGCTGGCGGGAGCGAATCGACTGCTGTCTGACAATACATATTCATCAGCAACCGGCGAGGACGGCATACTCACAGCATACGAAGTCTCCGGCCTGAACCTGCTTGGAACCGAACTGGTCACACTGTCAGCGTGTGAGACCGGTTTGGGAGACATCATCGACGAAGACGGCATTCGTGGCGAGGGAGTCTTTGGGCTTCGTCGCGCTTTTCAGCATGCCGGAGCGAGATTTGTCCTCGCGAGTTTGTGGGACACGCCGGATAAACAGTCATCTGCGCTGATGGTCGACTTCTACAAACGCTGGTTGGCCGGAGAATCAAAACCGGGAGCGCTCAGAAGCGCCACATTGAGTCTCATCCGGGATTTACGTGAGAAAACCGGTTCGGCGCACCCGCTCCTCTGGGGTGGATTCATCCTTGTTGGCTACGAATAAGAACCCACAGCGCCTCTTTTCCACATTCATTTCGGCCATTTCGGCAAAAACAATCTTCAGCTTCGCTCAATCCAATCCGGATTGAGCATTTTTCTGCAGAAATCTTTTTTTCATGTAAGAACCGCCAGTCTGTGGCAATACACGCTATTGGAGAATATGTCGTATCAAATATTCCGGGGTTTCCCCTGAAGACTGATTGCATATTCAACAACAAGGTCAGCAGTGCAATAGCAATAGCATTTCTCCTTCATAGTACCCCAAGGAAACACCCTTCCTTGATGCGGTTGCTGGTAGCCATACCAACGAATGGCTACCAGCGCCGTTTGTTCGGCAGACATGTTTTTATGCAAATATTGTTTTGCTGTGTAACGGAATCATGCAACGATTCACGACCGAGCGCCTTACTTGACATGTGACCTGTTGTGCGCTATTTGATGAGGAAGTTGAAAGTTGAATATGGGCTGAATCTCAACGGAAACAACTGATACATATTTGCGAATACTCCCCAGCAGAACAACAAGAGGACAATAACTCTACTTTAGAATTGTCTACTTGACAGGGAAGCTTACACAGCGATCAAATGAAGCAGAATAACAGTCTGATTTGTTTCATTTCCACGGTCCTTCTCTGGTGACCTGAAAGAAGGATTTCCCGTCATAGCGAAAGAGTCCCAGCCAACCGCCGCACCACAGCCGTCCTTCTCTATCTTCAAAAACGCACTGTATCGCATGGCTGTAAAGACCTTCTTTTGTATGGAAATTGGTAAAGGATTTCCCATCATAACGGTACACACCGAATCCTTCAGCGGGGAACCAAATGTTTCCACTTTTGTCTGCATAAAGACTCCAGACTTCATTTCCGCTAATGATTCCGTCTTCGGTAAAATTGGTAAATGATTTTCCGTCATAGCGGCTGACACCTTTATGATGTGTGGCGAACCAAAGATTTCCGTCCTTGTCTTCCAGAATCGAATTCACGGCATTACTGCACAAGCCATCTTTTTCTGAGATATTGGTTAAGGATTTCCCGTCGTAGACATAGGCGCCCCCATTGGTCCCAAACCACATCCTGCCTTGACTATCTTCGAAAATACAATGCACTATTCTGGCGCTGGTAACTCCTCTCGAATAATCCGGCTCAGACTCCGGAATTGGAAATGGCCTAAACCTACCTGAGACGGTATCGAAACGGCTCACCCCTTCCAATGAGCCGACCCAAATGTTTCCTGCCTCATTCGCATAAATGCTCCAAACATCATTATCGCTCAAACCGTCTTTTACGGTGAAATTCACAAAAGATTTCCCGTCATACTTAGAGACACCGCCATTAGTACCGAACCATACGTTACCGTCTGTATCTTCGATGATACCTCGCACAGCAGTTCCACTGAATCCATCCTTTACGGAATAGTACGTAAGTGTTTTACCATCGTAGCGACACACACCCTCACCATTTGTCCCGAACCACAGGTTCCCTGCTTTGTCCTGAAATATCCTGCGCACGAACGCGCTAATCTGCAGGGCCAGATTGTGCTCTCGCGGGATTTCAGGCGGCCCCAGGAATTGGATGGCGCTGTCTTCTGGCAAATCTGTTCTGTTTTGTCCGAAACCGGGACTAACTAACACCAGCAATATCAGCAAGGCGTAGATTGGCTTGCGCATGTCATACCTCTTCTTTTGTCTGTTATTCTTTTATAGGAACACTTTTTTGCGGTCTGCTCAGGTATGACCTGTCGTCCAAGCTCACTGTGAAGAGACTTTTCACATTCATTGGTGTTATACAACCCAATCGATGGGTCGGCTACAATTGGTGAAGTCTCTTTAGAATCACTTACTTACAATTCAACCCAAGGACGGAAGCTGACACTCCGTCTTAAGCATTCCGTCAAGTTTGTTCGGATACGCTCGTTCTGAGGATGGCCTGTTGTCAAACAATATGTGGACTACTGTTCGGGGCTGACTTGTTCCGGAGCTTCGGGCAATGAGAGTTTATAGGCTATCAGCGCGGCGCTGATTTCGACAATCATATTCCACAGACGAGCTGCTATGGCAACTCCGAAAGCGGCTTCACCGATATAGGGTTTGAGGACAATTGAGATGGCCGCTTCACGGACACCGATACCTCCGGGGGCAAAGAATGCGAGGTAGCCGATTTGATAAGCGACCACAAACGCTCCTATCGATACCAATGGAGCGACCTGGATTTCGGGACTCAGACTGTTGATGAACACCCAGAATGCAAATCCATATAGTGACCAGGCGACAATGTAGCCGAAGAGCAACCGTAACGATGCGCCACGCGTTATCTGCAATTCCACCTCACTGCGCTTGAGCCGCCTCAAGGCAAAGTTCAGGACATTGTTCATCAAATGTGGTGATGCGATCAATAGCCCCAAACCAACCACTACGAGCGTGACGGCGGCAATCACCACACTTTCCGGCAACGTCTGAAACAGATAGTCACGAATCGACGGTTCTATCAGGGCTATCGAAATGCACAACAGCGCTGACGAGAGGTTGGCGTATAACTGAGCGACAATCCACGACGAGACCGATTCACGCTCACTGATACCGATTCGTTTGGCGAGATAGGCCATACCAAACACCGGCCAGATTTTGCCGGGTATATAGCGCCCAAGATTGAGCAGATAGGCGATTTTGAAAGCGTGTTTGACTTTGACACGATACCCATAGCTACGCATCAACCAACACCAGACCTCTGAAAGAAGTAGAAATGCGAGGAGGTGTAGCGCTACTGAGGCGGTAAGTTGCAGATAGTTCAATCTCCACGGATACGTTTCTATCTGCGACCAGTTTGCAATGAACTTGTCTGCGACGAAGTACAAAACCAGCGCAGCAATCGCGACTTTGATGATATTTTTGGTTCGGGTCTTCATTATCAAGAGGATAGTACTACAGTGGAGTGGTTTGCGCTACTATCAAACCTGTCCGCAGTTCATCACGATGGCGCTCGCGCAGGGACGTGAACTCTCGCAACATGAAATATGATCCACTTGTCCAGCCAGTTGAGCTACACCGATATTTGCCGGATTACGCACACTGCGAAACCAGCAGTCCGGCAGGGAGTCATATATTGGATTATTGACACGGGTAAGTCAAGAGAGTTCATCAGGGGAATGTCGTCGTTGGCTGTATTCAGGGATGTTGACGAGCCATGGTGGCGGCGATTGTGTTCAGAGAGCGTGAACCAAAAGTTGTGTGAGCGCTGTACGCTTATGAGAAAGAGTGTTCAAGTGGAGAGAAAGTCCCGGGGTCCGGTTGCTTTCACGGCAATTATTCCTGTGCGCGATTCCTTGCCCTCAAGATGTGAATGATTTGAGAAAACGGTACTCAGGCGCTGAGAGAAGCCATCACAACGAACGGCCCCACTCCCCGTTTCCTTTGAATTCTTGAATTATTACCGGGCGAAACTTTCCTCTTGCGCAATTCCGATTCAGCGGTATCTTTGAGTGTATGGGTAGGTGGTCCCCCTCACTGTTTGAAAGTCAAGGAGTGACCGTGTGACGTTGGTTTCTCACAGGCAATTAGCGAGTGATTTGTGACGAATGTTTGTGACGAACGTTCGTGAAAACAACGCCGGGAGGGCGTACAATGAAGTGTCAGTACAGGCTGTACCCTAAATCGGCTCTGCGTCGGGGGCTGTGGGCGTGTGTTCTATTAGCTTGTGTCGGGGCCGCCACGGCGCAGGCGCAAACAGACCTCCTGCCTGATATCTTTGCTCCTGTCGACGAGACGTTTGATTTTGGCGCCGGGACGGTCATCACAACATTTGAATATGATACCACTACGGGCATCATCCCCGGTCGGACACATTTGCGTGTCTCATTTGGCACTGCAAACATTGGCGCCGGCCCCATCATCTTTCGCGGACTCCAGCCGCCGAATCCGGACAGTTCATTGAATGCTGTCCAGCGTATTATGCGCTCTGACGGAACCTGGTGGGAGCGTCCGGCGGGAGTTCTCGCGTTTCATCCGGATCATGGACACATTCACCTCGCCGACTGGGCGCAATATCGCCTCAGAGAGTTTCTTCCCGATGGTAGTGTTGGTCAGATTCTTGCCGAAGGAGCCAAGACAAGTTTTTGTGTCATTGACTTTCATACATACGATTTAGGTTTGCCGGGAGCTCCGGCAAGTCCCGTGTACTTTACCTGCGAACCGGACATACAGGGCATCTCAGTCGGCTGGATAGACATCTATGAAAAAGCGCTCCTCGGACAGGAGATTGACATTACCGATTTACCGAATGGCATTTACTGGCTTGAAGGTGAGTATGACCCTGAAAACCGGTTCCTTGAATCAGACAAAACCAACAACATCGGTCGTAAGGCGATCACCTTATGCCATAACCAATTCACCATTCCATCGGGAGACAGCATGTGGATAGCCGACGCCCAGTCAGCGGCCGGAACAGCGGTGAAGGCGCAGGTTGGAATCCATAATGAGCGCTCGATTGGCGGAATCGCTATTCCATTCAGTTGGTCGGGGCAAGTCGGATTAACACTCGATTCGGCTACAGTTGCAGGGACAAGAGCTGAAGGATTAGCGACGACTACTCTCATCGCCTTCAATCCGTTTTCCAATTCCGCCGCGTATGCGCTGAACTTTCCTGATGGAGTTTTTGCAGGGTTACCTCCGGGAAGCGGCCCGGTGATGAATATCTTTTTTTCTATCCCGCCGGGAGCGCAACTATTCGACACCAGTCAGATAGTGATTATGCCAACCGGTGGCCAGGCCCCGCTTATCGGTGTCGCCTGCGGCTCATACGAGCCACCGGCCATTCTGCCGGGAACTGTCACTGTCACAAACACTTGTTGCAGTGTCGCCGGTGACGCCAACCATGACGGCGCCCTGAATATCGCTGATGTCACCTTCGGGATTGCGCGCATTTTCTCATCCGGTCCCGCTCCGGTGTGTCAGGACGAAGCCGATTCAAACGGCGACAACGCCTTTAATGTCGCTGATGTTACGTATAGCATAAATCGCATTTTCGGCGGTGGCCCGGCTCCGGTCTGTGGAACAACCGGCGCCTGAATAGGTTTTCCCCAAGCAATTTATTTGTTATATTCGTTTCTGTTCCGATTGGCGGTCGAGCCACGCCGGAAACCGGCTTGAGAAAAGCCATGTACCCTTGAAACGGGAATTCAATATGCCTCACAGAAAGAACATCCTCGCTTGTCTCTTCGTTTTCTGTATTTTGACACGCCCGGCCGCCAGCGCCGAACCTGACTATCCGGATGTGATCTGGGAGTCATCACCCGGTGGGGCTATCTCTCTGCTACAGAAAGAAACTGATAGCACAATACTTGTCGGGACCGGCTCCGGTCTGGCTTTGATTGACGCACGAACGAGTTTGCCCATCTGGAAACTTGAATCGATTTACGAATCAGGCGCCTGGAGTGTCGGGCGTATAGAGGACTCCCCGTTGGCGTTTGTCTTCAGTTCGGTATCCAGAATCAACAGGAACACATTAAAACCGGACTACGGCGGTATAACGTCTTGGCGACGGAATATCTTGTCGGTCATCAATGTCGAAAAAGGCGCCGAACGCTGGAGTTCTGACAAAAGCGGACTCTATTCAGTTCTGGGATACTTTCTCACTCCAAATCCGGGAGTCATTATTCTTATTACCGGTGACAGGTACGGCCTCAAAACACTGCGCAGTGTGGAGTTTCCGTCTAAGACAATTCTCTGGACCAGCGCCAAAGTATTTTCGAAAAACGGTCCGCAGCTCACAGCACGCAAAGGACTGGATTCGGTCATAGTTGGCGCGCAGAATCCTGTCTTTGACACTGACAGTACGATGATAACCTACTTCACACAAGGTTATTTGCGCAGATGGAATCTGCGGGACGGGTCAATCATCTGGCAAAAGAAGCTACCGCAGAATGAATTTGCTCCCCGGTCTGAGGGATTCATGCAAATGCAATTGCGGGACGACTACTATAATCTCTATGTGCCGCAAGGCAAGTTCCTGCATTGTGTCGACACACGTAGCGGAGATATCATTTGGACCTCACAACAAATGTGGGGGAATGTCTATCAGGCGGAGGTGTTTGATGATGTCCTGCTTGTCAGAGGCGGGTATCGTGACGGGCATGCGCTGAGCTGGAAGGCCTTTATGGTGACACTGGATTTGCGCAATGGTTTCTTTCGCTGGGAAAAGCAACTGACGAAGTTCAAGACGACCAAAACATCGAACTTCATTATCAAAGGCGACTCGGCGTTTGTGTTTAACGGTTCAAAAATGTTGCAGGTGAACATCGATGACGGCGGGTACAGAACATCCGGCAAAAAAGCC
>CAZFAL010000101.1:0-10742 GCA_964516945.1 uncultured Ignavibacteriales bacterium
CGTTGTATGCAGTTGGAAGTTTCGCAACCAGCCGAAGATAAAGATTTGGCCGGGTCGGAAACCCCGCGAACTGCGGCAGGGAAGAAACAAGATTACTGCGCCGCAGTCAACTGTTCAAGCGGCTATCCGTATAACCGGCGAGTCGTCTGCGAATCAGCTCACGCGCCTTCTGTAGCGCCAGCCCGCGGTGGCTGGTGCTGTTTTTTTCTTCGGCGGACATCTCTGCGAAGGTCTTGCCCGCCGGTGGGTAGTAGAAAACCGGGTCATAGCCGAAGCCGCCGGAGCCCTGAAACTCATCGGTAATCAGTCCCTCAACTGAGCCCTCTGCGATATCAAAGTCGTCATCTATTGGATTCCAGCAAAGGGCTATTACACAGCGAAAGCGCGCTGTGCGTTTGTCGGTCGGGACAGTATCTAACTCAGCTATCAGTTTGCGGCAATTTGATTCATAGGTGGCCTCCGGGCCTGAGTATCTTGCTGAATACAAGCCGGGCGCGCCGTCAAGCGCATCGACTTCAAGGCCGCTGTCATCCGCCAATGCAGGCAGGCCGGTGGCTTGAGAGATTCCGCGCGCCTTTAGTTTTGCGTTCTCAAGCAGGGTCATTCCGGTTTCCTCGATGTCCGGGAATGAATCGAAATCACGGCGGGTTTTCAGTGTCACATCCAAATCGGACAGCAGTTCGCTCATTTCGCGAATCTTGTCGGGATTGTTTGTGGCGAGTACGATTTCCATATCTGTGTTAATTTCTATGTTTGCCGACCCTGGGATTGTTGTCTTGGTTCACATTGTTCGCTTTGCAAAAATCAAAATCCGACATGTTATCCCTGTGAAAGCGGCAGGTCACACGACAGCAAGAAACGCTGTCGCAAGACCTGCCGCAACTCGAGGTGATTTTTTCAGAAATCCCTCTCAACTGCGGCTTCTTCAACAACCAGCGAATCAACTCCGAGAAAATCACGCGCAATCTCCCGGAACGCATCCATACGGCTCATGACATTCGCTGAGGTCACAAAGTACTTGCGAGAGCCGGTCAGATTTGATTGCGGAGCTGTTTCATCACGTGGGTCGGCGACGAGCGCATCGGAAGCGCGCAACGCCGTTTCAACCGCCTCGGCGGTCGCGAGACCGGAGTCAATAAGCCGGATATCCTCGCCGCACACAGCGCGGAAGACATCACGCACAAACGGATAATGTGTGCAACCGAGAATCAACGTGTCTATTTCGCGCATCGGTAGTCGGGACAGACATTCCTTGATAACCTGCACATACTGACTGACACCACACAACCCGGATTCAATCATCGGCGCCAGCTCCGGACAATCGGCCTGAAACACCTGCAAGTTGATATCGAGCGATTTCAATTCAAGCTCATACGCGCAGGACTGAATTGTCGCGGTCGTACCTATCACACCGATAGATCTGCTCTTACTATGCAACGCCGCCATCTTTGCTCCGGGTGTGATAACATCGAAGACCGGACACGTAGCGCTGCGCACAATATCCGGCAGGGCGACCGAAGAAGCGCTGTTGCAGGCGACCACAAGCGCTTTAGGATTGAATGTCGAGAGAAACCTGACACCCGCGACTGCATAGGCGCAAATATCCTCAGGCGTTTTATCACCATAGGGCGTATGCGCCAAATCGCCGAGATAGATGGTTGATTCGGCAGGGAGGTTTTCCATCAATGGTTCAAGGACAGTCAGTCCGCCAAGGCCGCTGTCGAATACGCCGATGGGTTTTGTGTCTGGTGTTGGATTGGGCATTAGAGGGAGGAGCAATTGTTCGTTGGAAATGCGTTACGACGTAGAGTTTGCGCAATCAGTTGTCTTCGTATTTGCGCTTGTAGCGTTTCAGCGCATTGTAAATCGACCTGGCGACTTTCTTGCGGAATTTTTTGTCGCGCAACATTTTCTCTTCTTTCGGATTGGAAACAAACGCCACCTCAATAAGCGCCGATGGCATGTAGACCTGATTAAGCACAACAAAACCGGCCTGGTCAACGCCACGTGACGGAATTCCGAGCGTTTTATCAAATTCGCTTTGGATGATGGTACTCAAATCCGCCGAGGCCTCCTCATAGGAATTCTGAATCATGTCATTGACAATCACTGCGAGGTCATCGTTGGAGTTTAATTCAATCTCATTCCGGTGAGTCAGGAAACTGGCGTTCTCGGCCTGAGCCAATGCGCGGCCGGCGTCGGTTTTCGCCGGAGCAAGAAAGAACACCTGCGAACCACGCGCCTGTTTGTTGACACTGGCATTGACGTGAATTGAGAGAAATAGATCAGCATGTGCGTCATTGGCAATTTGCGCGCGCTTTTCCAACGGCACGAACACATCTTTGTCTCTGGTGAGTGAGACACGGAAGAGTTTGTCTTTGCGGATAAGCTTTGCCAGCTCCTGAGCAATCTTCAGCGCGATGTCTTTTTCTTTGGTGTAGCGTTTCCCGATAGCGCCATTGTCAGCGCCGCCATGCCCGGCGTCAATGACAATCAAGTCTACCGTATTGTCCGGTCCGATTTGGCCTGCATGCGGCGGTTTGTTTTTCGGCTTGTAGTTCGGGTTGCGAATCGCCAGTTGAATCTTGCCCACTGAGGCATTGTATTTCGCTGTATAGGCATGTGGTTTCTTGCGCAATCGAATAGAAATCTGCGCCGATTTGTCGAACTGGAAGGCATTGATGTCGCGAATCTCACGTGAGGAACGGCGGGACTCTATCAGGCTCCTATTCACCACACCACCGGGGATATTGAAATTCAACCAGTTACCTTCAGATTCAGTTACCTGGAATTCGAGCTTTTCGGTGATTTGTAGTTCTATCAGCAGTCCATTGGCTTTCTTGCTGACGAGCAAGTCCGTGATATTGAACGAGCCGTTCTGAACGAAAAGCCGTTTGCGGTTCTTATCCCAGTGAAAGCGTTCGATACGCGCCTGATTGAGCGCCGGGATGAATGTTTCTGCCGGCAAAAACAATGCGCCGTCACGAAGCTCGGCCGGATAGACGATATTGCGCACGCTGTCGTTGAGCGTCAAATACGGCGAATCGAGATAGAAGCGCATGCGATTGGCCCCGGTGCGGTATTCGACCGATGCGCCCGGAATATCCCAACTCAAACGCTCACCATAGAGCGCAGTCAATTCTGAAAAAGAAAAATACTCAACTCCGGCGCGACGATATGATGAGACATGCTCCGTTGAACCGGAGAGCACAACTTCGATTTCGGCCTGTGTCACACTCATGCACACTGTCACAAACAGCAGTGTCGCAAACAGCAATTTCACAAACAGTCGTTTGGTGGTAAAAAGTTTCTTCAGCATCTTTGAATTATCTGATACTCTATTAGTCTAATTTGCGTCACGTTTGGAAGCGCGTTGCATATCCCGTTCGGATTCCCGTTTGGCCAGCGCCTCACGTTTGTCATACCTCTTACGTCCACGGGCAATTGCCAGTTCTACTTTAACTTTGCCGTTTTTGAAATACAGCGCCAATGGCACAAGTGTCAGCCCTTTTGTTTCAGTGGCTTTCATCAGTTTGCGAATCTCGCGTTTGTGCAACAGCAGTCGTCGTTGCCGTAGTGGTTCATGCGAATTGGTGGTCGCCATCTCATAGGGTGAAACATGCAGGTTTTTCAATAACACTTCACCGTCGATAATCGTTGCGTACGAATCAGAAACATTGACCTTCCCCAGACGCATCGACTTGACCTCACTGCCCATCAGCGAAATCCCGGCCTCAAAGCGCTCAAGAACCTCATAGTCATGCCAGGCCTTACGGTTGCGTACGATAAACTGGAGCTTGGCGTCATCCGCCTGCTTTTTCTTTTCATTGTTTGCGCCCATGTCTTGTTCATACCGTCCCCGCAGCAACTTCCTGCGCGTGAGTTGAGAATACGGAACTGTACCGCCGCAGGCAAAGAAAACCGCAATCATGGAGGAGTATAACGTTCCTTTGTCGTGAATGATGTGTTCCAGATGGAAACTGCATTAACCGGCCAATTGACAATTGTTACTGGATTTGACACTAAGCGATGGGGGCGGTCTTGCCGATAGAGCGTATAGTAGCCACGAGGGAGCGCTCGGTCGATGGCGCACAGTGCATTTCGGCGCACAGTGCATTTCAAATGGCGCTAAGTCGACATGCGAGGGCAAAGGGGCAAAGGACTGACCCTTTCAGGTTTTGCGATTCAGGCAGTGGGGAAATAAGTATGGCACAAGGAAAAGTGCTTGTCGTCGATGATGAGCCAATGATTACTACTCTTATAAGCGCTGTCCTCGCGGACGAGGGCTATGATATTTCCACGAGCAACTCTCCTGAAGAAGGTTTGGATATGGTCTCGAGCGCTCATCCTGACCTGCTGTTGCTCGATATTGGGATGCCCAAGATTGACGGATATGAGTTCTGCAGGCGGCTCAAGGAGCGGGGTGAACTGGATAAATTGACCGTTGTCTTTTTGTCCGGCAAAAGCGCCGAGGAGGATGCGGGAAGGTCGTTTGAGGCCGGAGCCGCCACCTATATCCGTAAGCCATTTGCTAATAGCAGCTTAAAGGAAATAGTTAATTTGACGATGTCAACAATGGGGCGGGGTTGATTTCTCTTGTTCTGAGGAAACACGTCCGATGTGATGGGTCTCTGATAAAGCGTGGGTGTGGGAATTGATGTCAGCAATAGAAGCGGAGTTACCTATATGAGCAAATCTACCAAATCTGAAGCTAAAGTTATGGTGATAGATGATGAGCCGGATATTACGAATATCGTTCAGGAATTCCTTGAATCCGCCGGATATGAAGTTGTCTGTCTTAACTCCACTCAGTATTGGTTCGAGCAATTCCAGGCCTTCCAGCCGGACCTCATTCTGCTGGATATTTCCATGCCCGGCGAGGACGGCTACGCTGTCTGCAGTCAACTGAAAGCGGATCCCTCCACCGCCGATGTGCCTGTGGTCTTTCTTACCGGTAAGGATAAGGACGAGGACCAAGGGCGCTCGTTTAAGTCCGGCGCCGATATGTTTATCAAAAAGCCATTCTCCGGCGACCGTTTGCTGGGCATCGTGCAAATTGTGCTGATGTCGAGCAAGGCCCGCCCGAATCGCATATAAGATATCCTGTACTGGTTTTTCCTTTTTTCACTCTTTTTCGCACATTCTGCGAATCTAAACCGCATAACAGCCGTATAAAAAACTGTTGACTTTATAGTGCGCCGCACTATATTTCCTGTATGTGGGCGCCGATAAGGAACAACAGGAGAGACTGATGGCTGAAACCGCAAGACTAATAAAGAGGTATAGTAATCGTCGGCTGTATGATATGACCGACAGGCGAACAATTACGCACAAGGAGCTAAAGGAGATTCTGGCCGCCGGTGAGACAGTACGAATTGTCGAAAACAAGAGCGGACGTGATGTCACAGTGGAGACGTTGTCAAGGGTCCTGGCCGGGGAGAGCTCCGGCTGGAAAAACAGCAAAGTAGAGTTGAAGAATCTATGTGAGTTAATCACAGAAGGAGGAACAGTATCCATGAGCATTCTCAGAAACACCGTACTGGCGTCAATCGGCGCATTCAATTTAACCAAGAAGAAAGCCGAAGAGGTTGTCGATCAGCTTATCAAGTCCGGCGATTTGTCCAAGTCCGAGCGCAAGCAGGCAGTGATGGAACTGCTGGAAAAAGCTGACAAGTCCACCGAGGAGTTTCGCGCAAAAATCACCCGTCAGGCGTCCAAAGTGGGAGCCGAGGTGCAAAATGCTGTTGAAAAGCTCAAAGTCGCCAAAAAAGACGATCTTGATGCGCTCAACAAGAAAGTGGACAAGCTGGTCAAAGCCATGGCCAAGCTGGATAAGAAAATCAGCAATCTCGGGTAGGAGTTTTCTCCCGAGAAACCATTAGGCCGCAGTTTTCAGTAAGCGAAACTGCCGGACCTGGGACGATTCAGAGAGATTCTCTCTACGGCTTTCCTATGCGAGGATATCAATAAAGCCGCCTTTGAAACCCGAGCCGTTGACCGGAGGGCCTGTTAGTTGCGGAAAGCGCAAATCCAGGTTGACCACTTCCCGGGCGGCTGCGGCGTATTTGTTGTCATGCGCCTCCCGCACCGCCCGCCCGAGCAGGCCGATGGCAGTTGCGAAAGAGGAGTTATTGTCTGAAGTTATGTTCAATTCCATCTTGCGATATTCTCTCTTGCTTATCAACACTATCGGCTGATTGCCGGTGTCCTGTTACCTGCGACTCTGCTATCTGGGCTTGTTGAAAAAGAACTTACTCGTCATTGCGAGGAGTCCGGCAACAGCCGGACGACGTGGCAATCTCCCGGCCATGAATCGACGAGATTGCCGCGCTAACGCTCGCAATGACAGCGCTTTTGACTTTTTCAACAAGCCCTACCTGTGAGTAAGTCAGGAATGCGGTCAGGAATGGACAGTAGTCTGTGGCTTGCAATCGATATTGAATTCGCTATGTTCGCTCCATGGCCACAGACAACGACAGCAAAGATATATTTGCGCCCAATTCCTCCGAATACGCGAATAGTGAGCGACAACCGCCTGACAACTCTCCGATGAATTCACCCACAGAGAAACCGCCAGAGAAACTGGCAGTGAAACCGACGAAGACACTGACAGAGATACTGGGTTTCTCCAAGGCGAAACTTGAAAAGCTGATGCAGTCGCGGAATAGAGCGGCGTTTCACGGTCGGCAGATATTCAGTTGGATGTACGGCAGGGGATGTGCCGACTTTGCCGGGATGACTGATTTGTCGGCCGCGCTACGCGCCGAATTGCAGAAAGAGTTTACTATCACTCCTCTCACCGAGCTTGAATGCGCGAGGAGCTCAGATACTACTGAAAAATATCTTTTTGCTCTTTCTGACGGCGCTGAAGTGGAAACGGCGCTCATCCCGGACAGGAATACGACAACCGCCTGTGTCTCCTCGCAGGTTGGCTGCGCCCTCGCCTGCAAATTCTGCGCGACCGGGACTTTGGATTTGAAGCGCAACCTGACTGCCGGCGAAATTGTCTCACAGTTGTTGCATTTGCGAAGAGAAAAGGGCGAGAGGGCTTTCAGCAATATCGTTTTTATGGGCATGGGAGAGCCGCTTCTGAATTATGACGCTCTGTTGAAAGCTCTGGAGATTATCATCGATTCTGACGGGTTGGCTGTAGCGCCACGCAGAATCACTATCTCAACTTCCGGAATCACTCCTAAAATTAAGCGTCTCGCCGAAAGCGGGTTAGGGGTAAATCTTGCTGTATCACTTCATGCGGCGACCCAGGTCAAACGTGAGAGGATTATGCCGGTTGCGCAAACTTTTGCGCTGGATAAGCTCATTTTGGCGGCTCAGTCTTATGCCGAAACAGTCGGTAAGCGTATAACATTTGAGTATGTCCTCTTGCAAGGATTCAATGACACCTATGAGGATTGTAAGACGTTGAGTTCTCTTATCCGAAATCTGAATTGCAAAGTAAATATCCTGCCGTACAATCCTGTGCCGGGGCTCGACTTTACCAGGCCGACAGCGGCCCAGGTTGACCGGTTTGCGGCAGGTTTGGCTGACAGGGGTGTGACGGTGACGGTGAGAACCAGTCGGGGCAGAGATATCTCCGCGGCCTGTGGACAGTTGGCGGCGAAACGACTTGTCCCTCAGAAGGGGAGCGCGAGCTGAATGTAGATACCCGGGAGCGCTTTTGCAGGAGATTGAAAAGAACCCCCAAAATCGCCAACAGCAAACCACCGACAGCAAACCACCGGGGAATGAGTGATACAATCAGCATAACACGAAACCATACAATACAACCTATGAAGAGTGACCAGCTATGTTTAGAAGTAAATCAGAAATGACGAGTTTTGGGTATTGTCTTATCAGGCGCGGCGCAAGAGTCTGTGTGTGCGCTCTGGCAGTCGTGTTTCTTGCGCTCCTTAGTTTTCAGCAAGTCCCGGCTCAGATAATAACCAAAGACTGGGCGATAACTGAACCGAACCTGGATTCATTGCACTGGGGCGCGCAGGAGATTTCTGTGCGTGTGCGAAACAACAGCGGCAATTACAAGTTCTTTGTAGCGACAAGCGCCACGCGCTCACCGATGCGGCGCTATAGTGAAATCCGCACTCATCAGTCAAATTACATATTCGTGCCGGATGAAGAAAAAGAGATTACTTTTATCGTCGATGTGCCGGAGAACCTCTCCTTTGTCACCTCTGAGGTAAGTTTTTATGATGTTGTGGATACAGTCGATGATTTGTCATTCGGCAAGCGGATTTATGATCATACGTTCAAAGTCACGCCTCCAACGCCTCCCGGACTACGGGACTATACATCACTCGCCCCACGCGCAGGCAGTGTACTCAAGTTCAACAAATCACTGAAAACTGATCTGTCATTGTTGATACACACGATGTTGGAGGAGCCGCAGTCAATCGAGACGATCGCTACACGCCTCAAGTTGCCGGTAAGCGAAGTGACTCGCACAATCAGCGGGTTGGAATCTTACGGATTCGTTCGTAAAGCGGATGACAACACGTATCGTTCAACATTGACACCAATTGAAGGATTAGCTCCTGAGGCAGTCAATCGCCTGATTGATAAGTACACGGCCAAAATGTCCGCGGCAATTGAAGTCGCTTTGCCAAAGTTCCTGAAAAAACGCCAGCAGATGATGGACGCTGGCTTGGTAACCAAGGGGAAGAAACAGACGTTGGAAGGCACCGGGATGTTACATTATTTGTTCCCGGTTATCGGGGGCATAACGCTTTGGGAAAATGTCGGCTCTCAATTCTTGATTGGTGGTGACGGCCCCCCGCAAGTTATTGATCTTGATGCGCCTTGTGATATGGCCGCAGAGGGGTATGGGTATGTGCTTGTTGATAGCAGCTTGCATGACGGCGATGATTTCTACTTCTATGAGGCGCCGTTGAAGCGTCGTGTCTATGGAGAAAACGTTCCGGCTGTGCTTTGCACACGAAGAATCCCGACTGCAACGATGAAACCCAGCTATTATTTGCCGTCGCGGAAAACGACGCTCATGTATTACTATGACACAGACCGGGTGGCGGACGCTGTTAATATCCTCCGCGACCCGCTGGTTCCAATTCGAGAGTCATTTCGTTCGGACGTGGACAAGCTATTTGATAGCAGTGGTGTGCAACTGAAAGCGGCGCATCGCTATTGGTTGTGGAATCGCCTGGTAACGGCCATCATGACCAAGCTCGTCTATGACGGGACACTTGATGATGGCCGCCGCACATTCTATACATGGAGAGAGCGAATCAAAGATGGAAAATAGGATTGTTACGAAACAGCGCTACAACCCGGCTCTGCGCTTCGCGGGGCGCCTTCTCGTTATCGCCGGATTGACGCTGTCCGGGTGTGTAGACAGACCGCCAGAAAGAGATGAGATCCCGCATATCAAGTCTCAGCTTGTTGAACTGGAGAAGTTCTATCGCGGTGAAATGTCGCGACCGGTTGACAGTCTCCTGACACAACGATTCTATGCCGAAATGGGCAAACGGGGTCAGTGGGAGGCGCTGACCGTTGACGGAAAAAGCTGGCCGTTCAGCGGGTTTGCGAAGCGATCATTTTTCTATACCAAGAAGCTGGCCGAGGTTGAATTGAGCTTCCGTTACCACAAGCCGGATAGTGACATTGACAGTCTGCTGCCCGCCAAAATCCGGCTCAAGAAGGAGCATGGGCAATGGCTCGTCGAGAGTGTCAAGCCGGTTGAGCCATTAGTCTATTGATAAGACTATTGATTTGCTTTTGCCTCCCGTTTCGGATGTCTTCACTCCAGAGGGGCACAATAGAACACAATAACAAAACTGCCGCATGGAAACTGGTTCCATGCGGCAGTTTTAGTTGAGACCTTTATTAGGCAGTATTACTCAGTGGCGGGCTTTTTCCCGTCAATTTGCGCCCGGGTTGCGCCTTCAGTAAGGATCTTGGCGAACTCTTTCGGGCTTTCTATTATTCCCACGGCCTGCTTGATTGTCGGGTCGATTTGCAGGAAGAAATTCTCATAGCGGGCTTTTTCACCGCCGATATGTGAGACCAGTTCTCGCTTGATACCCATTTTGATGTCGTCAAGCGCTTCCTTGAAGTCATCCTGTTTGCCTTGGGCAATAAGCTTTTCCATCGCGGCGATTTCGGCTTTGAATACATCATCCTGCTTTTCTTCTGTGACCGTCTTCTTGAAGCCTTCGAAAGAGACTTGCAAAGCGGTTTTATAGTCAAAGTCCTTTGACTCAATAAACTTCTTGAACTCTGCAACCATTTCGTCACTAACTTTGACATCCAGTTTGGTGTCCGGATGCTTGGCGAGGTACTGCGAAGCGAAATCAAAGAACAATGACTTGCGGCGCATGTTGATGGTTATCGGTTTCCAGAAATCCAGTTTGGCGTCGACATCAGGAACGATTCCTCCGCCACCGTAGACCGTACGGCCGTTGTCGGTATGGAAAACTTCTCTGTCTTCCAACGTCAGACTGTCCGAGAGAACTTCTGCTGCATGCTCATTTTTTTCGCGGGTTTTCCATTGTCGGTCGAGTCGCTGGATGCAGCGACCTGACGGCACATAATACCGTGCGGTTGTCAGTTTCAAATGCTCGCTTTGATCTTCATCGAAGGCGAACACCTGTTGCACCAGACCCTTACCAAATGTTGTGTTTCCCAGTACGATTGCCCGGTCATGATCCTGCAGGGCGCCGGAGACAATTTCCGAAGCCGATGCGGTGCCTTCATCAACGAGCACAATCAACGGT
>CAZFAL010000102.1:0-10722 GCA_964516945.1 uncultured Ignavibacteriales bacterium
AATGCGCAAGGGTGGACATTGCTGCATTCCTTGAGTCCCATGACACATTCGTCTTCAAGGTTCGAGAGCGCGTCAAGCGAGGCGAGAATTCGGTAGAGCGTAATGGAATCCGGATTGACGAGTAGCGTGAAACCGCCGGTGGGGCCTTTGGTGGAGCTGATGAATTTTTTCTTCACCAACTGACTGAGCACTTTGCCGAGAAAGTGTTCAGGGATGTTCAACAAGGAGGCGATGTCTTTGGCCTTGACGGCTTCATCCGCTGGCAGGCTGGCGATATAGCCCAGGGCCTCGACGGCGTACACAGTGGATTGTGAATATATCAATTTGTGTTCCCTCTCCGTGTCTACTTTTTCATCATCATAGTTCTACTGACTCTTATAGCTGTTATCGCCCATGTGGTGTCTCTCCAGTTGTGACTTGGCATGGGACAACACTCCGGCCAATGAAATAAGAGAAAAATCAAACCACCGGAGCCAGCGATTCCCGACCCCTTTGTCCGCTATATACGAGTTGTTGAGTTCGTTGTCAAGACTTTGAACCAATATGGCTTGAATTTATCCACTCCGGAGCAGTAGCGTGTGTATAATGCAATACCATAGCGCGTTAGCGTGGCTATATAAAGTGTTGCTTATATGGGTATCGGGCGTCAATCCTGTCAGCAATTGATAGATATACGTAGCCGGTTTTAGAGAAGAGTGTATTGTGGACTCATCGCTGGGGAATTCGCGACTCCATGGTACGGGCCTGCGATACCGGGAACCCGCGGGCGTTGACATATGAGCCGAAAGCGCCTACTGTGCGCGATTGTGGAATTCATGCTAACACATACCGACGGCGGCACCCGCCGGGGAGAGGTTATGACGGCGCATGGCGTGTTCCAGACCCCGGCGTTCATGCCGGTGGGGACTGCCGGAGCGGTTAAGGCGCTGACCTGCGAGGATTTGGAATCCTGCGGCGCGGAGATAATTCTTGGCAACACATACCATCTCTACCTGCGACCGGGGCATGAAACGGTTGAACGCCTCGGCGGTTTGGCGAAATTCAACGGCTGGAATAAGCCGACCCTGACTGATTCGGGGGGATTTCAGGTGATGTCACTTTCGGATAAGGTGAAGATCACCGATGACGGTGTTCAATTCGCGTCAATCATTGACGGCTCATTGCATCAGTTCACACCGGAGAAAGCGATTGAAATCCAGCGGGCGCTGGGAGCTGATATCATTATGTCCTTCGATCAATGTCCTCCGGCGGATTGCGAACGCAGGTTTGCCGAAGAAGCGGTGGCGCGCACAGCGCGCTGGGCGGATCGCGGGAGAAAGCGCTTTGATGCGCTGAATCAGGAACAAGACACACAGCAGGCGCTGTTTGGAATTGTGCAGGGCTGGACAGACAAGTCATTGCGGCGTTTATCGGCGCAACAGATAACTGACATTGGTTTTCCCGGCTATGCAATCGGCGGGCTGGCGGTCGGCGAATCTAAAGAACAGCTCAATGAAATGACCGGCTTTAGCGCCGAGTTGCTGCCGTCTGACAAACCGCGCTACTTGATGGGTGTTGGCTATCCTGAGGATATTCTGATGGCGGTTTCTGCCGGGGTGGATATGTTTGATTGTGTGTTGCCGACACGGAATGCTCGCACCGGACTGGTGTTTACTTCGGAGGGGCCGCTTGTCTATCGTAATGCGCAATACGCCGAAGATGAGCGACCGTTAGACCCGAATTGTGATTGTCAGGTTTGCCGACGGTACAGCCGCGCCTATATCCGGCATCTCTACAACCAGAAAGAAATCACAGCGCATATACTTACTACGTATCACTCGACATATTTCTACCAGAAACTCATGTCTAACATTCGTCTGGCGATAGAGGACGGCTGTTTTGAACAATTCCGGCGGGAGTTTTTGGAGTTGTATCTCTCAGAATAAGCCCGCTTTCACAGCGTGTGTGCAAATGAGTGTGGGCAAAAAATCCTGTTGCCATATTCGCAAATTATAGTATCTTAACCAAGGCGCCGTCAGTGGGTGTCTGTACATCCTGCCGTTGCTGTACATTCCGAACAAATTGCTAATTGCAGTGTTTTGCAGATATGCAGTTGCGCTGTTTGCAACCCGCGTATGCGCATTGTTGCAAGGCATCGTTTCAAGGCATATGTTTCCAAGTCTTTAAGTCAAGTTGTGTCTGATACCAGAAAACGAAGTATGTAGTTGTTTTGTTACCAATGGAGAGTATAAATGAGGATTGCCGGGTTTCTTTCTAAGCGAAAACGAGCTGTGTATTTGAGTTGCGGAGCGCTGAGTATTAGCGCGCTGTTGATGGTTTATTCCGGGAGAAAGGCTGGTTCAAATACTGCCACAGATAACATACTGACTACGCAACCTGCCGGAGTTGTCGCCACACGTCCCGCCAGCCGTGTGTTTATTGACCCGCAGACAGGCAAACTGCAATCCTCCCCGACCAAAGCGCAAGTGCGCTCTGGAGCGTTGACACTCCCGCCGGAGCTTGAGAATGCGCTGAGTACCTCTACGTCGGGCCTGCAAATCGAAACCGGCGCCGGTGGCGGCAAAATGGTGCGTTTGGAGGGACGGTTCCGTCATCTGAATGTGGTAACTACGGACGGTGACTCGCTATCTGGTGTGCGTTGCATTGACCCGCAGAGCATTGTCGTTCCGCAGTCGGTGGAGGGGCAGAAATGATGCGATACAAATTGATTCCAATATCCTTGCTGACATTCGCAACGCTGGTCGCGTTCACTGCAGTGACATCACACGCCGCTACTATTACTGTCATCAACAACGATGGGCCTAATGAAGGATTCAATGATCCGACAGCGTTCACTCCGGTCGGCGGGAATCCTGCGACTACGGTTGGCGAGGCGCGTCTGAATGCGTTTCAGTTTGCCGCAGACCAGTGGGGAGCTGTCCTTACCAGTTCAGTGGTAATAAAAGTCGATGCCAATTTCGATCCGATGTTCTGTAGCTCCAGCTCCGCCGTGCTCGGTGGCGCAGGAGCCAATACAGTACATTGGGATTTCCCGAATGCGCCGCTTCCGAATACGCTCTATCCGGAGGCGCTGGCCAATGCGCTCGCAGGCGCTGACCAGTCTCCGGGCACAGCGGATATCGGCGCGACATTCAACAGTGACCTTGATAAGTCATCGTGTCTCGGAAGCACGTCATGGTATTATGGCTTTGACGCAAATCCACCTGCCGGGAAAATAGACTTTGTAACTGTTGTTCTGCATGAACTCGGTCACGGACTCGGCTTTCAGACATTTGTAGATGACGCCACCGGACAACTGTTTCTCGGACGCAATGACATGTATATGGTCTTACTTGAGGATCATGGCTCCAATCCGGCGGACTGGCCGTCGATGAGTGACGCGCAACGCGCCGCCTCGGCTATCAATGCGCCGAATCTGCATTGGGTGGGCGCGCAGGTGATTGCCGACGCGGCGGCGATTCCGCTGACAAATGGCGTGCATAGTAGCGGGCATGTATTGATGTACGCTCCAAACCCGATAGAGCAGGGGTCATCAGTGTCACATTACAGCACAGCGCTGTCTCCTAATGAACTGATGGAGCCGTTTATTACCGGACCGAATCATGACCTGACTTTGACGCTTTCACTGCTCAAAGACATCGGCTGGCCGACTTCAACCGGCGGGACAGATACCGATGGCGACGGCATTCCGGATGCAACTGACAACTGTCCGACAATTCCGAATCCCTCGCAGGTTGACAGTGATGGCGACGGGTTCGGTGACGCCTGTGATATTTGTCCGGGGTTTAACGATAATATTGACTCCGACGGTGATGGTGTTCCCGACGGGTGCGATATATGTCCCGGCTTCAATGACAATGTCGATTCCGACGCTGATGGTGTCCCTGACGGGTGTGATATATGTCCCAGCTTCAACGATAATGTTGATACAGACAGTGACGGCGTTCCAGACGGGTGTGATCTTTGCCCCGGGTTTAACGATAATGTTGACTCCGACGGTGATGGTGTCCCTGACGGGTGTGATGTTTGCTCAGGGTTCAATGATAACATCGATACAGACGGTGACGGTGTTCCTGATGGGTGCGATACTTGTCCGGGCTTTGACGACAACATCGACTCGGACGGTGATGGTGTCCCCGATGGGTGTGATATCTGCGCAGGTTTTGATGACAATGTTGATTCCGATGGCGATGGTGTCCCTGACGGTTGTGACCTCTGTCCCGGATTTGATGACGCAATTGATTCAGACGGTGATGGTGTCCCTGATGGGTGCGACATATGTCCGGGCTTTAACGATACCATCGACTCTGACGGTGACGGTGTCCCTGATGGTTGTGACGTCTGTCCGGGGTTCAACGATAATGTTGACTCAGATGGTGACGGCGCGCCGGATGGTTGTGACGTCTGTCCCGGTTTCAATGACAATATCGACACTGATGGTGATGGTGTACCGGACGGGTGTGATAATTGCCCGACTGATGTGAACCCGGACCAAATGGACACAAACAATAACGGTATCGGGGATGTCTGCGATAATTGCTGTGATATCGCCGGCGACGCGGATAATAACGGTCGAGTAAACGTTGGTGATGTGACGTTCCTGATTGGCAGAATCTTCGCCAGCGGAACCGCTCCTGTTTGTCAGGACAAGGCGGACGCCACAGGTGACAATACGGTCAATATTGAAGATGTTACGTTTCTGATAGCCAGGATTTTCAGCGGTGGCATGGCTCCGACTTGTGGAACCAGCGGATTCTAGAGTCTTGAGTATGCGTCGGCGGAGTAATCGCCTCTCTTTGCCTTTTGAGACCTTTTGAGAGCTGAGTTGGAAAGGCGCCAAAAATGTTCTTGACAAGCGTTTAAGCGCAGCTTAGACTGCTTATAAGTACAGGATGGTCCGCCACGCGTTGCGGGAGCGCTATCGTGAAATGCGTCCACAGTGTGGTTGGCTTCGGCGTGATACAAACACCGCTCTATCAGGAAGGGAGTGTGCGACGAGTGTCAGGGTAGCTGAACAGAGCATAGTTTCATCATGTCTGGTGGCTTTCGGTGTCTGCTTTGTTATTCACTGAATCTTGAGACAAGAACTATATGTTCATTGCTTTGGTCAATTGGCGCTTTGTGGAGCAGTTCTCGGTGGATTCTTCAGTGTTTGTCTATTCATAGTCTCATAGTCGCACAGTTGTTTGTTTAGCGCTGTTTAGGTTCTTCGTTTGGTGAGCAGGTCGGATATGCGCATCATCTGCGAGATGTCGCTGATAGTACACATTTTGCCTCATCAAGAGAAGGGAGAAAGAAAGTGAAAAGCTGTCAAAAGATTATCTGGATTGTTGCAATGTTACTGTTGGTCATTGCAGTAACTGGGTTGCCGTTGTCGGCAATCGGGAATGCAGAGTGTCCCCCCGGCATAATTCTTACCGGAGGAGCTCCTTCCAGTGCACTGGGAGTATCTGTTTCAGCGGCCGGAGACGTTGACAATGACGGGATCGGCGATTTGATAGTTGGCGCATACAAGGAAAACGGAGACACCTCCTTTGCCTCCATATTCACCGGGAAAGCGTTTGTCTATTCAGGTAGGACTGGATTGTTATTGCACACTTTTGTTGGCGAAGCCCCAGCCAATCTGTTTGGTGGGTCTGTTTCCGGGGCTGGTGATGTAAACAATGACGGCTACGCAGACTTGATTGTCGGTGCGGCGGCAAACGGCGCTGGTGGAACCCAGGCCGGCCGGGCTTACGTCTTTTCCGGAAAAACCGGAAGACGGCTATTCACGTTTACCGGTGAGGCAGCATTCGACCTGTTCGGCGTCTCTGTTTCTGGGGCAGGTGATGTAAACAATGACGGCTTTGCAGATTTGATAGTGGGCGCAGAGGGCAACGACGCTGTGGCCAACTTGTCAGGAAGGGCATATGTCTTTTCTGGACAATCTGGGGCCGTGTTGTATACGTTCAGTGGTTCGTCTATCGGTAACGAACTTGGCGGCTCAGTTTCCGGAGCCGGAGATGTCAATAATGACGGGTATGATGACGTGATAGTCGGCGCGTTTAACAATGCGGGAACGAATGGCGGAGGTGAGGCGAGAGTATACTCCGGGAAGAATGGAGAATTGTTGTACACATTCAATGGTGAAGCGGCTCAAGATCAATTTGGCTTCTCTGTCTCCGGCGCAGGCGATCTAAACACCGATGGCTTTGCCGATGTAATAATCGGAGCAAAATGGAACGACTCACGTGGACCGCTTGCAGGCAGAGCATATGTGTACTCTGGTAAGACAGGGGCAATGATGTACACCTTCACCGGTGACTTGAATGGCGATCAGTTTGGTTATTCAGTGTCTAATGCCGGGGATGTGAACAATGATGGCTATCCGGACGTGGTCGTTGGCGCCCCCTTTCACGATAAAGCCGGAGGACCGGATGTTGGCCGGGCCTATGTCTATTCCGGACAGACCGGTGAGTTATTGCGGACGATGACCGGTGAGGCTGCGGGTGACGCATTCGGCAAGTCAGTTTCCAGCGCCGGCGATATCAATGACAACGGGTACGCAAACTTGATTGTCGGGGCGCCTTTCAACGATGCGGGAGGAGTGGCCTCTTTCGGAGGGAACTCAGCTGGTCGGGCGTATGTGTACTTACTTTGTGGGATATGTTGCGCCACGCGGGGAGACTTCACTCACGATGGTGTTTTCAATATTGCGGACATCACGAGTGGAATAGCATGGGTCTTTAGCGGTGGAATTGCGCCGATCTGTCAGGATGAAGCTGATGCAAATGGCGACAATGTGTACAATATCAGTGATATAACATATGGGATTGCGAGGATTTTCACCGGCGGCCCGGCGCCTATCTGCGGCGGGACCGGTAGTTGATGGTGTCGGTGTCCTTACAATGGTATCAAATACCCAAGTGTCACACGCGCTACGGAGAATGTGCCCTCAAAGCGTTGTTCACTATAGGTGTTCTCTGTGAGTCGGCGTTTGTAGACATAGTCGGGGTTGGACTGTTGGAAAGACATCTCAAAGACTACCCGCTCCTGAAAGCGGAGACCGACAAATACGCGATAGCCGAAGTTGTTTGATAAGTCAACTTCATCGACATCAAGGTTCAGCTTAAGTGAATCAAGCGCCCTATTATCGGCCCTCAAGCTATTGATGCCATATGTGCCGCCGACTCCGAGATAACTTATCATCCCGTTGTTGCCAATGTACACGAGTATGTCTGAACTGAGTGTCCAACTGGATTTCCTGCCGGTGGGCGCGAAGGGTTCTGTCACATTGGCCTGACTGTAGTCCAGGCCAAAACGGATAATGTATGGATGTGTCAGCAAATACTCGAATTTAGCTCCGCCTTCGAATCCGGCGCGTAAATCGCGGTTCGGGGTTTGGATACCGCTATATATTTGAATCGACATGTCCTGGGCGGTGTCGTAGTCCGGTTGCTTAACAGGAATGATGGGCAATGCAATGGTTATAGCCAGTAATGATGCAAACATAGATCTCCGTATTTTCCCCTAACCACATCTCAAGACTGTCAGAATTCCCGGCGCTGAGCCATCCAACAGGCTCCCCGGACTATATAACCTGTGTTTTGCGAAAAAGTTACGATTAATCCCTTTCGCTCCGCTGTCTCCGGCTACGCTCACAAATCCGGCTGATGAGCAATACAAGGCCGGAAGATGTGGGCGCTATTGAATACTCTATGAATAATGAAGGATTTGATGCGGGGATGGGAACTGACGCCATTGATATATGTAAGCAAATCGCAGGCCGGATGGTATTGGCCAATGGATAGTTCGTAGTGAAGCGGCGAATTACCACATGGTTGACAAGCCATACGGCGGGGTATATTCTGCCTGTCGCCTGCCGTCCGCTTGCCGGACAGCAGGTGATGTGAAATGATTCACAATGCGGTTTTACAAATATATAGTTCAGTACAGTTAAGTATAAAAATAACAGTTTGCAGACCGACCTCACCGGATACGGCGGAGGCAAAAGAAATCAGGTACAGGAAATGGCTACAAAAAAAGTAAAGACGTACAAGAATTACATCAATGGTGAATGGGTGTCATCACACTCGAAGAAAACGTTCGAGAATCGCAATCCCGCCAACACCAACGAAGTAATCGGCAAATTCCAGTTTTCCAATGAGCAGGATGTCAATGACGCGGTCGCCGCGGCCAAAGCCGCCTATCCGGGCTGGCGCGCCACTCCGGCTCCGGTTCGCGCGGAGATTCTGTTCCGCGCCGCTGAGATTCTGGTGAAACAAAAAGAGCAGATTGCGCAGGATATGACCCGCGAGATGGGCAAAGTGCTCAAAGAGACTCGCGGCGACGTGCAGGAAGCGATTGACATGACCTATTTCATGGCGGGTGAGGGGCGCCGTCTGCTCGGGGCCACTACGCCGTCTGAGTTAAAGAACAAGTTTAACATGACGGTTCGTCAGCCGATTGGTGTTGTCGGGATGATTACCCCGTGGAATTTCCCGATTGCGATACCGTCATGGAAGATAATGCCGGCGTTGATTTGCGGGAATACCGCGGTTATCAAGTCCGCTCCGGATACACCGCTTTCAGTGCATGCGCTTGTGAAGATTCTCCATGACGCCGGGATTCCGAAAGGTGTAATCAACCATGTTTCCGGTGAAGGCATCGACGCCGGACAGCCATTGGTTGAGCATAAGGATGTCAAGATTGTCTCATTTACCGGTTCATCACGCACCGGGCGTCTTATTTCTGAGATTTGTGCGCCGACTTTCAAACATTGCTCGCTGGAAATGGGCGGCAAGAATGTGATTATGGTGATGGACGACGCCGATCTGGACCTTGCCGCCGACGGCGCAGTCTGGGCGGCCTTCGGCACAACCGGCCAGCGTTGCACTGCGGCGTCGCGGATGGTTGTCCATAAGAGGGTCATCAAGCAGTTCACACAGAAGCTGGTCGACAGAGCGAAGAAACTGCGTGTCGGTGACGGGCTGGATGCGAAGACCGAGATGGGACCGATTATCAATGAAACTCAGATGAATAAGATTCTGGGTTATATTGAAATCGGCCAGAAAGAAGGCGGCAAACTGCTCTGTGGCGGTAACCGTTTGACCTCTGCGAAATACAAGAATGGCTACTTTATTGAACCGACCGTTTTTGGTGGTGTAACCGAAAAAATGACGATTTTCAAAGAGGAAATCTTCGGACCGGTGACTGCGATTACCGAGTGCAAGAACCTTGAAGACGCGATTCGTATCGCAAATAATACGACCTACGGTCTTTCTGCGTCAATTTATACGAATAATGTCAACAACGCCTTCACAGCGATTCGTGATACCTATACCGGTTTGTTCTATGTCAACGCCCCGACTATCGGAGCTGAGGTGCATCTACCGTTCGGCGGCACCAATGACACCGGCAATGGTCACCGCGAGGCTGGCCAGCAGGTTCTGGACATTTTCTCTGAGTGGAAGTCTGTCTATGTTGACTATTCGGGGAAGATTCAAAAAGCCCAAATAGATGACTGAATAGATGACTAAGTCAGGTTATTGGCGCAAATCTGCGTCAAAGTAAAGCCAGGTTTTTCAAGGGCGCAGATTTTGTCGTCTCTGACCGATATTGAAACGGGAAGAGCGATTAGTCTGCGCGCAGGCGCAGACCGGTTCGAAAGCGAAGGTGGGCAGGAGGCTTTTATGCCTCTGTGAGTCACCAGACTCTTCGGGCCGGTCTCATTCTTTTGCTATCAGAATCATTTGTTTTCAGAATTATTTTCTATCAGAAACAGCGCGATGCCGAATATTAACAAAAAAGTGGTCATAGCCCTCGGCGGGAACGCAATAACGCTCCCGGATGTTGAGGACACAATCACCAATCAATTTGCCAATACGCGCAAAGCGTTGCGGGGTGTGTTGTCCTTGGTGGCTGACGGCTATCAAATGGTTATCACGCATGGCAATGGTCCGCAGGTAGGCAATGCGTTGTTGCGCGTCGAAGCGGCCTCAGGCAAAGCGCCGGAATTGCCGCTGGGAATCTGTGTCGCCGACACCGAAGGCGGGATGGGGTATATGATTGAGCAGAGTTTGCAGAATGTCATGTATGATGCGAGGATTGTTCGCGATGTAGTGACGCTGATGACACAGGCGCTGGTAGACCGCAATGACCCGGCGTTTGAAAACCCGACAAAATATATTGGTCAGTTCTATACCAAAGAGCAGGCCGACAGATTCAGGGCTAATCGTGGCTGGACGATGAAGCAGGATGGTCAACGCGGTTGGCGAAGGGTAGTCGCGTCGCCGATGCCAATCGGGCTGGTTGGCGCCACAATAATCAGGCGGCTGGTCGATGAAGGTGTGATTGTTATCGCCGCCGGTGGTGGTGGCATCCCGGTGTACACTGATGAACACGGCTGGCTCGAGGGTATTGACGCAGTTATCGACAAAGACCTCGCCAGCGCAGTTGTGGCGCGCGGTATTGGCGCAGACTCTCTACTGATTCTTACCGGCGTAGACCGGGTCGCCATCAACTTTAACAAGCCAAATCAGCAGGACCTCGACACTGTCCATCTCGCTGAAATTAGAGCGTTTTTTGAAGCCGGTCATTTTCCGCAAGGTTCAATGGGACCAAAAGTCCGCGCGGCCATGAAGTTCATCGAGGAAGGCGGGCAGCAGGCCGTTATCACCTCTTTCTGCCTCGCCGCCGAAGCGCTTGACGGTTCCGTCGGCACCCGAATTGTTCCTTGATATT
>CAZFAL010000103.1:0-10439 GCA_964516945.1 uncultured Ignavibacteriales bacterium
TAGCAATATCCTCAGCGGCTACAGAAAACTAATTACCGATAACAGTCAGCCATTCCCGACATTGCAGGGAGCGCCGGATACATGCGATACGTCGGTTGGCTTTGCTACAGCAATACGATATGTCGATTACAAGAACGGCGGTGTGAAAATCATTTGCCCGGCCGATATCGGCGCTACCGGTGACATAAACATGAATGGCGTGGCGAATGAAATCGCTGACGCTGTTATGCTCTCAGAGTATTTCGTGTCGGGTCTCTCGGCTTTTGGCGGTCATGTCGAGGGCTCGACTGCTGAGTCTGAAGTCAACTGTGACGGTGTTCCGCTCACGGTGGCCGATTTCGTTTACCTGACACGAATCATCACCGGTAATGCCATCCCCTGTCCACTACTGACTCCGTCGCTCGATACAGTGATCGTCGCAGATAATCAAGGCAGAGTCACAGCGAATGCGGCGCTTGGAGCGGCATTGTTCATGTTTGAGGGAGTCGCTGATGTAACATTGCTGGCTGACAACATGAGTATGAAAACCGGCGTTGTGGATGGTGTTACACATGCATTAGTCTACAGCATCTCAAATACAATCGAATTCATTCATCCCGGAGCAGTTGTGCAATTTGACGCAAAGTTGTTAAGCGTTGAAGCCTCAGACACACTTGGCGCCGTAATGACGGCGCAACTGGATTTCTCCACAGATATAGCTGACGGCAACGCTGACGGTCTTCCGCGTTCATTCGCTTTGAAGCAGAATTACCCGAACCCGTTCAACCCGTCGACAACTATCAGTGTTGACTTCCCGCGCCAATCGGAATACACACTGACATTCTACAATATCCGCGGCCAGAAAATCGCCGAGTACAAAAACACCCACAGCGCCGGAGTTCTCAACTTCATCTGGGAGCCAAAGAGTTTGCCGTCAGGAGTGTATTTGTATAAGTTTACCGCAGGTGATTTTACAGCCACCAAGAAGCTAGTGTTGTTGAAGTAGCAGTTTCGGTGGCCCACCCTCCGGGTGGGATTGAATCTTACTTGAAAAGTGAAAACTCCTTGCGGCTATCCCCTACCGCGGCTGGTACCCTGTTCGTTTGTCGAGCGCCGGGACGAGCCAGGGGGTTAGTCGTAGCAATTGTGCGCGCATTTGTAAACCCTGTTCGCGGGTTGACGGGTCGGCATAGAATAGCGGGTATAACACATAGTAGGCGACATAGAGATTCTTATCCACTTCGAGCGCTTTGTACAGCGCCTGTTGCGCCTCTTTGTCCAGGCCGCCCATTTCGAAAAGACAGCGGCTGGCGTAATAGTACAAATAGGGATACTCAAGCGGCGCGATAATCTGTCGGGCTGTGTCGAGTTGATGCAACGCCGGATAGTAATCTTCGGCGTTGAGGTAATTCAACGCCTTGTAATACTTCAACACAAAATTGACATCGAGCAATTGCATCGTCGAATCATTCGGCAGGATAGGTGTCATCTTTTTGTAAATATCAAAGATACGCGAAGTTGTCTTTGATTGAAACCCGACAGTGCGATAGGTTTGTAAAAACGCCGGATACAAGAACAGCGCCATCTCACCGGGCGATGACGGCTTCGAGCCGGTGCCGAACATGATATAATCCGGCGCCTGCCGCAATATGTAATCTGCGTTGTACTTGCGCTCACGCCAAGTTGTTTTCAGCCCGGCTATCGGCTCCTGTGGATGACGCGCAATCGTTGTGTCAGTCAGCCCGACCATGTCATACACATCATGCCCCGGCAGAAGAAACCCCGCCTGACCAATTGTTGAAGTCGCCAGTGAGAAGTTCGACCTGTCTGACCGTAGCAGTTGATTTACGAGTTCATGTGTCTGCGTGTACAAACCACGCTCATGTCCGAGTGAAAGTTTGGCGCTGTCCCACGGCAAATACAATTGCAAGGCAACCTGTGCGGCAAATACAAATGCAAGCGCATAGTGATTGCGCACAAGTTGTGTCACTGCATAACCGAATGAAATATACAGCGGCGCCAGCAAAGGCAGAAAGAAACGCCCGACTTTGAGCGCATCGCCGCCAACAAGGATGATATAGGCGGTGTATAAGACACTATACAAAGTCAACGCCCGAATTATTTCCGGCGCCTTGCGATACATCACTAACGGCAGGATTATGATTAGCCCATATAAACCGTAGTTTTTGAAAAACTCCTGCGCATAGTCAACTCCGACGCTGACCTGTGTCACATCCCAGGCGGTCTTGGCATAGAATGGATTCGGCGCAATATCACCAAAATATATGAGCTTGAAAATCATAAATGGGACAATCGGAATCAGTGACAGCCCCAGAATGACCAATTCTCTCTTTGGCAGACGACGTGATTCAATCAAGCCGAACAACGGGAAAAACAGCGCCAGTAAAAGTCCTTCCGGTCGGGTGAGCATCGCGAGTGTCAATACCGGAGCCAGCGCCATGCTCTTTTTTCTATACAATGAAAATGCAAGCAACGTCAGCAGAGTAAAGAGCGCTGTCTCCAACCCCGCAACAGTCCAGTAGACAAATGAGATATCTGTCGCCAGCGCGAAGGTCACGGCCATATTCAGCAAGAGCGCAGTGTTTGCCGTATACTCGGCTGTGAAAATCTTGCGCGAATACACGAAGGCAATCACGAGCGTGATGATTGAAAGCAGTGGCCCGAGAAACGACAGAGAAATAAAATAACCGACCCCCACCTGTTTCAAGGCAATCAGAAACAGTAGCCAGAGGAAATTCGTGTAGCCCTCCACACGAACGCCATAGTTCCAGACCAGACCATGCCCGGAGAGGAAATTTTCCGCATAGCGCAAGGTGATAAATGCGTCATCTTGCAGAAAAAAGAAGTCCCAGCACAAATAGAGAAACGCCGCTATCGGAAGCGCCAATAACAGGTACTGTGGCTGAAAATGAAACCGGCTTCGACCGGCGCGCGCATGTTTGCTCCTGGCTGTCATAAATCCAAGTATCGCTATTTCCCGATGCAGAATGAAGAAAAAACAACCTCTAACAAATCATCGGTATAAACTTTGCCGGTTATCTCATCAAGCGCCCGTAGGACAGTCTTCATGTCAAAAGCGCACAGTTCGGGGGAAACGTGGTTTTTCAGCCCTGAAGCAACCGCCTCAAGTCCGTCCAGCGCCTCCTGTAGTTTTTGTTTATGGCGCTCATTGGTTATCACATTGCCGTCAGTTTGGTCCTGCGACAGCGCTTCAATGCGTGTCAGGATAAAATGCTCCAGTTCATCCAAGCCCTCCCCGGTTTTGCATGAAACGGGGATTGTTTGATAACCGGTATCATTTACCAAGAGATTCTCTTCGCTTGTCACAGGCGCATTCAATAAATCTGTTTTGTTACAGACAACTGCAGTTTTTGAATCCGGCGTGTGTTCATTCCGCAGATCAGCAAGCGCATCGGCTTTCCAGCGCTCAGCGCTACAATCGACCAGCCACAGAACCAAATGCGCGGCGGTGGCAATTTCAGTGGTGAACTGCTGTCCGGCTGATTCAATATCATCTGTCGTCTCGCGCATACCGGCTGTGTCGGTGATTTCAACCGCATAGCCGCCCAGCTCAATCCATTCGCTCAAGTAGTCACGAGTTGTACCCGGGGTTGAACTGATGATTGCGCGATTCTTTTTCAATAACGCATTAAACAGCGAGGACTTCCCCGCATTCGGTCTGCCACAAAGCGCTACTTTGAAACCGTCACGAATCACTGCGCCGCTTTGATAGGAGTCAATTAAGCGCTGAATAGCTGTGCGAATGGCTCCGACATCACTGACAAGTTTATCATACTCATCGGGGCTGATTTCCTCTTCGGGAAAATCAACCTGCGCCTCAAATGTCGCGGCAAGTTTGACAGTCAATTCGCGAAGATTCTCAACCTGCTTTGCTGTGCTACCAAATAAATTATCACGCGCCGCCGAGTATGCGCGTTGCGAATTCGCTGAAATCACTTCGGCCACCGCCTCGGCTTTCGTCAAATCGATTCGCCCGGACAGAAATGCGCGTTTGGTAAACTCCCCCGGTTCAGCGGCTCTGGCGCCTGCGTCATAGAGGGCGCGCAGGATGTTCAAGAGGACAACACGGCCACCATGGCAATAAACCTCCACCTGCTCATCACCGGTATAACTTCGGCCTGATGGCATCCAGACTGCCATTACTTCATCCAGCGTTTCACCTGTATGTGGTAATGAAAATGTTGTCAGTTTGAGGTGGAATGCATCGATTGGAGTGTCACTCCAACCAATGAAAGGCGCACAGAAATCTCTGGCGCCAACTCCTGCAACACGAATAGCGCCGACTCCACCCTCACCCGGCGGTGTGATGATTGACGCTATCAGTTCATTGTCGCCGGACATGGCTGATGGATCCGGCGCTCAGGGCAGAGTGTCTCAGTATCAATAGACTATCAGCCCTTGCGCGCCTTCTTTTTCTTTTTGGAAGAGGACTTGGTGGCGGAAACATTCGTAACAGCCGGAGCGCCCTTGATCTGTGCGTTTTCTCGCATCCTGTTACGATTACCGACTAATTGTTCAAAGAATGAGAAGGCGTTAAAGGTTGTCCAGTACAACACGAGGCCCGAGGCGACGGTGCGGAACATTAACCCGAACACCAGTGGCATCATATACATCATCGCCTTGTTCTTCTGATCCGCCATACTGACTTTCTGTTGCGCAAACTGGAAGCCGACCATCACAACGACAAGAATCATATACGGGTCTATCCAGCCATGTGAGCCGCGTGACAAATCCTGCCACCACAGAATGAATGGCGCGCCGCGAAAGAGAATTGTTGTGTAAAACACACGATACAGCGCCAGCAGTAACGGCATCTGCATGAGCATCGGTAGACAACTTGCAATCGGGTTGACACCGGCTTCCTTATACAGCGCCATTGTCGCCTTCTGCAACGCCTGCGGATTACTCTTATGTTTTTCTTTGAGCGCTTCGAGTTGTGGTTGCAGTTCCTTCATTGCCGCCATCGAACGCACCGACTTACGTGACAATGGCCAGACCACGAGCTTCACCAGAATACCCAACAAGATGATGACAAAACCATAGTTGGGAATGATCTGATACATATGCGGCAACAGCCAGATAATCGGAATTGCAAAAATGCGAATCAGCCAGCCGACAAACGGTGTGGTGCCGATATCAAATATCTCCTGCAAATCGACATCATAGGCGTCCATCCGCGCCCAGTCCATCGGACCCACATAGACTGTGATACTGTCATTGATGCCTTTTTCGGAGGCCTTAATCGGCATTTCAAAACCGGCAAGAATATGTTTGCGTTGAACCGGTTTACCGAACGAGTCCTTTTCTTTGGTCTCATAGCCGTATGAAATCGCCCGTTCGCCGACTGCCGAACGAGGAATTAGAATTGATGTGAAGTATTTTGTACGAATCCCTATCCACTTAACATCGTCTGCTTCGGTGATATTGAACTTCCCGTCCTCCCAGTCATTGCCGAAAAACGGCAGGCCGGTTGAGCCAAACTTGGTCGGCCCGCCGGGAAACAGCGCCATGGCGAAACCGGAATTGTAATCGCCATGCTGGTCTTCTTCAGTGGCTTTCAGGCCCGTGCCCCAAATCACATCATAATTGCGATCAAAACCGAACGTCTGCCGGTCGGGAATGATGGTGTGTAAATCATACGAATACTTGTCAGGATAGAATGTATAACGCCTTTCAATGACTCCGCCGTTGGGGCTGGTGTAGCTGAAGGTAACTGACTGCGGTGACGATTGGGCGTCGACTGATCTTGCCGATGTGCTTGCCGTGTATGACACATCGCTCAGATTGAATGCGCCATCGGAAAATGAAATCTGCGGCTCAGCCTTTTGATTATCCACTATCATCTCAATCGGCTCTTTGTCACCATAAGCGTAATTGTAATCCTTGAGCTTAATAGAAACAGGTCCGCCGCCCAGTGTGGAAAGCGCTACGGTAAACAGCTTTGTTTCGACTATGATTGTATCGGCAGTGACCGTGTCTGCCAATGCGGTTGTGGTATCAAGAATCCTGGCTGTCGCGTCACGCGCAGAAATCGCAAGTGTGTCAGTGTCAGGCGCTGAGAACTGATCCGATGCAGTTGTGATTCGTTTGACTGTTTCATCCGACGATTCCTGTTGTGCGCTTTGTTGTGATTGTTCAGTCTGAGGATTCGCTTTTTGGGGCGGCGGTGGCGTGACCAGTCCGAGCATTGACATCAGGGGTCCCCAGAAAATTACCAAAGCGCCCAGCGCAACTACGATGATGAGTGTTTTCTTATCCACGATAAATGTACTATGGCTTTCTCTATTGATTCAAAAATAATGTGCGAATTGGAAAGTGAATAAACTACCTACGGCACCGGGTCCGGTCCAAACGGTCCCCACGGGTTGCAGCGCAATAATCTCCTGATTGTCAAATACAATCCCTTGAACACTCCATGTTTGTGCAACGCCTCTTCGGCATAATGCGAACAGCTCGGCTCAAAGCGGCATGACCCGCCGAGAAACAACCCGAATGTGTAGCGATACACCTGAATCAAACCAAGCAACAGCCATTTGAACGGCAATCCAAGTTTCGCCGGCAAAGATATATCAGTATGCGAACCGGCAGGCATTGTTTCTGTGTGGGAATGATTCATTGACGCTTGGATTATTTATTCTGTTACTATTTGCCGGAAACGTGTTTTGTAATTGTCTCGAGCAATTCGGTTAACTCGGTTCTGAGATACGTGAGCGCCTGTTTGTCTGTTGCGATAACCTGCGTTGCTTTTGCATTGGCCTTGCCGGATTTGAACGGCGCATTGTAGCGGACAATTACTTCCCCGCTGATTTTCTGTCTGCCCGGCCAGAGACGGATTGTTTCGCGCAGGACCCGTCTGAGCTTATTACGAACAACCGCGTTTCCGGTTCGTTTGGGAATCGCCACCAGCCATTTTGCCGGAAACTCTTTCGCCGGCTGTTTCTCGTCGTCATCCTGCGAGACGCTGATATGATAAAAGACGGTCAGAGATGAACCCGACCGTCTTTTCGCGCTTTTGAATAATTCCCGGATGCGCTCACGATTCTTCAAGGACAGCGAGCGTGGCGCCGCGAAGTTTTTTATGACTTTTTGCGCCCTATCCGCTGAATCCGGCAGAAATCGCTGATTTTTCGCCCTATTTTTTCCGTGAGACTGTGACACAAAGCTTGGCCCGGCATTTGGCGCGACGACGCGCCAGGACTTTTCTGCCGCCTTTGGTCTTCATCCGCGCCCGAAACCCATGATCATTGAGCTTCTTCCGATTGGAGGGCTGAAACGTACGTTTTGGCATAACTGCTTATCCTTCAATTAGTTGCAAGGGCGAGACCGGCTTGAATACCACTGAAACGCTCTTTACTATATTATATTGTCTCCTACCAAAGAAACCACAAGCGACGCAAACCCCCCGCCGCTCGAAGCCCGATAATAAACACCTGAAAAGCCGGTTCGTCAAGCGGAAAAAGACACATGATTCAGGTCACTGTAATGTGAAAAGAGAAGTTGCGCAACAATTCTCAAAGACGCCTCGTAGCAGAACGTGGGGGTTTGTAGAAATGGAGGTGTTTGGATGACGTGGCGAAAATGTAGCTATACGTGGGCATTGTTTGTCAGCTTACTCCTGTTGCCCCTGCAATTCATCGTGACATTATCTTCGGTGGCGTCGGAGCCGGAAAAAGCGGTATATCAAAGGTACCTGGATTGTGATCTCGAATATCTCTTCAATGATGGTTCGAACGGTCCCCTGCATGACGGACTCAGGAATCTTATCCTCGGAAACTACTATGAAGCAGAAAAGCAACTTCTGGTTGTTCTCCCCAGCGTAGGCGATTCTTTGAGGAACTCATTATTGGTTGATTTGGCGTACAGTTGTTATAGCCGTCAGGATTGGCTGAAAGGTAATGAGTATGTTCGGCAGTCTGACAGTTTGTCCGAAGATACCCCCAATCCGTATGAGCCGTTTTCCGTGTATCCTCCACGAAAGTTTGTCATGTCAAGTGATTCGGCGAGTGTGCCGTTCATCAACAATTTCTTTATCGAAGCCAAGCTAAACGATAAAGATAGCGCAGAACTCGTTTTGTTAGATACCGGTTCACCTGTAACCGTCATTTCAGCGCGAATGGCCAAGAAGTATGGGTTGAGAATCGATTCTACAAAACTCAGGACAAAAGTTACCGGACTCCAAACACCCACTTCTGTGAAATGCACCCTGCTGGACAGAGTATCATTCGGGACAGTTGAATTCCAACATGTTCCTGTATTGGTTCTTGACAACGCGGTGTTTGACAGGATGGGGCTACCCATGGATATTATTTTCGGGCTGACGGAAATGATGGCTTTTGACGCAATGCAGCTAGACTACGCAACGAGTTCCGTTAGTTTCTATTGCGACAAACGTCAACAGGTTGATGAACATCCGGATTTTGGTGTATTTGACCTCAAGTGTGTGTTTTCTCTTGAAGTTGCCGACTCCACGGTAACTGCATTGCTAGATACTGGTTCGCCATTCAGTTATATGCTTCAATCTGACGTGTGGAATCCTGACTCATTCGAAGTGGCGCGAAAAGAGGAGAAAACGTACGGAGACTACACATTTACCGTGAAGTACTACAGTTTACCTGTACGTTTCAGAGGATCAGAGCCGAAGAAGACAGAAATACAGATTCTTTCACGTCCACACCTGTTGGAGCGGCATCATATCAATTGTCTTGTAGGAACAGACCTTCTTGCCGATAAAATTGTCTATTTGGACTTCAAGAATCGAGTTTTGCGTGTCCGTCAATAGAGTTATTGATCATCCCTCCTCTCACCCAAAATCAATCACCACATCCTCCCTGTCAGCATCCGCTACTTCGAACAGGTCGCGCGGGGTGTAGCCGAGAATTCTGGCGAGGATTACATCCGGGATTTGCGCGATACGGATATTGTAGATGTTCACTGAGTCATTGTAGAACTCGCGCCGGTCGGCGATTTGGTTTTCTATTTCGCTAATCCGCCCCTGAAAGTTGAGAAAACTCTGATTCGCTTTCAAGTCCGGGTAGTTTTCCGAAACCGCAAACAAGGTCTTCAGCGCCCCGGTCAGCATATTGCTGGCCTGCGCCTTCTCTTTAACACTGCCGGCGTTCATAAACGCCGTCCGCGCCGCTGTCACTTTCGTCAGCACGCCCTCTTCATGCTTCATATAGCCCTTGACAACTTCGAGCAGTTTGGTCAATTCGTCGTGACGCTGTTTCAATAGAACATCAATATTACTCCAGGCCTTGTCGATGTTGTTCTTGAGCATCACCAGCCGGTTGTACATCGAAACGAACAACCCGATTACCAACACAACGCCAACCAATAACACTAATCCGATAACCATGCCCATACATTACCTCCTTGTAAAAGAGTTTGTCATATTCGATTTATCCCGTAGGTCGGGTTCCGGCGTCCGGCAACCGCCGGACAAGAAACCCGACATGTTGGGTTGTAGCGGGTCATGTCGGGTTTCTCCGTCCGGCAGGCGCCGGACTACGGAACCCGACCTACCGCCCATCCCGATTCATTCTGCTAACATCAAACAAGATTCTTCGCTTCGCTCAGAATGACAGTAAGTGGCAGTATCAGAAGTTGGCGCAGTATTCTTGAACCCGTCCTACCGCCCAAACACCATATATGTTACACCTGCAAGTAGCGCAGCGCCGATTCCCAACTGTGACACTATCTTCCACTTCAATGACGACAGCATTTCCTTTTCGCTTTTGTCACCGATAAAATACATCGGATTGTTCTCGCCCTTGCCAATCAGCGCCTCGCCGGTGCGTGACGGGTCACTCCTGGCTGTGCCTATCAGGAACAATCTTTGCCCCGGCACAAGGCAATACTCACGAATCCGTCTGTCGCCAATACTGTACCAGTTCCAGCCGCCGGAATCAACTTTCTTCAATTCAGACACCGGCATTGAGCCAATCACATCGGTTTTCGCATCCCAATTTGAAAGCCGTTCCAAAAACCGCGAAAATCCACCAAAGGCGCCGGGGTCATGCTTGTATTCGCGATGAATATCAAGATTGATTTCGGCCTCTGTTGGATCCACTACCACTTCTCCGGTTTCATCAACAGCCAGAAATCTCACATCCTTTCTGTCACGCGCGATATTCACCCAACTGGTCGAGTTCTTGCCGCTTTTACGTAACTCATCAATACGATATGAATAATGCACACATTTTGTCTGCGAAAACGGCGTGTACAGGCAGTCGGTTTCAAATGCGTCTTTCACCGAGCCGTGAATCTCCACCAGCCCCATCGCCAGCGAGGCAATCGTCGAGCGCGGAATATCAACAATCATCGCCCGCCGTTTGTAATTGACCACTCCCTTATAGAGCAACCCGAATCCGGCGGCCGTTCCGACAGCCAGCATAAATGTCATTTGCGTAGAGTCCATA
>CAZFAL010000104.1:0-10429 GCA_964516945.1 uncultured Ignavibacteriales bacterium
GATTCTTCGGGTTCATCCGGTGGCTCAGAAAGCAAATCGTCGAAAGCGCCCGCTCAAACTCCACCGGCGACAAAGAGCAATACAGGTCAGGTTAAGCCGAAAAAAACAACACCCTCCCCAAAGGGCGGGAATTCCTGAATTCTTTCGTTATCTGCCATGGCCGGCGACTGAGAGGGATGGAACTCCGCCGAGTTTTCCGTTGACTTAATAGTCAATTAGTTGCCGTATTTTCCCAGGGTTGCTTGACACCAATTCTGCCTCACCCTATATAAAATTAGCGCTACGGGCCACGGAGTGGAGCCATAGCCGATTATAAAGATAGTGGGCCCCGGTAAACTATTCAGAAGAATCTGAAACCGGGTTCAACAGTGTCAAGGGGCTGTCGATAGTATGAACAAAGCGGTCGACAACGCTGTTTTGATTCATTGAGAAGGAGTGATGCTACGATGTCAAAACTAAGAGAAAAATTCGCAGCGCAAGCGCCGGACTTGCGCAAAAAGGCAAAAGACATTGTCGGAAAGTATGGTGACCAGAAAGTCTCGGACGTAACTGTCGCACAGGTTTTCGGGGGAATGCGGGGTATCAAAGGTCTCATCTGCGATACCTCAATGGTTTCCCCGGAAAAGGGGCTAATCATTCGGGGAATTCCGATTCTTGAGCTCACCGAAAGGACACCCGAGGAGATATTCTGGTTGCTGCTTACCGGGGAATTGCCGACTGAGGGTGAGGCGCACGATCTGGACAAGGAATTCGCCAGCCGCTCGGCTGTCCCGGATTATGTTTTTGAAATCCTCCATGCTCTCCCGGCGGATTGTCATCCGATGGCCATGCTCAATACCTGTATTCTGGCTCTTGAGCACGAATCGGTGTTCCGCATTCGTTATTTCGAAGGCATGAAGAAGCAGGACTACTGGGAAGCGGCGCTTGAGGACGGATTGAACCTCATCGCAAAGATTCCGACAATCGCCGCCGCAGTCTATCGCATCCGTTATAAGAAGGGCGCCCCGCTGGCTTCGAAACCCGAATTGGGATGGGGAGCGAATTTTGCGCAATTGCTCGGCATGGACGTGGATCAGGACGAATTCGCAAAATTCATCAATCTCTATTTGAATCTCCATGCGGACCACGAAGGCGGCAACGTGTCTGCCTTCAGTTGCGCTACTGTCGCATCGGCGCTGTCTGACCCGTACTATTCGGTCTCCGCCGGTTTGAATGGCCTCGCAGGTCCTCTGCACGGACTGGCGAATCAGGAATGTCTGCGCTTCGTGCTTGGTATTCGTGACCGCTACAAGGGAATTCCCACTGACGAACAACTTGTCGAATATGCATGGGAAGTTCTCAATTCTGGCCAGGTTATCCCCGGTTATGGACATGCAGTGTTGCGTTGCCCGGACCCGCGCTTTATCGGCTTCCACGCCTTCGCGGAGAAATATCTGTCCGACGAGCCGCTGGTGGCTATCGTTGACAAGATTTTCCGTCTTGTTCCGGATGTCCTGCGCGAACATGGCAAGGCCAAGAGCCCATTCCCGAATGTGGACGCAATCACCGGCTCAATGCTCTATCACTACGGACTGACTGAGTACCGGTTCTACACAGTCATGTTTGCCGTGTCGCGCGCGCTGGGACTAATCTCACAGCTCGTCGTCAGCAGGGCCATGGGTATGCCGATAATTCGCCCGAAGTCTGTCACGAGCGATTGGGTAGTGTCACAATTTGAAGCGCCCGTCAAGGTTTGATAGGGAAGCGCTATTCTTCTGGAAATACAGTTTTCGGAAAATCCCGCTAAAGGACAGCCGCCGGTGGTTTTGACCATCGGCGGCTTTTTTGTACGGACTATATTGTCAGGTGATTGGAAATCGAATTCCAAAACGGGCGCCGTCAGAGTAAGCGCTGTCAAACTCCAACGAGCCCCCCATATCAGAAACGAGGCGATAGGAAATTGACAGCCCAAGCCCTGAACCTTCCGGTTTGGTGGTAAAGTATGGAGTAAAGAGCTTATCAACGACACTCTCCGGAATACCTGGGCCATTGTCTGTAATCAGTATTATCGCCGTCTTGTTTTCTCGCACAAGAGAAACGCTGATGTTCAACCGTTCCGCCTGATTTTGATTTGTCGCACGACCGTCCACAAACGCCTCAACCGAATTGCGATAGAGGTTGCTTAGCGCCTGCCGAACTTTGTCTCTGTCGAGGCGGGCTTTTACCGTCTCATCCAGATCTGCGGTCAACGTCACATTGTCACGTTCACATTCCGGTTGCATAAAACGTAGCCATTCTTCAATGACCCCGGCTATCGCAGTTAACTGCAATTCCTGTTTCGGCGCTCTGGTCAAACCCAGCAGGCGGCTGACGATAGCGTTCAAGCGCTGCGTCTCTTTCTTGATTTGTGTCGTGAAGAAAGAAAACTCCGCCCGTTCGTCAGTAATCTGTTCCGCAAATTCAGCGTCAAGACGTTGCGCGGCCAGCGAAATTGCATTTAGTGGATTGCGAATCTCATGCGCAACTCCGGCGGCGAGGTCGCCCAGTTCAACGAGTCGCTCACGACGCGAATGTTCGGCCTCAAGCTCGCGTTGTCGGGTGTAATCGTAAATGACAAGAGCTTTGCCGGCTTTGGCGCGTCCGGCGGAGAGGATAGGCGCTACCGTGTGCAGGAAGTGTTTGCGCTCGCCGGAAACAGTGACTTCGAATTCATTTGTAGCGGCAAGGGCTTCTCTGTCAGGTTCATCCTGAGACGATAAACGCTCAAATATATCAGGCGGCAAATAGCTCCCCAGACCGGTAGTGCGCCAGTCTGCGGCTCCTTGCAGGTTTTCATCAAGAGCGAACATATCCTTGAGCCGCTGATTGACCAGCTCAATTGAATTATCAGCGTTAATGGCGATAACTCCTGAACGCATGCTCTCAAGAACCGCCGCAGAAAGCGATTGTGTTTGCGCCAGAGAGATGCCGAGAGCCGTGCGCTCGCTTCGCAGACCCAGATACAATGGAATCAACGCCGCCACCAAGAACAGAATAATCGCCAGAGTTATCATCTGGCGATTGAATTCAGCTTTTGCCGCATTGAAGACATCGAGCGAAATGCCCAGTCGAAACAAGCCGTCAGGATAGCGGTCTGACGAAAACGGCTCAACCAGCTCAAGAACCTTGGCGCCCCGAAACTCCCAGATCCGCGTAGCAAGTGTATCGCCGGCATACGCCTGACTGAGAAACGGGTCGGATTCAATAGATAACGCTGAGTCGACAGCAGTTGAGGAGAAGACCAGCCCGATAGGGTCCTGAAAGAAGATATAGACCACATTTGGCGCTTCACCGAGACGCTGGATTAACGGACCGATTCCAATGTCGTTTTCCATTTCCCAGAGCTCCGGGAAGTCGAGAGCCATACATACACCCTTTGTCCGTGTCGAATCCAGTTCAAGAAAGAGGGCTGAAGTTGACTCATGGGTTGTATCCGGCAGAAAAACCAGCGATTGAAACTCCGAAGTGTCCGCAAAAAGCTCGCTTGCGGCGTCAAAAAAATCTGTTTCGAGACTCGCATGCGGCTCGGCGCTGTCGTTTATGGCTGAGGACAATAGTGTCAGGTGGTCGTCAAACTGATAGACCGCCAGAGGTGTCACCTCGGGAACATTTTCCTTCAACCAGGAAAGCGCTTCTGTTGCGTCACGGCCGCTGAATGTGAGTTGCGCCACCGGAGTGACTCTCGAGACAAATGACTCCCAGAAATATCCGTTGGCCTTAATGGCGTTGTCAGTCGCTTGTGTAAGGATGGTCAGAAGTGTCTGCCCCTGATTCTTGAGAATCTCAAAACTACCCTGTGTGCGTTTGCGTATACTTGTGTATGCAAACACAAATACTGCCCCTGCGATAACAAACGTCAGCAAAAGCAGGACATTTTTCCCCACATTAGCGCTTTGTCTCTTTGTCTGTTTCACGTAGCTAACTTAGACGTGAAGCGCCAGATGGTCAACTAAAGAGAATCGTCTGCGACACTCTCCATGATTCTCAGGTATGCAATCATGCGCTCTATGTTTCATCTGTGCGCAATAGCGCCGGGGGGAGCGTCCTATACTGATATGCTGACGGCGAGTAAGTTATTGTTACACAGGCGCTTATAGCTGCTCCTGTATCTGTGTGGAAAGGCGGAAATCCGGCGTGATATTTGCAGGGTAGCGCTTCTGTTGTCTTGTATCTCACGACAAACGTATCGAGGAGTCAGTTGACAGTGGATAAGGACATTGGCTTGGATAGAACCGAAACTAATTGGATCGAAATGATCCCATTTGTATGAGTAACGACGTGAGGAACGACCAGAGAATTAGCAGGGAGACCGTGAAAATTCGGCTTGACTTTTCGGTAGAATCCGGTATACTAAAGCAGTACGGTCGTTGGCGTACCATTCCCGTCTCTTTGAGGTACTTGATGAAGGCACAAGACGGAGGGACACGTTCCCTCATAGCCTCTGTCTTGCTGGCATTGCAAATAACTGTTCTTGCATCATTCAACGCGAATATTGCAGTAGCCGAACAAAGTCAGAGCAAGCATATAGCATCGACTACAGTTAATAGCGCTGGAGTCCCCGAGTCTGCGCCTATCGGTGTCTTTTACAAAACTGCCACAACAGAAATAGCAACGCCATCTTCTCTTACAACATCTGAAACTGAATCATCAACCCCTTTCAGCCAGGCGGACTACGGCCTTGGTGAAAGCGCACCTTGCGCCAAAACTATCCTTGGAGACCAATCCGGATCGCATTGGGGCGCGCAGGTTGTATCCTGTGACCTCAACAATGACGGGCGGGATGATTACATCATCTCAGCCCCATATTTCGACTTGCTCTCAATCGACAGCGTCGGAGCCGTTGCTGTCTTTTTCGGAAACGCCAACTTTGTCGGTGATACCGTTGACTTGATAAACCAAGTCCCGGATGTCCTGATGCATGGAGCGGCCTCAGATGAGTTTGTCGGTGAAGCGCTCGCTTGCGGCGATGTCAACGGTGATGGAATCTCTGATCTGATTATCGGAGCGCCCGGAAGCAGAAACCAGTCCGGCTCAAACAAGAATACCGGCAGGACTTTTATCGTTTTCGGCGCAAGTTCTCTACAGCAGGACATTAATCTTCCTCTCGAGGCAAACGTAATTATTTACGGTGAAGAGGTAGGTTCGGGTTCTGTGCCTGACCATGCCGGAACTGCGCTGGCAAGCGGTTTTGTTGATTCTGACAACATTGAGGATATTGTTATCAGTGTCCCTGGCGCTGACGGACCTTCAAATTCACGTTTAGATGCCGGAGAGTACCATGTCCTGTATGGCAGAACGGTATGGCCGTCGACTCTGACTCTTGGCGCAGGCTCGGATATAGTTATTTATGACCCTGAAGCCGGTGACGGCACATACAACATCGAAGGCTTCCCGGTCCGGGCTATGAACACCTGCGCGATAGGCGACATTGACGGCAATGGCTCCGGTGACATTGTCCTGTCATTGCCCGGAGGCGACGGTAGTGGCAACTCAACTCCTGAAAGCGGCTCGGTGCGTGTTATTCTCAATGAGCAACTAATTGCTCCATCGACAGATTTGCTGACAATGCCTCACAAAGTCTTCTATGGCGCCGAGGCAGGCGATGTCCTGGCGACCGTAAAGGTTGCGAATCTCGATGGCGATCAGTATGACGATATGTTCATGATTCCGCTCAACGCTGATGGATTGTTCAATAACCGTCAGTTTTCCGATGAACTCTACATCCACTATGGCGCCGACACATTGCCGATTGTCAGCAATGCGCACTTTGACGCCGATGCTGTCTATTATCCGTCGACCGGTTTCGAATCCCTGGCGCAAGTTACTGTCGGAGACTTCGATAGTTCCGGCTCACTTGATTTGGCGATTTCTCTAATCGGCGGCAACGGTCCCAATAACTCATTGAGTGGCTCTGGCGAGGTTTGGGTCTTCTTTGATCCGGGGCATGTCACCGGATTCTTCGATATGGCGGGGCTTGTACCGGATGCGTTTGTCTTCGGCTCTCGCAACGGTGACAGAATCGGTGGCGCCTTGGCCGCCGGTGATGTCAGTGATGACGGTTATGCAGACTTGTTGGTTGGCGCCCCACTGGCCACCTATTCTACTGGTGTGAGAATCAACGCCGGCAAAGGTTTTCTCGCATCTGGCGAAATGATGGTTATCGGGGACCGTGATGGTGACGGATTTTTTGGTTGTCTCGACAATTGCCCACTGACAGCCAATCCCACCCAACTCGATACTGACGGGGATGGAATAGGTGATGACTGCGACAACTGTGCGTTGGTTGCCAACCCTGGGCAGGAAGATTTTGACAATGATTCAGTAGGGGATGTTTGTGACAACTGTCCGTCTGCGGCGAATACGAATCAAGCTGACGCTGACGGCGACGGAATCGGAGACTTGTGCGATGTCTGCAAATTCGTCTCCAATCCATCACAAATCGACACAGACAATGATGGGTTTGGCGATGTTTGCGATCCCTGCCCAACGGACCCGCTTAATTCATGTTGCACTATCGCCGGCGATGTTGACAACTCCGGCTCTGACAATATCGGCGATGTGACCTACATGATTGCAACCATATTTTCCGGGGGACCTGTTGCCGTAATCCCGGGCTCGGATGACGTAAACTGCTCCGGTGGGTTTAATGTCGCCGATGTCACTTTCATGATTGACTTCATCTTCGGAAACGGTCCGCTACCGTGTTGTATGTAATCGACGCTTTATTCCCCCCCTGACTGTTTGGTTACACTTTCACACGCAACTTATCTTCAATCGCTTCAATATGATGTTCTGCCGCAACTGCGGCTGTCGTGCCGTCACCGACTGCGTTGGTGATTTGACGCACCAGTTGACTGCGAACATCGCCACAGGCGAAAATCCCGGGGATAGAGGTCTGCATGTGGTCGTCAGTTACGATATATCCGCCAGAATCTTTCTTCAATTCTTCGCGCGTGACATTTGAATTCGGCGTGAAGCCGATGAACGGAAATACACCACCGACCGGGATATCCCGGATTTCACCGCTCTTGACATTCTTGACAGTGACAGATTCGACTCTGTTTTCACCGTTGACGCTCTCAACAACGGAGTTGAGAATCATTTCCATTTTCGGATTCGCTTTGGCGCGCTCCTGAACAATCTTGGCCGCGCGAAATTCATCACGGCGATGGATAAGGTAAACCTTGGATGCGTACTTGGTCAGAAACCCGCCTTCTTCAAGAGCGGCGTCGCCACCACCGACAACGGCCAGAACCTGTCCTTTGAAAAAAGCGCCATCACAAATCGCACAGTAGGAAACACCTTTGCCATACAGGCGTTCTTCGCCGTCAACACCCAGTTTGTTTGGTGAGCCCCCGGTAGAGAGAATCACGGCCTTGACGAGATAGAGTTTACCGCTCGCTGTTGCAAGCATCTTGAAATCACCCTCATTCCAGATATCGGTGACCTCATCGGCGACATTTTCGACTCCGAATTTCTTTGCATGGGCGCTCATTTTCTCCGCCAGTTCGCGTCCGTCTATCGACTCAAAACCCGGATAGTCCTCAACCAAATCAGTGTTCGCGATTTGGCCGCCAACAAGATACTTTTCAAAGATGATGGTCTTGCGTGTGGCTCGCGCGCAATACAGTCCTGCGGTCAACCCTCCCGGGCCACCACCGACAATTGCCACCTCATAATCAGTAATAATCTCGCTCATTGTTTTCCTTCCTTACACCCGAATAGAAACACATCTTTGCCTTGTAGCTGTTGTTCATATACTATCGTCTTTCTTGCTGTCAGTCCTGAGACAGCGCCGGTCATTCCAGCCACTGAACGGATAACGCCGTCTGCCCGGCGATGTTCCTGATAGTAAGCTCCTGAGAGCGAACACCGGGAAACGCCATCTTGAAAACACTTAGATTCTGAAAAGATTTAGATTTGAAACACTTAGAAATCTATGCCTTTCTGAGCCAGAATCCCCTTTTGATAGGGGTGCTTGATTTCCTTCATTTCAGTTACCAAGTCCGCCCTCTCTATCAGTGTTGTTGGCGCACCCCGGCCGGTTATCACGAGATTCATTTCCGCAGGTTTGGAGTCGAGCAATTCGTCCAATTGCCGGAGTGTAACCAATCCTAAGTCCGTCGCGATATTCAATTCGTCGAGAATCACCAGTCTGTGTTTGTTTTCTGTAATTAGTTTCCGCGCGAGAGCCAACGCCTCCTGCGCCGCCTTCTCATGCTCTTCACGAGGTAATGTGTCATCAACAATACCGACAAAACCGGAGCCAGCGACAAATAGTTCAACCTCAGGAGCAAGACGTTTAATACTCTTCAATTCACCATACTTCCAGCTACCTTTGATAAACTGCACGATAGCGATTTTCCAGCCATAGCCCGTCGCTCGCAAAGCCATGCCAAGCGCCGCAGTGGTTTTGCCTTTCCCGTCGCCCGTATAGACGATAAGCAAACCGTTGTTTTTGGTGTTTGTCGCTTCGTTTTTCAATGTCTGTCGCTCTCCATTAGAATAGCTATCGAATGGCGTGTATGGGCGCCGTCACGACCGGAGCCCGTTGTTCGTTAGTGTACATCACCGCCCTATTGGACGCAACTTTTCAGTGTCTGAGAGCGGTACTGTCTCAGAAGTGATGATGCAAGGGCAGAGATCAGGCAAGGGCGGAGGGAATGCCACGAAGGCGCTCCGGTTGTCCAACAACAGATTTCTGTGTATACTGGCGTCGCCTTCCGGGGCGCCAGACCACAAGGAAGTTAATCGAAATCTCAGTCTTGGGGAATTCATAGTTGGAGAATTCATATGTCAATTAAACCGGATCGCTGGATTCGCGAAATGGCCCGTAAACATCAAATGATTCGGCCGTTTTCAGCCAGACAAGTCAAGAAAGGTGTCAGCTACGGACTCTCGTCCTATGGCTATGACATCCGTGTCGCCGACGAATTCAAGATATTTACGAACGTGACCTCCTCGGTTGTCGATCCAAAGAAGTTCGACAACAAATCCTTTGTAGATGTCAAAGCCAAATCCATCCTTGTCCCGCCGAATTCCTTTGCTCTGGCGCGAACTGTGGAATATTTCAAAATCCCGCGTAGTGTTTTGACTATTTGCCTCGGGAAATCCACCTATGCCCGTTGTGGCATCATTGTCAATGTTACTCCGTTCGAGCCGGAATGGGAAGGGCATGCGACACTTGAGATTTCCAACACAACCCCGTTACCGGCAAAGATTTACGCCAATGAGGGTATAGCCCAGCTACTATTCTTTGAGTCTGATGAGGAGTGTGAGATATCCTATAAGGACAAAAAAGGCAAATATCAGGGACAGACATTAATAACCCTCCCGAGGGTCATCAAATAGGGGATTAGGACAGGTCTGAGATTGTCCTGACCACTGCAACAAGAGTTTCTTGTCCGATAAAGCCGCGACGACATGGCGACCCGCTCTCAGCGGGCCGCCTTTTTTCTGCTTTTTGCTGTGTTTCAGATGTGAATTGCGTGGACGCCGAAATCGCCGGAAAGTTAAGCGCACAAGGGAAGTGTCCGATATTGCATATAAACAGGAAAACCTCATTTGTGGAGTGGTAATTATGTCCAGAAAAAGCAATATCCATTTTTCAACACTTTCAGGAGCAGTTTCCCGAAGAATATCTCGCTTCATCATCGGCGCGATATTTGTTTTCGCAACGGTCGCGACCTTGAGCCACAGCGCCAACGCGGACGATGATTACCCGAGAATCGGGACGGCGCCGGGTGAGGCGGCGGCAAAAGCGAGTTTCCTCGAGACTACAACCGAGAAGCACACTCGCCATGTTTCGTTTTTGGCTCTCAGATTCGGTGGCGGCCTGCTAAGCGGGGGAGACTATGATAAATTCGCCGCCTACAATAACTCGAATATCACTCGCACAGACGGTGGGACTGCAATCCTCTCCGGCTTGTCCAACAGCTATGAAATTGGCTTTGAAATGGGTACGATGGTCGGCAAGAAATCTTCAGTCTCTCTTGGATTGGATTATTGGCTCAAAAACGGCTCGGACAATGTCGGTGATTTCACACTTGGCGTAGAGCCGCTTGGCGCCCAGACAGGGTTCGAATTACAATCCCAGATAACAGTCATTGGCGCCTCCGGCAATTTTGGCTACTTCCTGCTCAACAAACCCTCAAGAACCGGAGTTCTCAAGGGTTTGGCGATTGAAGCTGTCGGCTCAGCCGGATTCTATTTCTCAAAGTGGCAACTCTGGCAGGGAAGTGGCAATATCAATCTCTCTACAGGTCTCTTTGAACAAGTCGGCGGAGACTTAACCGACCAGTCCCCAAGCTTCAGTGGCGCATTGCGGTTTTCGGCGCCGACAAGTCTGTTTGGAACCACCATCGCTCTTGAGGGTGGTTATCAATATCTGAAATTCTCCAATCCGAATTGG
>CAZFAL010000105.1:0-8655 GCA_964516945.1 uncultured Ignavibacteriales bacterium
ACACCGGCGCCTTCAAACCCCAGCCGTATCGGCGGCTTTTTCGGTAATGGATACTTGCCCACCCGCGCGGCGACTTCAGCCCGGTTCAAGCCGATAGCGTTGATTTTAACCCGTACCTCATTGGGACCCGGATCCCGCTTTTCAACATCTTCAATAACCAGCCGCTCGGGTCCGCCGAATTCTCTGATGATGACCGCTTTCATCTTTTGTACCTTCTTTCGTTGTTCTTCAGAGACACCCGCTCTCTGTTAGTGAGCATGTACTGAAGAGAGGTGTTTGTCAACTCGAAGAGCAAGTTCGACCCTCAAACAGTAATCGACAAACAGATAGCGCCCCGGTTCAACCCCTTGTCCTGATTGAATATTTCCCCTATGCTTCAGAAGCGCTCCTCATATGGAGTGTGTTATCTCTGTCAATGACGAGATATCGACCATGAGAAAACTGACCAGCAAGAGAGTGTGAGCCCAACGATGAAAACCCACAAAGTAGCAGTTTTCGGAGGCGACGGAATCGGCCCGGAAGTTACAACTGAAGGTATGAAAGTCCTTGACGCAGTTGCGCAATCTGCGGACTTCAAACTTGAGACAGTCGAATACCCGTTCGGCTCGGAGCATTATTTGCAAACCGGCGAATTAATGCCGGATTCGATTTGGGATGAGTTGAAGGGCTTTGACGCAATCTTCCTCGGCGCTATCGGCGATCCACGAGTCGAGGTCGGGCTGGTTGAACGGGCGATTATCGCCGGGATTCGCTTCAAGCTCGACTTGTTTATCAATCTGCGGCCTATCAAACTCTACAATGAAGCGCTCTGTCCTATCAAGAACAAGACCTGTGCGGATGTTGATATGGTCTTTGTGCGCGAGAACACCGAGGGCGCCTATATGGCGCTCGGCGGGATTATGAAACGCGACACACCCGACGAAATCGCGGTCTGTGACATGGTCTGGACCAAACGCGGCTGTCAGCGCGCGATTGAATACGCCTTCGAAATCGCGCGCAAGCGGAACAAGGACAAGAAAGTCACACTCGTCGACAAGGCCAACGCCATCCGCGCGATGGACATCTGGACACGGACCTTCGAGGAAGTCGGCGCGCGCTACCCAGATATCAAACGCGAGCACGCCTATATCGATGCGGCCTGTATGTGGATGGTCAAGAATCCAGAATGGTTCGATGTCGGTGTGACCGCCAATTTGTTCGGCGACATCATCACCGACCTCGGCGCAATGGTGCAGGGCGGGATGGGCATTGCCGCATCGGGCAATATCCACCCCGGGCAGGTGTCGATGTTTGAGCCGATTCATGGCTCGGCGCCGAAATACAAGGGGCAGAATGTCGCCTGTCCGATTGCCGCGATTATGGCCGGGGCGATGATGTTGGATTTTCTCGGTGAGACAAACGGCTCACAACGAATTGAGCAGGCGGTCACGACTATCCTCAAAGAAGGCAAACTCCCGTCACTCGACGCCCGCTCCGGCATCAAAACCAGCGAAGTCGGCGACATGGTAGCCAAAACAGTGACGGATACGACGGTGAAAGCATAAAGAAGGAATCTGAAACTGCGGCGGTTTCGGCATTCGAGTTTAACCCGGTGGCCTACCCTTCGGGTGGGTTTCTGTGTCAGTTGGTGTCATAAACTATCCCACCCAAAGGGTAGGCCACCCCGACTTACCAACAACACAAAACAACCCGGTCGCCCACAGCTTGCTGTGGGTTCTCTCCGGTTGTATATTCAACTATGCATGAGTTACAAAACCCAAATAGTGGAGGAATTCCCCCCTTCGTCACATTTGAGCGCAACGCAGGTAAAAGGTGTTTCACAAAAAAATGAGTACGTTGAAACGTAGCCGGGAAACAACATCGGTATATACCCACAGCAAGCTGTGGGCGACCGGTTCTGTCCTGTGTTCAGGCCTAATCATCCTTGGCTGTTGTGTGGAGTTGGTCGCCTGCAAGGAGCAGACTTCACGTAAATCATTTGCATTTGAGTATCGTCTTGCGGCTGAGCTTACAATAGTGGATCATATACTCTCTAACGATCTCTTTTCGAAGCCGTCATTCAGAAAGCTTCCAAGTCGAGTAGACCTGTTTCAAACTCAGGGGAGCAGATACAAAATATTGTACTCACAAAGAAGCGACAGTATAGTATTGTATCGAATCGAGTCGGGGCAGTTCAATGGGACAGAAATTGAGCTAGAAGGATTAGGACGGGCGGGGATTCTTACTGGAGATTCCGCGAAGATGTATGTTGACCTCATCAAGACAGACTCAATCGGACAATTCGTTGTGTCCACGTCTTCTTCGACAATCTCGGGGAGAGAGAAGACTCACATAGGTGGTCCTGATGAGAGAAGCGAGAAGAATAATGATGTTACAATCTCCCGCTACATCTATCAATTCTTCTTGCTAGCAGGGGGCAATGACCGGAAGGCGACATACTCATCTCCTGTATTCCCAACTGACTGCGCTCTTGCATTGGCTTTTTTGCATGATGACAAATTGGGAAGATTTGTTAAAGATAGTTTGACAATTTCGACGGTAGATTGGTCCATCAAGCGAGATCGTAATTTTGCCACAATCGTCTGTCGTAGGGATGAACACAAAGGCGCGTATGCGATTGCAGTGGGGCGTTTGGAGGGGCATCTCATGACCTATCGCCTGCTGGGAAATACTATTCATACGCTCGAGGGCAAAGCGCTTCATAACTATATCGACCTGCTGGTAAACGACAAAATCTGGTCACTGATTGGCCCGGAAGGGTTCTGGGAATCTGAGGAATCTATGAATCGTTTGTATGATTCCTACTTCAATGATTCAACAACCGCAGATTACAAAATCAGAACACTGCACCTGGATTCATTATTTGAAGACGGGTATCTGGAGCAAGCGGTGCGGTGATTGTGACATGCCTACCGATGAAGCATAACCAGTAGGTCAAAACCCTTGTGGTCTTGACTCTGTTTGGTTCGCGGAAGAAGTCGAAACCGTAAAGGTATTCGACCTACGGTACTATGCTACATATACAAAACGAACCCATTTAATACCGCCCCAATATAGCGCCCGCCTCTCCCAAATAGCCCCCACAGGGCCGGTTTTGCTGTACCTGCAGGTACATTTCCCCAATTCACCCCACCGCGACGAAAGCGATAACCTACTATTATACAGTCACTTGTACCATTTTTGCCGGTTCGGCGCCTGCTTTGTATTACCCTATCCCGGAAGGAATTATGTGTTTGGACGACATATAGCATAGAGCAAGTGAGGAAACCATGAAGACCCTGCAAATACCGAGAACCCTGCCGACGATATTTATCGCCATTTTCGTGGTCGTATCGTTCAATCTGTTGACTCCCAACTATGCCACAGCCCAACGATGTGGCGACCGTGTGCAAACCGAACTCGAACGCACGACCCGAATTTTGGAGAATGTGCGCGACAAACTCATCGAAGTCTCAACAACCGTCGCGCCGGCGCAACTCGACCGCGCCAAATCACTATTGAAAATCGCCGCGACTGTGCAGGAAGAAGCAGTCAAAAACTGTCGCGCCGGACATCCGGTTCTGGCGATGCGCCTGACCAAAGAAGCGCGTGACAAAGCGCATGCGGCGCTCGGCTCGGTGAATACCCGTAATGAAAACGAATCAATTGTGTTGCGTCAGCTTGAAAAAACCGACGAATTGCTCGCGCGTGTGCGTGACCATGCCGACGGCCCCCCGCCGCCGGAAGTGCGCGCCCGGATGGAGCGCGCATTGGAGATGCAGCGTCGCGCCTGGGAATTGTATCGCTCCGGTAATCCGCTGATGGCGCTGAAACTGACGCGCGAAGTTGACCGCACTGTGCGAGCTATGATAAGAAACGCGCGCATGGATGACCGTCTCGGCAAATCACTGGAGCGACAGTATGACAATATCAGTAATCGTCTGGCGGAATTACGCGGCGAAATCGGTGACTGTGACAATCCGCAATCAGCCAAACTGCTCGGCAAAGCCGAAGACGCGCTCAAAGAGGCCAAGGACCTGTATGCTAATGACCATCTGCAACAGGCCAGAACAGCATTGCGTCTCGCCGCCGAACTGGGTCACAAAGCGCAGGCGCTCTGCGGCATTCAGGACAGGATTGCCAAACGCCTTGAAACATTGAAGCGTCGCGCCGCACAGCTTGAAGAGCAGGCCGCAGGTAATGATCAGGCCTTGAAACTGATTCACGCCGCACAATCTAACCTTGCTGACGCCGACGGCCTGATGGCCGACGGGATGGTGCGCGCAGCTACCGGACAGATTAAGGCAGCCGAGATGCTGCTGCGTCAGGCGCAAAGAGCGCTTGGGAAGTAAACGGGAAGAGAGAATGAAGTACGGACCTGACGAGTCTTTCCGGGCTCACAGGGTTCCAGGCGGGCGTCTGAGATGCTGAAAGTAGTCACTCTCACTCAGACGCCCGCTGTCTTCTCACCAACCGATCAACCGAACGAGAAACCACAAGACAGCGACCGTGAATTAGACAACGCTGACACGACTAAGCCGAAATGAAGAGACTACCGTTCGACTTTATCCGCTCTACCGCCATCATCTGGCTTGCGCTCCTTGCGCCGACCAGAGCGCTTGCCGGTGATTCATTCTCACTGGGAACTATTCGGGCGCTTCAATTTTCGACCGGTACATCATACAATTACATTTCGCAAAGTTTCTACGAAACAATTGCCGACACATCGCTTGACCTTGGTTCGAAACTCAATCAGGAATACCTCAACCAGCCCGGTGTATTCCTGAAGATGAGAGCCAATCCATTTGGTGACAGACGTCTGCAGTTGGAAAGCTATGTCGAACAATCCACTGACTATTTTCGCGGTCGTTTCAATTCCGATGTGAGCTTACGTTCGGCGACCGAGCGCTTCACTTTCTCGTCATCACTGGAGCTGCGCCGACGGACACAAGGACAGGTCCAAATCGGCGACGATTACATCACCGGTCGCGCACGGATGAAATGGAGCCACGCTATCAGCAAGCGCGTTCAGCCGTTTGTTTCTGTTACCGGTGAATTCAACACGCTGGATAACTCGAATCTCAATGACACAAGCGCCATCGCCTTCGGCAACGGTTACCAACGCGCCAGCGCGCAGGGTGGCATCGGCATTGACATTGGCAGTCTGGACAGACTGATAATCAGCGGCGCTTTCGAATCGCGCACAGTCCCGACTGACACATCGCTGGCCTATCAACTCGGACGCGCCGAAATTGAGTACACCGGATTCTTGTCCTCGTCATTCTATTCGCTAAGTCTGTCGATGGACAACCGCAACTATAATACCGCCGGTGATGACAATGACCAGATATGGTTACGTCTCGGTAGCAATGCGCAATTCGACCTTTCCGGTCGATTCGCTATCGAGCCGCGAATTGCAGTTGAAGCGATTAATTACCGCATGGATACATCGTCGTTCAATCTGGACCAGACCCGAATAGAAGGGCAAATGAAATTTCTGGTTCGCACCGGCGCGGCAACTATCGGTATCGGCCCGCGTTTTGAGGACCTCTCGCAGGTCTCGCCTCCGGTGACAGCGACAAGCCCGACAGCCGCTGATGCGTTGGATTCGGCGCTTTTGGTCAGTGTTGAAGACCTCTCGGAATCGTATTTCGAAACCGCCACGGTCGTTTCTTTTGAGTATTTCACGCTCAGTTCATTGATGTTGAATCTGGAGAATCAATTCGGTTTACGTGACTATGATGTTGAAAACTCATTCCAAACCGACTATGCCTTCAATCGTTTGTCGCTCTTTTCGACGGTGAAAATTGCCGGTAATGTCAAATTTGATGTCATCGGCTCTATCGAATGGGAGTGGCATGACCAGCAATTCGATAATAACACGTTCTATCTACTGAACTCCTCCTTAAGTTACGGCTTTTGAGGCCAGTTAATGTGTTGTCTCACAGTCTGTTAATTCTCAGGGCGTTCCTTTTGGCAAACAAGCCGTTTTTGTCCATTTCCCTAAAAAATCATTGACACCCGGTGTGTGGTCCAGTATACTCTAAGTGGCTACAGAAAACATGGCTTTGGACGGCCATGTTTTGATTACATCTCTAAAAGACTGAATTTCCGGTGGGTTTGATTTTCTATCGGGAGGCGGCTAATTCTATATTAATGGTTTCAGACAAACCGACGCTCGCTTGAAGGCGCTCGAACGGTCTTTGTATGGCGCCGTGGTTCAGGGTACAGTAGAGCAGTAATCCGTAGCATAGTAGCAGGTTACACACCTATTCAGCATAAACCGATTGCACATCTGCTTGGTTTCGGCGGTAAAACCGCCAGAGAGCGACAGATGAAAACGTGGAGATTACAAGAGACGATGAAGAATCAAAGCCTCACGACTTGTCGTAGTCAGAGAGATATCTGGTCACGGTCATTGAGGAAGTCTTTCCTCGTATTCTGCGTAGGCGCTGGCGTCATCCTTGGAATGGGCGGAAGTCTCTATGCCGCCGCAGTGTCTACGGACACTACTCTCTATTCGGCTAATTTGAATGTTTCGATTGATGGAGCCACATTTGGCGCCACAGAGAGTGTAACACTTCAGGTCACCTATCTTGATGGAGCGCCGCTTGCAGGCGCGCCCGGAACTCCCTGGGTGGTGTCCGCCGGCTCCGCCGGTGACTTTCTTACTGCCTGGACTGCCCCGATGGTCGCTTCACCGACCACATTGCGTTTGCAGGCAGTCGGAAACACCACCGGCACAACTGCTACATCGACATTCTCCATCTACCCAAACTCACCTCCCCGGCTGACAAGCGACCCGGATACCACATTGTTCCTTTGTGACCCGACAGAGATCTGTATCAATGTTCATGGTGAGGACGATGACGGTGACAGGATATCGCTGTCCCAGATTACGGCCACATCATCGTTCCTGCGAGATGAGAGTGACAGCTCCTTTGATACGTCAATTTGTTTTACGCCGGATACATCGGGAACATACTGTTTTGAGTTAGAACTTGATGACGATGACCATCTGCGCGGCACGATTGAAGAGGATGACGACGCGGATACGGTCTGTATCACCGTGATTCTTGATTCGGCTCCCGTAGCGGTGTCTCATTCGGACACTGCTATGTTTGTTTGTGACTTGTCCCCGATTTGTTTGCCCGGTTTCGGAGCGTCCGACATTGACGGCAATTTGACAAGTGTTACAGTTTCCGGTGGAGCGCTTTCCGGCGACACGGTCTGCTTTACCCCGGTTGCAGGGGCCAATATAATCACACTTATCGCGACCGATTCCTGCGGCAAGGCCGATACAGCAGTTACGACAGTGACAGTGACGCTCAACAGCGCTCCTGTCGCGACCAGTCCTGCGGATATGTCATTGTTTGTGTATGACTTGTCTGATATCTGTCTGTCGGGATTCTCCGTTACCGATCCGGACACCAACCTCCTTTCAACAACTGTGACCGGCGGGATACTCTCCGGAGACACTGTGTGTTTCACTCCGGTCGTTGGAGCGAATATTCTGACTATTGTCGGCGTTGATTCCTGCGGTCTCACTGACACTGCAGTCACAACTGTTACAATTACACTCAACAGCCCACCGCAGACGACATCACCGGCGAACGACACAATGTTCGTATGTGACTTAAGCGACATTTGTCTGCCCGGTTTCAGCGCTTTTGACCCTGACGGCAATCTTATGTCGCAGGTAGTTAGCGGTGGAGTCTTGTCCGGCGACACAGTCTGCTTTGCGCCCGTGACCGGAGACAATATCATCACCTTTATCGCCACCGATTCAGGCGGTCTGGCTGACACCAGTGTCACAACCATAACCATTATGCTCAACAGCGCTCCAGTGGCAACCAGCCCGGCGGATTCAGCGCTATTTGTCTGTGATCTGTCGCAGATATGTTTGCCGGGGTTCAGCGCTTCTGATAGCAATAACAATCTTTCCACGGTCACTGTCTCAGGTGGAACACTCTCAGGAGACACTATTTGCTTTGCACCGGCCGCTGGCGCCAATGTCATTACCTTGATAGCCACCGATTCATGCGGTCTTGCCGATACAACTACAACAACGATTACTGTGACACCCAACAGCGCCCCAATGGTCAGCGCTCCGGCGGATTCCGCGATGTTTGTCTGCGATTTGTCTGATATTTGCCTGCCGGGGTTTTCTGTCACAGACAGTGACGGCAACCTGGCTATTCTTTCTGTTTCAGGAGGAACCCTTTCAGGAGACACCGTTTGTTTCACACCCGTAGTTGGAGCCAATGTCCTGACTCTGGTAGCTACTGATTCCTGTGGGGCCGCTGACACCAGTGTGACCACCATCACCGTAACCTTGGATTCCGCTCCTGTTGCAACCTGTCCGGGTGATGACGCTTTGTTCGTTTGCGACCTCTCATCAATCTGCGTACCCGGGTTTTCGGCCACCGACACGGATGGTAATATAGCTTCAATAGCTGTTTCAGGAGGAACACTCTCCGGAGGCACAGTTTGTTTCACACCTGTTGTCGGAGCGAATCCCATCACATTGATTGTCACTGATTCATGCGGCAAAGCAGATACATGCTCGACGACCATAACTGTTTCACTCAATAGCGCTCCGGTTGCAACCAGTCCGGCTAACTCATCAGTCTTTGTCTGCGACCTCTCGCAGATTTGTCTGCCGGGCTTCAGCGC
>CAZFAL010000105.1:8755-10314 GCA_964516945.1 uncultured Ignavibacteriales bacterium
TTCACTCCGGTCGCCGGAGCCAATGTCATCACTATGATAGCCACCGACTCCTGTGGTCTTGCTGATACAACTACAACAACGGTGACTGTGACGCTCAATTCCGCTCCGGTGGCTACTGCTCCGGCAAGCGCTTCAATGTTTGTCTGTGATTTGTCCGATATCTGTCTGCCGGGATTCTCAGTAACAGACCCCGACGGCAACCTGCTTGCAACAACTGTGACCGGTGGAACATTGTCCGGTGACACTGTCTGCTTCACTCCAGTCGCCGGAGCCAACATCATTACACTTGTTGCTACAGATTCATGTGGCGCTACAGATACAGCAGTGACTACAGTAACCGTGGCACTCAACAGCGCGCCGGTTGTCAACTCACCGGCCGATGACACACTCTTTGTCTGTGATATGAGCGATATCTGCCTGCCCGGGTTCACGTCGGCTGACTCTGACGGTAACATTTCTTCTGTCAGTGTCACAGGCGGAACCTTATCCGGTGACACTGTGTGTTTCACCCCTGCGATGGGCGACAATGTCATCACTATCATCGCCACCGACTCCTGCGGCGCCGCCGACACAAGTGTGACAACTATTACAGTCGACTTCAATAACGCTCCGGTTGCGGCAAGTCCCGCTGATATGGCGTTGTTTGTCTGTGACCTCAGTACAATCTGCCTCCCCGGATTCAGTGTCACAGATTCCGACGGTAACCTGCTTTCGTCATCCGTTACCGGCGGGACACTCTCCGGTGATACTGTCTGCTTCACTCCGGTTGCCGGAGCGAATGTTATCACTATTATCGGTGTCGACTCCTGTGGCGCCGCTGATACAAGTGTGACAACAGTGACTGTGACTCTCAATAGCGCACCGGTCGCAAGCAGTCCGGCGAACTCTTCACTCTTCGTTTGTGACCTGTCGCCGATTTGCCTGCCGGGATTTAGCGCAACTGACAGCGACAACAATCTCGCCACACTGTCTGTCACCGGTGGAACATTGTCAGGCGACACAGTCTGCTTCACACCGGTTGCCGGAGCCAATGTTATCACACTGATAGCGACTGACTCCTGCGGCATATCAGATACAAGCGTCACAACAGTCACAGTAACGCTCAACAGTCCGCCGGTTGCCTCATGCGCTCCGGACACAACAGTTATTCTCTGCGCTCCTGAACAAATCTGTGTCGGGCCATTTTCTGCGTCTGACCCTGATGGTAACTTGATGAGCTCTTCATATAAGAATGGCTCTCTTGTTGGCAACCAGGTTTGTTTCACCCCGGACACCGCCGGAGTATACTCATTGATTTGCATGCTGACAGATTCCTGCGGCGCGACGGCGTCATGTACAACACTGGTGACTGTTTCATACACACCAGCGCCGGTGATAGCCGATCAAACATTCAACCTGTCGCTCTGTGATACGGCAACAGTCTGCTTCCCGCTTCCGACAGTCACCGGTGGCACCGGAGCGTTGAGTTTCACCGCTGACGGCGCGCCAGTCGTTGATTCTGTCTGCGTTTTTCTCGATATGAACACAACGGTGACACGCCAGATAATTGTCACTGACAG
>CAZFAL010000106.1:0-10136 GCA_964516945.1 uncultured Ignavibacteriales bacterium
CGACACTTGGCAACACCGAAAACATGCCATAATGCGCCGGGTCACGGCCAATTGAAGCGCCATTGAGTGTGTACTCAGGATTGGAGCCGGAGAAACGAATTTGTGAGCCCAGCGCCGAACCGGAACGGGAAACCTCCGGCGCGCGCACCGCCTCAATCGGATTGGTGACAGATACACCACGGTTCGCCAGCTCGGCGACATTTGTGACAGTTTGCGCCCTGAATGACGGAGCATCAACAGCGTCGGCGACAACAGTCACACCCTCGACCGTCACACGCTCGTCAGCGAGAGTGACAATTATATCAGAGATGTCAGATATATCAGAGACGCCGCCTGCTGAAACTGAATCGCTGTTTTTGGAATTCTGCAAGCTGTTCAGTTCGTCCAACGAGACTATCTCCGGAGTAAAACCGATGGAAGAGACGCTGAGACTCCATTTGGCTTTAGCATTGGATTTGGAATTCAGAGTCGACGCAGTCGAAGTTGACCCAGCAGAAATAGTCTCGAACACACGACGGTCGAGACGTATCAGGAAATTCCCGTCGAAATCTCCTGCGGCGCCGGTGATAAGTGAATCGCCAAATTTGAGCGCCACCGTGGCGCCGATAATCGCTTCGCCGTCGGGAGTAACCACCCTGCCCGATATGCCTATATCACGGGTATTGGCGATACTCGCAGATGTGGCCACGCAAAACAAGAGCGTTGTCAGCGCCGGAAATCGCCAATGTCGGTTCGTTCGTTTCATAACGAACCCTTTGTAGCCCAAAAAGGGCGCCGGAAGAGCGCATTTCAATTGAAAACGAACAAGTCGCTGTCGGCAAATAGCTTAGCGGGCAAGCCAACGATGTGAGACGATTTGCATGTGGAAGCTCCGGGGGAAGCGATTTGCATAATATTGCACGGTTACGATAGACTTCAGGTAACAGGAGCGAACAGAAGCAGGTCGGGAAGATGCAGGCAAAAAAATAGTCCGCCATCTTTGATGGCGGACTAAAGGCGTAACATGATCTGTATTGAAGTGGCTTTAGATGTCCACTTCATCATCGGCGGAATTCGGGCGGGCCAAATTGGCTGTAAGCTCGTTGACTTCGTCGGGCTTTTTCTCTTTGAGTTTGCCCTTGTAGCGGATCAATTGAGTTTTGGCCTTTTCGGCGCACTGGTCCAGGGCGGCGTACAAATCATGTGACTCAGCCCCTGCCGAGATGACTTCACGGAATACCGTCATTTTCAACTCAACGTCATAGCGGCTCTTTTCCATCGTGAGATACAAGTCAGCGGAGACAATTCTGTCGAAAAACTTGGTGAGGTGGTTAAATGCATCATTGGCGCGTTTGCGTATTTCCGGGGTTAAATCAAAATGTCTGGCGGTGATTCGTAATTGCATGTTTATCCTCTCAGTTCTGGTCTCGGATTGTTTCGATATTGTAGCGGCGGCAGGCGTTTGTTGGAGCGCCTTTAATCCTGTCACGTATTATTCTCTCCCAGAGGCCTCTCGTAGCGTCTCGCGCCGTGAGAAACCGGACTTCCTTGGCCACATTGCGGGTGTCTCCCGCTATGCATTATACACAAATAGATTGAATTATGCATCTATTGATTTTCAGTGAATACTGTAGCGTCCCTGAACCACGGAAAAGGTCATTGAGAAGAATCATTGAGAAGATTTGTTGAGAAGAATCGTTGAGAAGAGTTTGTGGCAAAAAAGAACGGGTTAGTTGGCGACACGTTTGCGGAATCGAGCCGGCAGAATCTTGAGCTCTTCGCGATACTTGGTAACTGTGCGTCGGGCAAGCTTGTAGCCCTCAGCGTTCAGACGGCGATAGATTTCCTGATCGGACAACGGTTTCGCCGGGTCTTCGGCGGCAATGATTTCAGCCAGGTGCGCCTTGACATTACGTTTGGAAACTTCGGCCCCGCCATCTTTGGCAATTCCGGAATTGAAGAAGTATTTCAGCTCAAAGACACCATGCGGAGTCTGGACATATTTGCCATTGGAAACACGACTGATAGTCGCAACATTCATCTCAACAATCCGCGCAATATCTTCCATAATCAACGGACGCAGGAATGCCGGCCCCTTGTCGAAGAAATCACGCTGTTCACCGACAATCGCGCGCATCACCCGCACCATCGTGTCGCGACGCTGATTGATTGAATTCAACAACCAGCGCGCCTGCTCTAATTTTTCCCGCACATATTGCTTGGTGTCTTCTTTGGTCTTGCCACCACGTTTGAGTAGCGACCGATAGTTCGGATTGATTCTCATACGCGGGATATTGCGATCATTGTGGAAGACCACGAACTCATCACCGACTCGTTCAACGACCAAATCCGGGACGACCGGCATTGCGCCGCTGTCAAACTTGCCACGTGTTGGATTGGGAGACAATGTCTTGATTACGTCCATCGCCTCCTGAATCTTGTCGACCGGGACATTCATCATCTTCGCAATTTGCAGAACTGACTTTTTCTCGAAATCGTAGAGATGTTCCTGAACAACCCGATAGGCGAGCGTGTCTTCGAGATTCTTTTCTTCGAGTTGTAACGCCAGACATTCGCGCAAGTCTCTGGAGCAGACACCGATAGGCTCAAGTTTGTGCATGGCCTTGAGAACATCCTCAATTAATTGCGGCTCGACCTTCAATTCCTCGGCCATATCGGAAACTGCGACCACGAGAAAACCGCGATGATCAAGATTGCCAATGATATATTCACCTATCATCCGCTGTTGTTCGTCAAGCTTGAGTAAATGCAGTTGCTCCAGAAGATGATCATAGAGTGTTGTCTTCGCTTCGGATGTTTGCTCGAGAATGTCCTCTTTGCGCTCATGGAATGATTTCTCCATCTTGAAGTCATGATCGTCATTGAGGTAGGTGTCCCAATCGATTTGATCCATACGTGGGTCAATTTCCGGACCGTTGTCTTCAATTTGGACTTCGCTGGCCTGATCTGCCAATGTCTCGCTGTCGGTCGGCTCTTGCTCGAGCATCTCGATTTCTTCAAGCATCGGATTCGCCGCCAACTCGGTGCGGAGCGTTTGTTCAAGTTTGAGTGTCGGCATTTGCAACATCTTCAAAGACTGAATCAGTTGCGGAGCGAGGGTCTGTCTGAGACCTATGTTCAATTGTAGTTTCATCGTTGTTCCTGAACTCGCTTTGTCAATTCATTTTGTCACTTCATTCGCAGCGTGTCGGCACATTCGTCGAAGGCGCCGGGATGTTCTATCACAGCTATCGGTTGGCACATCCGCCCGCTCAAGCGCCGGGCCCGATAAGTATATTCTTTGTACATTCCTGTTGAAGATTCGCTCCTGATGACCTGCGCGTGTGAGTCATTCTGATACAGTTGCATCGGTCGGCGCCTATAGTCGAAATCGTTCACCGAGATATAGCTTTCGCACTTGTGGATCTGCGGCCAGCTCTTCGGAGGAGCCGGATTTGAGAATAGACCCATCGTACATTATGTATGCGCGCGAACAGATACTCAGCGTCTCGCGCACATTGTGATCGGTTATCAAAACTCCCATACCCCGCGCCGACAAATCACGGACGATTTTCTGTATATCCTCCACGGCAATCGGGTCGATTCCGGCAAACGGCTCATCAAGCAACATATACTTTGGCTCTGAAACCAATGCGCGGGCAATTTCCACCCGCCGCCGCTCACCTCCGGAGAGCATATAGCCTTTGGATTTGCGAATATGGGTAATCGCCAGATCTTCAAGGAGCCGTTCAAGTCGCTCCTTGCGTTGTGCGGATTTCATTTTGCGCATTTCCAGAATTGCAATCAGATTCTCTTCAACGGTCAGTCGCCTGAAAACCGAGGCCTCCTGCGCGAGATAGCCGATTCCCAGCCGCGCGCGTTTGTAAGTCGGCTCTTTGGTGATTTCACGCTCACCGAGACGGACTCTGCCCGAATGTGGACGGACAAAGCCGATCATCATATAGAATGTCGTGGTTTTACCGGCGCCATTGGGCCCCAGAAGCCCGACAACCTCGCCCGGGCTGACCTCAAGCGACACTCCGGCGACAACTTTACGCTTGCTATAGTACTTAATCAGGTCATTTGCGCATAACTGTTCCATCTCAAAGGCAAATATATAGCCGCGAACGGCTTAATACAACAACAAAACTGCCAAAATCGGCAAAACAAGCGCTGATTTTGCTTACAGTCAGGCCAATCTTGCCTATCATGGAAAAATATACGGCATTGGGCCGTTGTGTCGACGGCCGCCATACCTCAGGTCTGAATGGACCAATACACTCACTATTCCTATTCGATTCTGCGCAAATTGTCAGGTCTCTTTTCACTTTGAGTGTGTAAGAGGAGATTGCAGGCGAAGTCGCCGGAGATCTTCGTTATATGAGACTTGTTCAGAGACTCTTTGGAAGGCGTCCCGCTTTTGCATTCGATTTCGACACCGCTTTTCAATCCCCGGTAGCGATTGAATTGCACCTGCACAGCCGATACATTAGACTATGTTTCCTGCCGGGATAGCGGATGGCTCTCAGAGGCGTATACTTATCCCGGATGCAAATCGACAACAATCGACGACAAATGACGACTAAGACACTACTGGAGTAAAGCATGTCCGGCAGACAAAAAGAATCATATCAGCTTTCATTATCCTCAGCAAAAGATACGCAACCTCTCAACTCAGTTCACGGAAGTCAGGCGCCTGAGTCCGGGCGAGCTGGGATCAGGGTAGTCTACGGCGCCCTGTTTCTCCTGATTGCTGTCAGTGTCGTTGGCTTTTCCGGTTGTAGCAGAAAAAGTCTGCCGGCCGGGGAGAAAGAGTTTAGCGAGGGAATGACGGCATTGGAATCCGGTGACACCACCCGGGCCTCTCAACTATTCACCGAAGCCGCAAAGAATGACCCTGCGCGTCCCTGGAACAAGCTTGGAGAAGCCAGAGAGATTGAACTCTACAGCTCGCCCTTCGGCGCCATGCGCTCATACATTGAATTGATGGCCATTGCTCCGGATTTCGATTCTGCTTTTACCGGCTATTGCAGATTGGCGCTTCAATACGGCAAACCACAACTGGCCTGGAATGCCGCACAGCAGTACGCTCACAATCGCGACATCAACATTGACAACAACGCCACCAAAGCGACATCAGCGGAGCGCATTTACAGTCTGATTGTCGCCAATGTTCTCCGCTTACGGGGGGATGTCGAGAACGCTGAGTCCAGACTGACAAATCTTGCAGAGTCATTCCCGAATGACGGTGAAGTAGCTATTGCTCTGGCAAATGTTAAACTACAGCAGGGGCGAGTGTCTGAAGCGCTACCATTGGTGGAGGCCGCGTTGGACAACGATGGTCGACGTCGCGCTACAGTGACAGCCGCTATTGAGTTCTATGCCAGCGCCGGTTACGCGGACAAAGCGCTGGCATTGCTCAAGCAGGCCAGAGACAATGAAAAACCCAGCAATATCCGGGCGAATCGCCTCGCTATCGAAACCTACCTGCGTCTCGGCTATCTTGAACACGCCGCCATGGTTGTTTCGCAAATGAAGCAACGTGGGATAAAAGACGGGCTGGCCTACTACTTGAATGGCAGGATTGCAGAAGCCCGGGGCAATTTCGTTCAGGCCAAAGAATGGTATCTGTACTCGCTATCGCTTCAGACAAACAATCTTGAATTGTATCGTGACGCTGCGCGCGCCTCGACCAGCGCCAGAAACTTTATTATCATGGAAAACAATATGAACGGCGTTTTGCTGAAGCTGTCCGCTCCCAAATACCCCGCGGATTATATCGCAGACGCTCATTTGCAATTCGCAGAATTCTATGTAGCCCTGAGTCAGTGGCGTCCTTCTCTCAGCGAACTCGAAAAGTCCCGTGGCGTATTCTCCGGGACACCGCGTTTTGAATTGTTGCGCGCTCGCGCGCTGTTTTCAATGCAGGCCAAAGATTCCGCTTTCTCGGCGCTCACTTACTTTGCCTCCCGCTACCAATCTTCCTTTGAGTGGCTAAGGGGTCTGGGGCTGACATATATAGAAATGGGAATCAATGACTCCGCGAGCGTCTATATTCAAAAAGCGCTGGCGCTACAACCCAACGACTTTGTCTCGTTGACAGCCAGAGTGGATATAGCCCGCAAGACAAATGACACAAGCGCCTATGACAAAGCGGTTGAAGCTGTTGTCCGCGCCTATCCGCGTAATAAACGCGCAATGCGAATGCAGGCGGATTACTTCCTCTGGTCGGGTGATAATATCTCTGCGCTCGATGTCGCCAATCGCATGATTGAGCTCTATCCCGGTGACATGAGCGCATACAATTATGCCGCTACACTGGCCGGCTCACGTTATGGTGAGCAACAGGGACTGAAGTATCTTGCTGACGCAAAACAGAACAATCCCGATATCCCGGCGCCATATCGCAAACTTGCCTCGTATTACCTGAGGCGTGGCCAACTCGATTCGGCTGAGACATACTGGCACGAAGCGTATGCGCTGGATACAACTGATGAGGCCACGCTACTTACCGAGGGGGTTCTCTTTGAAGCTAAGGGATTTCCGGACAGCGCAGTAGCGGTGTACAAGAACATTATTGTAGTAGATCCGTTTTCGGCTGAGGCCTTCAACAACCTTGCCTGGGTGATGGCCAACAACAATCTGAATCCGGCGCAGGCGTCGAATTACGCCCGTGAAGCAATAGGACTCAGCGGCGGTCTCAACGGAGATCTGCATGGCACACTTGGTTGGTCACTCTTTAAGGAGAAAAAATACAAACAAGCGGCCGCTTCAATGCGGACAGCCATCAAATACAAGCCACGTGACCCATTCAAACGCTACATGTATGGGACAATCCTTGAAGCTCAGGACAAGAAAAAGGAGGCAGTGCAGCAATACCAACAAGCCCTGGACCTTGGTCTCCAGGGGGCCTATCGCCAGGACGTCGAGAAGGCTATCGCGCGATTGAAAAAGTAAGCGCTACCTCCCTCAGAGGTGGTCCCGGTTGTTCGTTAGTTGCCGAAAATCCACACTTGCTGGAGATTTGCCCACATTTTTTGAGCAATTCTTTTCCTATTTTCTACGTTTTCTCACTGTTCAGCTTGCCTGAAACTATTCTATTCGCCTGCTATACAACAACATAGACGTTTTCGGCTTCTTCTTGTTTCAAAATGAACAAGAAGGCGCCTGATATGCTCTTAAGGAACTTGAAAAGCTAATTCCGGCCGTAATCGGGGTCGATACTATACGTAGCGCCAGTTGGCCCCCGAGATCGCGCCGGTCGAGATTGTTTCGGTGAGAATAAACCGACTCAAACGAAGCGATGCAAAAAGATGCAACACGACGCCTCAAAGGGACCTATGGCCGGTAACAAGAAGAAAGCCAAGCTCAAGCCGAAGAAGTCATTTTGGCATTTGTATAGTCTGCAAGTGCTCGGTCCGGAGAAATTCAGCAAGATTGTGGGTAAGATACTGCGCAAAGAATGTGGCCTCATTAAATAGCCGCTTTCATCTGGAATTCTCTGCGCAAACTCCTACCTCCATCATCTCCGACTGACACACGTACACTATCAGATTGCGGGAAATCCCGCAGAATTACTTCCCCGGCCAGCTTGACATCCTATCAGTCCAAAGCTACTTTCACGCCGACTCGCCGACCCGGTAGGAGGTGTGACGGCGCCAGCCGACTGAGTAATGTGGGTGGAAGATTCAAATTGCAGACGCGCCTTCCGGGCAAAGTAAAGAGGATTTCTTTAACAGCAGAGTAAGACAACACACACAGCGCCAACCAGAAGTGCACCTGTTTGCCATGAGTTAATTCTTTCGCCTTTGACACTCACTACCTATACTTGAACCCGACAATGAAACGCTTCCGCAAGAAAATAAATCAAAAGATAAGCATCGTCATGATCCCGCAATCCTCGGGGGTCTCGCGCACTCTCTCTTTTCGTATTTCAACCGCTATGGCGGCAGTGACTCTCATCGCGGTTCTGCTTGGCTCGAACGCGTTCTTCGGCGCCAGCTTCCTCAATAGCCGCACTGAATCAGCAGAGTTGGCGCGTCTTCAGGCGGAAAACAATGAATTGGCGAAAAACTACGAGGACTTGCGCTGGGAGCTGTCGTCAATCTCCGGACAGTATGATGATTTGGTGGCCAAGGAAGTTGCCATTCGCAAAATGTTTGATCTGCCGGAAATTGACCCTGAACAGCGAATGCTGGGTATCGGTGGGCCGGGCGACGCCCAAATCCCGCTTGAATCGGAGGTCTCGCAATTGGCATTCAAGGATGGTGTGGAAGTCGATCGTCTGAATCGCCTCGCCAGATTTGAACTGGACAAAATGGAAGAGGTTGTTACCTCTCTCTCAGAAAAAAAACGCAAACTTGATCATACCCCGTCAATTATGCCCACTCGCGGCTGGATTTCCCGAGGCATTGGCAATAAACGTAATCCGTTTACCGGTAGCGTCCAATTCCACGCCGGTGTGGATATTGCCAATCACAGCGGCACACCAATCGTCGCCACCGCTGACGGTAAGGTCATTAAGGCCGGACGTAATGGTGGCATGGGGCGCATGGTGGCTATCAATCATGGTTTCGGGTATGTCACCCGCTACGGCCACATGAGCAAAATCCTTGTCAAACGCGGCCAGAAAATAAAGCGTGGGGATGTCATCGGGCTCATGGGCTCCACCGGGCGCTCCACCGGACCGCATTTGCATTACGAAGTAATCAAAAACCGCAAAGCGCAAAATCCGCTCAAATACATCGTCAAAACAATTTACTAACGTAGTGTCTATCATTACGACTTTACGTCACGTCCACATTCTGGCGTCGGGCTCTGTGTAGCGCTATACTCTCTGCATGCCGAAAGTCCTCCATCTTGGCTGGTCGTTTTCGAACCATGTAACCCGTTGGGTTTATGGGCTCAAGGAGCGGGGCTGGGAATGTAGACTGGTGAGCTATGACGGCGACCCGCTCCCTTCTATTCCGACATACATCATCAAACGCAAACGCTTCGGTAAACACTTCGGCAAACTCGGCTATCTGTTGGCTGTCCCGGAGATGCGGCAAATGGTCGCGGACTTCCAACCGGATATCATCCATGCCCACTATGCCGCCGGATTCGGACTCTGGGGCGCGCTGTCCGGTGTGCGCCCGTTCGTTGTTTCCGGTTGGGGCACCGACCTCGTCACAACCGCCCGCGCGACAATTGCAGGAGCGCCTGTTCGCTGGGCGCTACAACAGGCCGATAAGATTCTGGTAACATCAGAGTTCCTCAAAGATGTCGTCAATGAACTGGAACTGTCACTGCGCGCTCCGGCGCAAGTGATACCTTTTGGCATTGATATCGACGCTCTCCGCAAGAAGACATTCAGCAAGCGCAAAGATAATCGTGTGCGCATTCTGTTCTTCAAACATCATAAGGCAATCTATGGTCCCTGGGAGCTTATCCGCGCGTTCGCCGCAATCGCCGACAGGTTTCCGAATGCCACATTAACAATGGCCGGCAAGGGGCCGCTCACTGATGAACTACAAGCGCTTGCTACTAAACTGGGAATCCAACACAGAGTGACATTCCCGGGATTTATCGATAACAAACATGCTCTCTCGTATATCGCCGGGCATGACATCATGGTCATGCCCAGTTTGGTCGCCGAGGGTTTCGGTGTGGCGGCGCTCGAAGCGCTGGCGGTCGGTATCCCGGTCATTGCCGCCAACAGCGGCGCTGTCAGTGAAATAGTCGACGACAACCAAAGCGGCCTGCTGATAAACCCTGCAAACACAGACGAGCTATCCGGCGCTTTAGCGCGCTTGATTGCAGATAGTGACTTACGCAATCGTTTCGGCGAATATGGCAAACAGCAAGTAGCCGAGCTTTACAATTGGAAAGAGAATCTTACTGCGATGGAAAGAGTGTATCACGACTTGCTGAAAACAAAGAGCATGTAAGAAATGTTGGGGTGTCGTTTCGGCGCCCTTGTTCGCTCAGGCAGAGTGTTTGAATCAAGAAAAGGCAGGGAAACCCTGCCGCTACAACGACCAGCATACTGCTTGATTCATGGTGGGCGCTGGCGCTCCTGCGCCCCTGCGTCTATGGGCTTGTTGCAAAAGCCATGTACGTCATTGCGAGGAGTCCGGAGCCGGACGACGTGGCAATCTCCCCAGCTATAATTTGAC
>CAZFAL010000107.1:0-10016 GCA_964516945.1 uncultured Ignavibacteriales bacterium
TAGAGCCAACCTGTGCGATTTCCTTTTCACCGGCAACCGGTGTGGACATCTTCTTTAATTCGGCGACAACTTTTTCAACTGCGGCGTCGATACCCTTTTTGAGGAACATCGGATTGGCGCCGGCGGTGACATTCTTGATACCTTCACGGTAAATCGCCTGCGCCAGCACTGTGGCGGTAGTGGTTCCGTCACCGGCGACATCGGAGGTTTTCGAAGCGACCTCTTTGACCATCTGCGCGCCGAGGTTTTCAAACTTGTCTTCGAGTTCGATTTCCTTGGCGACAGTCACGCCGTCCTTGGTGATTGTCGGCGCGCCGAATTTCTTGTCGATTGCAACATTGCGACCTTTAGGGCCGAGTGTGACTTTGACAGCGTCGGCCAGTTTGTCTACGCCACGGCGAAGTTTCTCGCGGGCCTGGGCGTCGTATTCAATGAGTTTTGACATAATATCTTTTGCTCTCTTTGATTTGTGAACGGGTTACGTGAATTACTTGGTGACAACCGCGAGAATATCGGACTCGCGCATAATCAAAAATTCATCACCGTCAAGTGTGATTTCTGTGCCGGAATATTTTCCGTAGAGCACTTTGTCACCCTTTTTGACTTCGAGGTTGACTTTCTTGCCGTCTTCGGTGGTGCGACCCGGGCCGACTTCGACAATTTTGCCTTCCTGCGGTTTCTCTTTGGCGGTATCCGGAATAATGATGCCACCCTTTTTGACTTCGCCCGCTTCAAGGGCCTTGACCATTACGCGGTCAGCTAAAGGACGTACAGACATGTGTCATCTCCTTTTGACTTGGTTTCAGACAGGGCTTTTGGCCTCTGTCCGGTTTTTCGTGATTAGTTAGTGTTTCTTTTATTATGTATCAGTTTTCAGGCAACCTACGCTTGCCCTATTTGCTTCTCTGTTTTGCAATCAGATTATTAGCGCTCAACATAGGTGAGCGCTAATAATTGCGCCCCAGTATAGAGTAGTACCGCAAAAAGTCAAGAAAGATTCAAAAAAAGTCGCAATTTGCGATATTTGTGTAAATTGTTGGTCAGTAGTATGTTACATGTATTGGGGCGTTTGAGCCAGAGGCAGGGCGGAATCGTCCGGTGTTTTATGTCCCACATGCCACGCCCGTGCAGATGGACGCCCCGGCAAGCCGAGGTCATGTTCGTGGCTACGAATTGAAGGGTATTGCGGCGAGAGTGTGTGAAAAAGCTTCTCTCGACAAACGAGGACTTTGTGTAAGAATTGTATTGTTTCTCAGCTTGCCTGGTTTCCCGCCTGCGCGGGAATGACGGACGTGACGGTTGCTTGAAAGAAAGTATTAAGCCTGTGGGGAGGCATGGATTGAGCGTGAGCGTTTCTGCGAGCGGATGTCGGGTTTCTCCATCCGGCATTTGCCGGACTCCGGAACCCGATCTATGGTTCTGCGGTATATCCCACCCATAGGGTGGGCGGCCACCCGGTCCGCAAGAAATGGGTTCGTTGTTGTGTGTGTGGGGGGGGTGTTGAAAAAGTCTTCTCGAGTTGCGGCAGGTCTTGCGACAGCGTTTTTTGCTGTCGTGTGACCTGACGCTTGCACTGGGTTAACGTGTCGGGTCACAGCTTTTTTCTATGAAACTGTCGCTCTGCGAAAATCAAGACCCGACACAACAGGCCGAAGGTTTTTCAACAAGCCCATACGCACACAACCGGACTCCTTTCTGATAGTACAACAAACGCAACAGATTGGCAAAATGGGTTCGTTTTGTAGATTTGAGAGTGTGAAATACAGAGATTGTAGCAAAACTGTTCGAAAGTGACATTGCAGTTGTGGTCTGGCCGGGCCGGCGTCATCATATATAGATGCGAACGGGAAACTGCGGTGATGTGATTGTGAAATTGTTCTATGCTGACCAGCGATACCATTGCAACAGTATCCGGAACATAAATGCCCCGGCCACGCGGCCGAGTACATTGAAACGCTTTATAACCGTCAACGTCGCCAGTCGACGCCGGGCAATATCAGCCCGGTTGACCAGCCCGGTTGACTTCGAGAGGCGGCAAACCCTACCTTCTTAATCTGTCCGTTATAGCGGGGAAGATCATGATGAAATTGATAACTATCGCAAACAATAATCATATAAGCACATATGAACGTAGATACTATTATTAGCGCTATTGAGCCATATCTCTCAATTATAATTGGAATAGTTGTTGGATATATAGGTTCGATTTTGGCGCATGCATCCATTTGGAAAGCGTACAGCCATTTTTCCAAGAATGGTGATACACAGTTTCTTAGATTAGTTAATCAAAAACTGTATAGACCTACCAGATACTTATTCTTAACTATTGTCACATATTTGATAGTCAATCAAATTGATATTGATTTGTCAGAGACAATACAGACAATCAGTATGCATGTTGTTTCATTTTTGCTTCTCGTTTCGGCTGTATACTGTTGTATTCGTCTTATTACGGTTATAGAAGAAGCAATACTTCATCACTACAAAGTAAATGTCAAAGACAATCTTCGGGCTCGTCAGGTTCACACACAGGTAAAAATCTTAAAACGAATTACTATTGTCATTCTTATTGTACTATCAATCGGCTCCTATGCGATGTCGTTTGAATTGTTCAAAGCGCTTGGCGCCGGGATTCTCGCATCGGCAGGAATTTTTGGAATTGTTATCGGTTTTGCCGCGCAGAAAATACTGGGTAATCTTCTTGCGGGAATTCAGATTGCTATCACACAACCGATTCGGCTCGATGACGTTGTCATTGTAGAGAATGAATGGGGACGGATTGAAGAGATTACCTTAACTTATGTAGTAGTTCGTATTTGGGATTTACGGAGACTGGTTCTGCCGATCAGTTATTTTATTGAAAAACCATTTCAAAACTGGACGAGGGTTTCTGCGGATATTCTGGGTACAGTGTATCTTTATCTTGATTATTCAATACCAGTTGAAAAAGTCCGGGAAAAGCTAACAGAGATTTTAGCGCAATCAGATAAATGGAATAAAAAAGCAAATTCCCTTCAGATTACAAATACGACTGAAAAAGCTATTGAAGTACGCGCTTTGATGAGTGCAGACGATGCATCACTCACCTGGGATCTGAGGTGTGAGGTTCGGGAAAAGCTTATTGTTTTCTTGCAAGAGGAATTTCCTGAATCGTTGCCGAAGAACAGAGTTCAACTTGAAAGAGACAAATAGATATTTTACCTCTGTGTAACAAGTAGTTTCGCAGGTCGAAACCCTTGCTATGATGAAAGGGCCGAGCCGCACGTTATGTTGGATTGTTCACTGGTCCGACATGCGCAAAAAAAGAGGGCTGGGTGGCAGGGACATTCGTCCCTGTTTCATCAATTGTTGCCAACATAGTTTTCGTTGAAACCGTGACCAAGGGGCTCGTTGAAGAAGTCCTTTAGAGACAGTCGGGTTCCGGCGTCCGGCAATCGCCGGACAAGAAACCCGACATGTCACTCATAAAGGCGCTGTTGTTCTTTGCTCTTTCAATTTCGTAGAAAACGTGTTCTCAAGAATGAGAGCGGTTGTATCGGAGAGATGTCGGGTTTCTCCATCCGGCATTCGCCGGACTCCGGAACCCGACCTACGGTTCTACCAAAGTGTCAATTCAAGAGGTAGGTCGGGTTCCAGCGTTTGCTTTAGCGAACAAGAAACCCGACATGTCATTCACCAAAGAGCCCTTCTTCTTCGTTTTCGTCATACCGCCAATTTGTTTCATACATGCCATTCTCAAAATAACGCTGTAAAGAACTATGCGGGTAATCAAACGGGTTCGCCGCGAGGCCATGCCTCACCGGATTGTAATGGATGTAATCAAGATGGCGGTTGAGGTCTTCTTCATCGCGAATCACATGCTCCCAGAAACGATTCTGCCACACTTTGCCCGGACGCACATTGTCACGGATTCGTCGTGAAAAGGAAATCTTGAAGGCGTGCATCACGTTCGAGATTGTTTCCGTCTCCAGCGTAATCAACGAGTGAAAATGATCCGGAAGAATCACCCAGGCGTCCAGCGCGCGTCCTTTCCAGCTTTCCCAGAACAGTGTCACATGCTCAACCAGCAATGGCTCCCGATTCTCGGTGACCACCGCAACAAAGTACGTTGCGCCGGGGATGTTATGCCTGCGGAGGGTTTTCATGGATGAGAGTTGTTGTATCGGGGGGATGTCGGGTTTCTCCATCCAGCATTCGCCGGACTCCGGAACCCGACCTACGGTTCTACCAAAATGTTAATTCTGGAGGTAGGTCGGGTTCCAGCGTTCGCTTTAGCGAACAAGAAACCCGACATGTCACTCATAAAGGCGCTGTTGTTCTTTGCTCTTTCAATTTCGTAGAAAACGTGTTCTCAAGAATGAGAGCGGTTGTATCGGAGAGATGTCGGGTTTCTCCATCCGGCATTCGCCGGACTCCGGAACCCGACCTACGTCACTGCTCGACAGAGTAGAGATACATTCGTTAATTTGAGTGTCTTAGAGTTTTATGAAATTGCCTTGGTTGTCCAGTATGGTGGACCAGAAACTGCCCTCAAGTATGTCATCCTTAGGAGGATAGTAACCCCATCGTTCGTGGCACGGCCTGAGTATTTCGCGATATTCTTCTGCGTCCATCTCTTCGAACAATTGCTCAGAACTGAGTCCAACTAGCGGTAAAGAAGAAACGTTGAAAATTGGATTTGGGCCATCAGTTTTTGTAATAGTGTAGAAAGGTTTTCGCTTGAATCGTTTTGAGGCATATGTGTGGAACAGGTGCAATTCATTGAACTGGACAGGAGTCAGTGGGTTGCTTCCGATCTTCTCATACAGCCAAGCGAATTCAGCTTCTTGTGCTCCATTGTCTTGTAATACGCAAATCACACCGACATTATTTATTCTGATGCTCATTGTTGTGAATACGAATGAATCCAAATAATCGAATGCCTCAAAGTCACCAGGATGCTCTATTTGAACCACAAATATTGAAAAAGGTCGAATATCAAAAGTGAACCGCACTCTTATCGACAGCATGAAGAAATAGATTGTTCGATATAGTTCTAGAGTTCTTGGAGTAATAATCGATTTCGAAAGAGGATTCTTGCGATCTGCAGGAAGAGTTAACTCTCTGAAGAGCAATCCGTAGAAAATCTTTGAAGCCCATTGAAACAACCAGTACGGGTCCATTGCTGATACACTGTCGTATCCTTTATCCATTACTGATTTCAATTTGTTTTCGAGAATTGCCAAGTGCTTGGTATTGCAGTTTTCGCAACACGGAATGGTTAATTGACGGTAGGGAAGTGAAGTTCCATTTAGCAGAGTAATCGTTCTATTCCAAAGTCCGTGACGGCTAAGGATCCAACGAGGAATCACATGTTCTCGTGAAATGTATTCGTCGCACCCACACAGAAAGCATGTATTCTCTGCGAATGGCATGATTTCCAGCTCATCGATTTGAATTTGTTTGTTCACGACACTCACAAATACTCCCCAAACCGTTCCGCTACGCTCTTTTTCACTTCCTCGTCCATCACTATGTCGGCGGGCCATTCTCTGGTATATCCCTCTTCGGGCCAGTGTCTTGTGGCGTCGATACCCATTTTGTAGCCGGTGGCTACTGAGTCGCCAGCATGGTCGAGGATATCCACCGGGCCTTGCACAATCTCAATGTCACGCTTGGGGTCGACATTGTTGCCCCAGCGCCACATCACCTCGTCGATATTCTGCACATCGGTTTCCTCATCAACCACGACAATATACTTGCTCAAACACATCTGCCCTGTGCCCCAGATCTGGCTCATGACTTTGCGCGCGTGATGCGGGTATTCTTTTTTGATTTTCAAGAAGAGGAAATTATGGAAGTTGCCGAACATCGGCATGTTCATATCCAATAATTCCGGCATTTGTGTTTTCAGCAGGGGCAAAAACAAACGCTCGGTCGCTTTGCCGAGGTAATAATCCTCCTGTGGGGGCTTGCCGACGATGATGGTCTGATAGACGGGGTTGTTGCGATGTGTCACTGCTGTCACATGAAACACCGGAAATTCACCGGCGAGTGAATAGACACCGGTGTGATCGCCAAACGGCCCCTCAGTCCTGCGTTCATTGACATCGACATAACCCTCTATGACAAAATCCGCCTCGGCGGGAACGCGCAGGTCCACCGTTTTGCAGGCAACCATGCGCACGGCCTTCTTACGGATGAATCCGGCGACAAGCATTTCGTCAATCCCCGGCGGCAGTGGCGCGGTGGCTGAGTAGGCGCAGACCGGGTCGCCACCGATAGCGCAGGCGACTTCGATGCGGTCGCCTTTTTGTTCGTGCTTGCGGAAATTGAAGGCGCCGTCATGGTGCGGGTGCCAGTGCATGCCGGTGGTGTTTTTGTCGTAGACCTGCAGACGGTACATGCCGCAGTTTTGCACGCCGGTGTGCGGGTTTTTGGTGAAGACCTGCGGCATGGTGATGAAGCGTCCGGCGTCGCCCGGCCAGCACTGAATCACGCCGAGTTTGAAGAGGTCAATGTCATCACCCTGCAGGACGACATCCTGACAGGGCGCGGAGTTGACCATCTTCGGCATATAGCTGGCGGCTTTAGCGAGTCCCGGGAGCTCTTTGAGCTTTTCCATCGTGGACATGTATTTGCGCGGTTTGACGAGTTCGGCGAGTTCGTCTGCGATACTCTCAAAACTCCGCCCCCCGAAGGCGATATTCATGCGTTTGAATGAGCCGGTGGAGTTAATCAACACCGGATAGTCGGCTCCCTCGACATTCTCAAAGAGCAGGGCTTTGCCACCGTAGTTACCGTCCCTGTCGCGCATTTTCGAGTGGCGGTCGGCCATTTCGGCGATTTCGAGGATGGGGGAAATCGGTTCCGGAATACGGAGTAATTCGCCCTCGGCCTCAAGCTCACGGATAAAATCGGCGAGCGTTTCTATTTTGTAGGTCTTGGTCGTAGTCATGGGGCTAAATATACGGCGGTGGCCGCCGAGCGCAACCGGTTCAGAAAAACCTGATTTGAGCGGAATGTGGAGGACAACGGTCGCCCACAGCTTGCTGTGGGTATGCATTGATTATGCAGTGTGCCTCGTAATCAAACGAACCCACCGCAAGCGGTGGGCGACCGAGACAAAACAAACCGGACGGTCCCTGTGGCTCAAAAAGAAAGCGGGACTCTCGAATTGAGAGTCCCGCTCTTGAAACTACATCATAGCCGCGTAGCGCGGATATGCATATTGCAACTACTACTTGAACTTAACGTTCGATGTCGCTGAACCACCAGAAGTGGATGTGACGGTGACCGTTGACGGGCCGTTATTCACACCTGTGGCTTTCAGCTCCCAATAGCCCTTACTGGCCTTATATGTCATTTGGCCGTAGCCAACAACACTTAAGACCGCGTTCGGATCATCAGTGGTTGCGCGGACTTTCAGCTTTTTTTTGGAGACTCTGTATTCCGCTTTCAAGATAGAGACATTGTCAACGTTGCCACCACCGCTGGTGATGTTCGCTGACGTTGTCGCTGAACCTGTTGCGCCTTGGTCGTCGGTGACTGTCAGTGTGACAGTGTATGTTCCGGCTGAGGCGTAAGTGTGATTCGGGTTGGCTGCCGTACTGGTGGCGCCATCGCCGAAGTCCCAACTATAACCGACAATCGTGCCATCCGGGTCGGATGAACCGGCTGACGAGAAGGAAACAGCGCTTCCCGCTGTGCCGCTATACGGACCATTGGCATTGGCAGTTGGCGCCTGGTTACCACCACCGCCACTGGTGATGCTCGCGGTCGTTGTGGCGGAGCCGGTTGCGCCCATGTCGTCGGTGACTGTCAGAGACACATTGTATGTGCCAGCCGATGCATAGGTGTGATTCGGGTTGGCTGCCGAACTGGTGGCGCCGTCGCCGAAGTCCCAACTATAACCGACAATCGTGCCATCCGGGTCGGATGAACCGGCGGACGAGAAGGAGACAGCGCTTCCCGCTGTGCCACTGTACGGGCCATTGGCATTAGCTGTCGGGGCCTGATTGCCACCTCCACCTTGTGTGATAGTGACATTTGTGCTCGGCTTGAAGCTGATGCCGTTGTTGTCCTTTAGATCGCCTTTCCATGTCCAACTTGTGGCATTTGAAGGCAAGCCACTCAGAGCAAATGCGGCAGTCCAGGTGCCATCACCGTTGTTGGTGAAGTTTTGACGGACGCGATTCTTGTTCGCGTCTTTCAGCTCCCAACGCTCTCTGTTCATGTTGGTGAAGTCAACTCTGTCGCTCCACATCTTCATGTACATCGTCTCGCCGGTGTTGAATGTGCGGTCATCGGTTGAGAAGTCCGCATTACGGGAGAGAATGAAGCCCTCGCCTGCCGGTGGTGGTGGCGGGGCGGAGCTGATGGTGGCGGTTGTTGTCGCTGAACCGGTGGCGCCCTGATCGTCAGTCACTGTCAGAGACACATTGTATGTGCCGGCATTGGCGTAGGTGTGATTCGGATTGGCGGCTGTACTGGTGGCGCCGTCACCGAAGTCCCAACTATAACCGACAATAGTGCCATCCGGGTCAGATGAACCGGCCGATGAGAAGCTGACCGCTGAGCCGGCCTGTCCGGAGTACGGGCCATTGGCGTTTGCTGTCGGCGCCTGATTCGGCGGCGGTGTTGTAGCTGTGACATAGGCAACTTTTGTCATGGTGTTTGAACCAAAGGCATTGGTTGCAGTCAGAGAGACATCGTAGGTTCCGGCGGCATAGGTATGCGTTGGGTTTTGAGCGGTTGATGTGGCGCCGTCACCGAAACTCCATGACCAGCTTGTGGGGCTGTTGGTGGAGAGGTCGGTGAAGCTGACATTCAATGGCTCATTACCGGAGAGCGGGCTTCCGGAGAAGTCTGCAACCGGCGGGTTTGTATTCGGAACCGTGATTGTCGCGGTTGTTGAATTGGAGCCGGTTGCGCCCTGATCATCAGTAACCGTCAGTGTAACATTGAATGTGCCACCGGCGTTGTATGTATGATTCGGGTTGGCGGCGGTACTGGTTCCACCGTCGCCAAAGGTCCAGCTATAGCCGACAATTGTGCCGTCCGGGTCAGATGAACCGGCGGACGAGAAGGCAATGGCTGTTCCTGTCTGACCACTGTACGGGCCATTGGCGTTGGCTGTCGGGGCCTGGTTCGGTGGCGGACCGACATTGGTTGCCGCATCGGCGTTCACCAAACCAAAGCCGAACTGATTGTCACGTCCGGCGGCGCCGATGTCAGTGGCTGTGGAGGTCAACTGATTACGCACTGTAGTCGCAGTTGTGAACTGACCTGTCGCCCAGATAAGCGCACAGACGCCTGTGGCGTGCGGGGTAGCCATACTTGTGCCGTCAAGAGTGGCATACTGGCCGTTTTTGTATGTTGAGTACACTCCGACACCCGGGGCGGTGACTTCAACTTCCGGACCAACATTGGAGAAGTTCGCCAGATTGTTGTTCTGGTCAACAGCCGAAACCGCGATTGTTGAAGAATACTTTGCCGGGTACCCAACAGGACCACCGTAGTCGTTGCCCGCCGCGGCGCAAATGACTACACCGGAGGCATAGGCATTGTCACAAGCGGTTTGCAAGGCGCTGGTTCCGATTGAGGCGCCGAGGGACATATTGACGACATTCATGCCATTGGCCGCAGCCCAGTCAATACCTGCGACCACATTTGAGAATGTGCCACTACCGGCGGCGTCAAGCACCTTGATACCGTAGAGACTGGCGGCAGGAGCGACACCGATAACGCCGATGCCGTTGTCAATAGCGGCGACAGTGCCGGAAACATGTGAACCATGACCGTTGTCATCGAGCGGGTCATTGTCATTGTTTACATAATCAATACCACCGGCATAATTACCCGCCAGATCCGGGTGACCATGGTCAATACCGGTGTCAATAATACCGACTTTGACTCCGGCGCCCTTTGTGCCGCGCGCATGCGCCACAGGAGCGTTCACTGCGGTAATACCCCAGGGAACAGTCTGGGCAATCATGTGCACCGGACGGTCCGGTTCAATGTAGTCGACGGACGGA
>CAZFAL010000108.1:0-10010 GCA_964516945.1 uncultured Ignavibacteriales bacterium
ATGCCTTCACCGCTACCGCAACCGAGCGGGTGCGGCAGGATATCGCCGAACAATTACAGCTCGATAACCCGGAAATTCTCGTTGGCTCATTCGACCGTCCGAATCTTATCTATCGCGTTGAACGCAAGCGCCAGGCCTTCAAGCAAGTCACTGAGATGTTGGACAGGCATCGTGGCGAATCTGGTATCATCTACTGTATTCGACGCGCCGAAGTCGAGCAGATGTGCGCAGACTTGCAGGCCGCCGGTTACAAAGCCGCGCCATATCATGCCGGCATGGAGCCGGAGGATCGCAAGCGCAGTCAGGATGCGTTTATCAGCGAGGATGTTGATGTGATTGTTGCGACTGTCGCATTCGGGATGGGCATTGACAAGTCCAATGTGCGTTTTGTCATCCATGCCGGCATGCCTAAATCAATAGAGCATTATCAACAGGAAAGCGGTCGCGCCGGTCGTGACGGTCTCGAGGCCGATTGTCTTCTGCTTTACAGCGGAGGTGACTATGGAACCTGGAAACGGATTCTCGAAAACAATGAGGAGGACGGGCTGGCAATATCATTGCGTAAGCTCAATGACATTTATGATTTCTGCGCCGGTGTCACCTGTCGACATCAGGGACTGGTCAACTATTTCGGTCAGCGTCTCGATAAAGAATCTTGCGGCGCCTGCGACATCTGTCTCGGGCAGCTCGACACCGCCGAAGGCGCGCTGATAATCGCCCAGAAAATCCTTTCCTGTGTCGCGCGACTGGACGAGCGCTATGGCGCCGCCTACACCACACAGGTGTTGGTCGGCTCAAAGGAGAAGCGCATTATCGAGGCCGGACATGACAACCTGAGCACATTCGGCCTGCTGAGTGTGTTTCCGACACGCGCAGTGCGTGACTGGGTCGAACAACTTGTCGCGCAGGGGTTCCTGCGCAAAACCGGCGAGTACAACACACTCTCGCTGACGGGGACCTCCCGCGCTGTCTTGCGCGGTGAAGTGACACCCCGTCTGCTCAAAGCCAGCGAGACCAAAGTCAAAACCAGCAAACAAATCTCCGAAAACTGGGAAGGTGTGGACCGGGAGCTCTTCGAAGAGCTCCGCGCCCTGCGCAAGAGAATAGCGCAAGAAAACGACGCCCCGCCCTATACTGTTTTCCATGACACTTCACTACGCGATATGGCCCGCCGGAAGCCGCTCGACAAGGACGCTTTTCTCGAAATATATGGTGTCGGTGAATCCAAGGTTGAAAAGTACGCCGACACGTTCCTGCCCTTGATACGAGAGCGCGTTGACGCTGAAACAATCTGAGCGCTACCGTTTTAATACGTTCAAACATAATCAGTTATGGCGCTTTCACACCCACGCTCTCGCCTGCAAACAGCATAACATATTTCCTCTTAACTCGCTAAGAGTCATAGAGTTGGCCTATTCGTGTTTCAGCTTGTCTTGGCGCTGAAACATGCCCCGCGACGTTGCGCAACTCTTATCACGCTGTATAACAATGGATTAGACTGGCGTCATCCTGTTGATGTTTCATTTGAAACGCGCACAGGGCGCTCGCGAGCATTCCGTATTGCCATAAGCCATTATAACATAGCGTGTTATACGTTTCTCGCCGATTGGCGCCGATGTTGCAAATGCTTCTCTCGGGGTGGCTCCTCGGTTTCGGAGGATTTCCGAAACGCCAGCAACAACTTCCCGCCGGAAGCGACATCTGAGGAACCGCAGGATGAAAAGAACAGCCGGGTCTTATCGCCCGGAAGGAGAAAAGGAGAGGAATAATGAAACACAGAAAACTACAACGGCTCATTTCAGCGGTAGTGACGCTGGCTGTTCTCGGTATGGCGTTGGCGCTGTCAGGTTCAATTGCCATCGCGCAGTCCAGCGCCAAAGCTGAGAAGACAGTCAAAAAGGCGAAAGTCGAAAAGTCGCTGAAAAACATCAAAGGCAGCGATAAGAAGGGCAAGTTCTATTACCGCAAGGAATGCAAGACATGTCATGGGAAAAAGGGCAAAGGCGGCGAACTGACACCATTGTCAAAGACAATGAGCCAATGGAAGCGCTACTTCAGAAAAGACAAACATCTGAAGAACAAATTGTCTGAAGAGTACAACCCGGTTCACCTGATTCACATCAAGACATTCCTGATAAACCATGCGGCGGACTCCGATCAACCCGAAACATGTGGTTGATGCATAGTCACGAGGGATGATTTGAAATTCAAATATCTCAGGACATGAAACCAATGCACAGGAAGCATACGGGAGGCAGAACATGAAACGCTTACACAGCAGATTCCTCATTGCGCTATTTGCGGCGCTACTACCGTTGATGTGGACAGTCACGACATTTGCGGATGACACCGATGATGAAATCGACGATCTCAACAACCGGGTTGATGATCTGGAGCTACGGCTCGCCAAGGACAAAATCTCCTTCTATGGAGACTTCCGGGTCAAGACAGATTATTTACAGTACGAATATCCGTCATACTTTCAATATACCGGCGGTGACCCGATGGATCCGTCAAACTATATGCCGGTGCAACCTTACAACTTGCAGAACACAGAAAACTGGAGTGCGCGGTTGCGCTTGAAGATGTATGTCAAGGTGTCACCGACATTACATTTCACCGGACGTTTGGTTATGAATCACGCCTATGGCGGTAGTGACGTGCCGATTTTCAACGGTTTTCCGAATACGCTGGTGTTTGGCGCTAACTCAACAGCCTATCCCGGCGACAATGTCATTCGTGTCGAACGCGCCGCGATGACGTGGGACCCTGAAGAAACACCATTCTTCTTTACTGTGGGTCGTCAGGCCGCCACCAACGGCCCGCCACGAGAACTACGTGAAGACCGGGTGCGTCAGGCGACTCCGGGCGCGTTGATGATTGACGGCGAAATCGACGGAGCCATGGTTGGCGCGCATTTGAACTCCATAGGTTTACCTGATGGAGCGATTATACGCATGTGTTACGGAACCGGTTACGAGTCCGGCTTTGGAACCGGTGGCCGTGTACTTTCGACAATGGTCAACACGCCAAAGGGACCGACCATGATTTCAGATTTGAAAGACAGTCGTGTGCTTGGCGGTTGTTTCGAAACTCCAATCCCGTCAATTCCGGGTACAACGCTTTTGACCGCCGGTTACATGCGCTTCATCGACATGACTGACATCTCGACCGGCTATGCGCGCAGTTTCCCGGATCCGACAAACAGCGATCCACAGCTCTTAACCGCGACCAATAATCTCGGCGATATGGATTTGTTCGGTTTGTGCTTCCAGCATAGTTATCAGGGCTTTGACTGGTTCGCCTCGGTGGCGGTCGACAAATCACATCCGGATGTCGGCGCCGTTTCGGCCTATGGCTTCGGTGGTTTGCTTGGTAACCCGACCGGCTCTGAAACCGGAAGCGCCTATTACATCGGCGCCCGCGCGGATGTGAAATCGCTGAAAGGGAAGATTGGTCTTGAGTTCAACCATGGCGATGAACACTGGTACAGTTTCACACCGGCCGCCGATGATTTCGGCATGAGCAAGCTGGCCACTCGCGGGTCGGTGGTTGAGGCCTATTATATTCAGCGTGTTGAAAAGAAGCTCAACCTGCGCCTTGGCGTGCAGGCGTTTGATTACAACTACGCGTTTTCGGGATGGCATATCGCCCCGGGGCCGATGGAGATGTTCAATTTGGACAATTCACCGTCGCTGGCCTATCCCTTCCCGGACAAAATTACAAACATTTATGTCGTGGCGGACATGAATTTCTGATGTGGGGGCTGGAGGGTGTCCGGCGCGTGAGCGTCGGGCGCCCCCCGATTTGATGCAAGAGGGTCGGAGCATTGAGCGTTCGAGACGGAATGAGCTGAAAGAATCGGAGAAAGACATCAGTGAATCTCAATGAAACAGTGTGGTGGAGACGATGGCACAGGAAAACAGACAAAAGCAAATAGATTCATACAGCCGTCGCAGGTTCCTGAAAGTAGGCGGTTGTGCGCTGGCTGGAGCGGCGCTGGCTTCGCAAATAGACTTTACATCAGCCCTGGCTGATATAGCGCCCGGAACAATGCCCGCGAACTTCACCGGCAACGTGCATTCGCACTGTGGTTTGTGTGTGAACAAATGCGGAATTATCGCCCGTGTACGCAATGGTGTCATACACAAAATCGACCCGATTCCCAATCATCCGAAGTCACGAGGCATGCTCTGCGCCAAAGGCAATTCCGGAGTGGAAGCCGTCTATGATCCGGATCGTCTCAAATACCCGCTCATCCGCAGTGGCGAGCGCGGTTCCGGCAAATGGCGTCGTGTCACATGGGACGAGGCGCTGAATTATGTTGCCGATGGATTAACGAAGATAAAAGAAAAATACGGCCCCGAGGGTGTCTTGTTTTCATCGACGGAAGGATTCCAGGAGGAGTTCTTCTTGAAGTTTGCCGAAAGCTTTGGCTCTCCGAACACTGTGAGGCACCCGACTCTCTGCCTTGCTTCGGTAAACAATGCGATGTTCAACACCTTCGGGGCTGTTCCTCGTTACGATTTACGTAATGCGCACTATGTGATTTTTTCCGGCGCTAATCGCCTCGAATCACTACTGACACCGGACACGGTTGACATCATTGATGCGCAATCACGAGGACACAAGCACGTCATTCTGGATCCGAGATTCACCAACTCAGCGGCAAAGGCAAGTCTCTGGGTACCGATAGAACCGGGAACGGACCTGGCCTTTGCGCTGGCGCTTATTCATCTCCTCATTAAAGAGGACAAGTACGATAAGGAGTTTGTCGAGAAGTACACACATGGCTTCGATAAGCTTGTCGAACATGTCAAGCAATACACGCCGGAATGGGCGTCGGTGGAAACAGGTATCCCCGCCGATACCATCTACAAAATCGGCCACGATTTCATCGTCAATATGCCACGTTCGATTTACTATGCCGGACGTCGCGGAAGCTGGACGAAAAACGATACACAATTCCGAAGGGCCATCGCAATTGTCAATGCCATTGCCGGGGCATGGGACAGAGAAGGCGGAATAGCGCCGCCACGGAAAATCCCTCTCGGTGAATTACTCGTCTTTCCTCCTGATGAACCGGAAGCCGAGCGAATCGACAGAGTCGCCGAAGAGTATCCGCTTGCAAACCGTCGCGACGGAGCATACATCTCATTACGTGAACACATTCTGCATGATGATCCCTATAAAGTGCGCGGCTGGATGATTTACAAACAGAATCCACTGCAGTCGGTTCCCAATTCCCGTAAGACGTATGCAATGATGAAAAAGATGGAGCTGATTGTCAGCATTGACGTCATTCCAAATGACACGGCCTGGGAGTCTGACGTGATTCTTCCTGAGGCGATGTACCTCGAACGTGATGATCCTCTCCACTCGATTGCCGAACTTGAACCGGTCGTCGCCTTACGACAGAGAGTCATTGACCCACTCTACGAAACTCGCCCGAATTTTGATATTATGAAGGATTTGGCCGGGCGCCTCGACTTGGGTGAATACTTTGACTTTACGCTCGAAGAGTGGATAAACGAACAGGTGTCAGAGCTTCCGATAAGTCTGGAGGAACTCAAACGTCAGGGGTTCTACACTGACGGTAAGGGGCAGGTGTTCCAGAAGGACTTGCAGGATGGGTATCGCTTCAGGACGAAAACCGGAAAAATAGAATTGTACAGTGAACGATACGCGGAAAAGGGATATGATCCACTTCCTGTTTATGTTCCTCCACGCAAGAGACCGGAAGGGCGATATTATCTCGTAAATGCGAGATATGCGACTTACACACACTCCACGTTACAAAACAGCGCCTGGTTACAGGAAGTAGGCGATCACTCCCGGGCGATTATTCATCCGGACACAGCGGCTCGCCATGGAGTCAAGGACGGTGACACAGTCGTGTTGCGGAACGAATATGGCTCAGTGCGCACGAAGATAAAAGTGTCCGAGACGATACCCCGCACGGCGGTATGCGTGCCGCATGGCTATGGCCACACTTCAGCGGGGCTGACGCGGGCGTACAAACTTGGAGCGAGGGATTCAGATTTAATGGGGAGCTACTCTGATAGAATTACCGGCAATGCGGCCATGCATGAATATTTTGTTGAAATTGTTCCTCTCGCAATAGCAGAAAAGGAGTGGGATGCGGACTCCGGAGCGAATTATAACGCTATCGGAGTCGGAGGTGAAACGAAATGAGTCGGGCAAAGAGATTTGGCATGTTAATTGACGCCGACAAGTGCTTCAATTGCAAAGCGTGCATGGTGGCCTGTCAGGCGGAGAACGATGTTCCGCTCGGAAAGCACAGGAACTGGATAAAGGAAAACGGTGTGCGCGGAACCTATCCGAATCTCGGATTGGATTTCGAACCGGCGCAATGTATGCATTGCGAAAACGCGCCTTGTGAAAAAGTCTGCCCGACCGGGGCGACGTTTATCAATCCCGACGGGATAGTGCTCATTGACTATGAAAAGTGTATCGGTTGTCGCTATTGCATGATGGCCTGTCCGTATGACGCGCGCTATGTCGATGAAGAGCGCGGCGTGGTTGACAAATGCACGTTTTGCATTCAGCGTATCTACGGGGGACGTGATCCGGCCTGTGTCGAAACATGTCCGGCGAAGGCGCGCATCTTTGGTGATTTGAATGATCCTGATTCGGAAATCTCGCGGATGATAGCGACACACAAAACCGGCGTAAAGTATCCCGAAGCCGGTACTAAACCGAAAATCTTCTATCTGATTGACTAAGGAAGGGGAGAGATATGAGCCACGAAATCCAATGGGGAATCCCGGTAGTCATCTACCTCTACTTCGGTGGTCTGTCAGCCGGATTGTTTGTCTTTTCTGCGTTTGCGTCCTATGTGCGGGACAAGCGCCTCTGCCATCTGGCGCAAGTCGGCGCGTTGTTGGCGCCCCTGCCGCTATACATCGGCCTGATATTGCTCCTCATCGATCTTGAGCGCCCCTTACAATTCTGGCGCTTGTATGCGACGATTGAGTGGACATCGCCGATGTCGATAGGAAGCTGGCTACTACTGATTTTTTCTATCATTGCAACTGTCTATGCGATACTCTGGCTTCCGGAAAAGTATTCACGGCTTCGCATCGGCAAGAAAACATTCTCACTGCCACAAAAACGTGACCCGTTCAGAAGCGCCCTCGGGGCAATCGGGTTCCCGCTGGGGTTCGCAGTCGGTATTTATACCGGTGTGCTGCTTGGCGCAGTGCCGGCGCGGCCGTTTTGGAACACACCGATGGTTGCGATGTTATTTTTGACATCTGCGCTTTCTACTGCGGCGGCGGCGTTGTTGTTTGTCTCAAGCTGGAAGGCGAAAAAAGAAGATAAGGAAGTGTTCCACCGTGAGCGCAAACTGCTTTATTCATCCGATGTCGTCCTGATTCTGCTGGAAATCATGCTCGTGATTCCATACATCCTGCATAACTCGCTGTCCACCGCCAGCCAGGCGCAATCGGTTTCTCTCATCCTCGGCGGTCCGTTCAGCAATCTGTTCTGGTATGGCTTCTTCCTGATTGGGTTGCTCGCGCCGTTGCTGCTTGAGGCGGTTGACCTGATACCGGAGATTGCCCGCCGCCAGAAGACATCGCATATGAGAGCGATGGGCTATATAAGCGCGGTGATGGTTCTTGTCGGCGGGTTCCTGCTGCGGTATATTTTTGTGTACGCCGGCCAGGCCGGTGGATTCGGAGCATAATATGCAAGCTGCCACGGACACATTGCAGAGTAAGATTGCATTCCTGGCGACATTTTTCTCATTTCCGGGGAAGGATTCCTATCGGGCGCTGTATGCAGGAGAATCTCCTCTCGGGAAATTAGAGATACAAGAGCCGTTTGATGACTTTTGCATGGCCCTTGAAACGGAAATCACCGAACTGTTTGTTAACTCACCTTTGCAACTGCCTCTTTTTCCGGTCGCGTCAGAGTATGTTTCTGAGGCGCGGAAAGCCAGGCTCAGGGAGGAGCTCTCGGTCCTCTATTCACTCCATGGAAAAGTTGTCACACATCTCCCGCAGGATCATCTGCAGGTGTTGCTTGAATTCCTTGCATATCTGCTTGCGCAGGATGAAATCGAATCGGCCGCAGAATTCTGTCGTGACTACATAGGTAGCTGGACAGAGGATTTTGTGTCCGCTATGTTACAGAGGAAGCCGTCTGAGCCGCTTGTAAGAGTGGCGCAGTTGCTTCCGGAGATTTGTGAACAATGCGCCAGAGTCACATAGCTGAGACGGATGGAATAATCAGATAGCGTTGAGAGGACAGTATGCCAGACCAAAACGCAATTGAGTCCGATTCTCCGTTTGCCCCGGAGCGATTGGCGCAACTAATATCAGAAGCGATATGTGACGGCATGCTGGTGATTGACAAGGAGTTTCGTATCCGCTATGTCAATGACCGTTTCGCTGAAATCTATGGCAAAAAACCCGCGGATTTTATTGGCAGGAACTGCACCGAAGTGGTCGGCTTTGACCATTGCGCCCGTAGTTGTCCGCATCACAATCTCATCACCGAAGGCGCAGAGTTTTCAGATCACAACCTCTACTGTCAGAAATGTTCCGCCGGACCATTCTGTATCAGCGCAACACCGCTACGTGACGAAAGCGGCGAAGTTGTCGGTGTCGTTGAGCTCTTTCGCAATATGAAGGGGTTGGGGATGTATGTCGGCTCGCTTGAAGACGCCAACACGGTGTTGTTTGCTGAAAAGCAACGGCTACATCATATCCTCGACAGCATCGCCGACGGGTATTACTACTCTTCACCGGATGGCAAGATTATTTCGGCCAATGAGAAGCTTTTGAAACTTCTCGGCAAGACAGCGCCGGAAGTTGTCGGGCGTGACGGTTGTGATGTCATGTGTGATGATTCCTGCAAAGTGGATAGTCCGTTGCGCTGGGCGATAGAGCATGGTGAGAATGTCATTGGCGCACATCAGAAACTGAACATTCGCGGGCAGTCGCTTCCGTTCGAAAAATCAATCCTGCTTATGAAAGATGAAAGCGGAAAGATTGAGTCAATTGTCGGTGTCATCAATCGCATTTCTGAGGCGATAACTCTCGATAAGAGCGCTGATCTGGCGATTGAATACCATGAGATACTGACGAAGAACCGCGAAATGAAAGCCACGCTGGAATTGATCCGCGAAGCGGCGCCAACCGACGCTCCGGTGCTGATTACCGGAGAGACCGGTTCCGGCAAGGAGTTGGTTGCCAATGCCATCCAGCGTCTCTCGCATCGCTCGGATAAACCGTATGTGCGTATCAATTGTTCTGCGTTAACCGAGTCCCTGCTGGAATCAGAATTGTTCGGACATGTGCGCGGCGCGTTCACCGGAGCGGTTGCCGGATATGCCGGTAAATTCAAGGCCGCTGACAAGGGGACGATTTTTCTCGATGAAGTTGAAGAAATGTCTCCCGGCTTGCAGGCGAAACTTTTGCGTGTAATTGAGGCGCAGGAATTTGAACCGGTTGGCTCAAATCGGCTCGAACGGGTTGACGTGCGAATCATCACCGCCACGAATCTTGATTTGACAAAACGCATTGCCGAAGGGCTGTTTCGTTCTGACCTATACTATCGCCTGAATGTGATACGGATAGACGTGCCGCCATTGCGCCGTCGCAGAGAGGATATTCCGGTTCTTATTAAGAATTATCTCGTCAAGTTACAGCAAAAATATCACAAGGAAATCAATACGGTTTCCACCCGTGCGCTCAATGTGCTTGTCAGTTATGACTGGCCCGGCAATGTGCGCCAGTTGTTTGGCGCGCTCGAATATGCTTTCCTGCGCGCCGGCGGAATGCGCATTGAGCGCAAAGACCTGCCACGCGAAATCTATGACTCACATCTCGCGACATCGTTCTCCTTGGAAAACGCTGATGAGGAGCGTAACAGAATCGAAGAGCTGCTGAAACTTTACCCCAACAATCGCAAACGTGTCGCCTTTGAACTCGGTGTCAGCCGCACAACCCTCTGGCGCCGCATGCAGGACCTGGGACTGT
>CAZFAL010000109.1:0-5031 GCA_964516945.1 uncultured Ignavibacteriales bacterium
CAGTAGACCGCTGATGATTTTCTCGGGTGGGAATACAAAGCCGCCAATTGCGGCTAACCCGGCCACTAGGCCGACTGTGTTGGCGTAACCGGTCGTAGTCGGCTTGACGAAGTAGGTGGCATAGTCATCCAACACGACATAAATCTGCATCTGACAGGCCAAGTCCATATCGGGTCCGCCGCCCTTGCAGAATAGTCCTTGTCGGCGAGCCAATGTCAGTGAATCAGTCAAACGTCCAAGGGAACCTGCGGCGCTGTTGTAGAAATCCAGTGCGCCTGACGACGCCAGAATTGCGTCCAGTAGGGCCAAATCCGGCGCCTGACCGTTGGTCCATGATGATGTTCCTGAGATAACAGACTCCAGTGAGCTGTCGGCTCCAGCTACCAAAGAGTCCAGCATAGCTATGACTGCATCCTGATAGCCCTTCAGGCGTGGGTCTTCTCCGGGAACAGTCGGCAGTGAAGAGTATACTGTACGCAATGAATTGGTGAGCGTAACAAAATCACTTTGTAGTGTCGCGGTTGCGCCGTCGGCGTGTTGCAACGAGTCAACAGTTACTGCGGCAGTCGCCAGCGCGACCACTTTGCCGTCTTTACGAATTGTGACATCCTGCGCCGTCAAAGGTGGCGCCGGCCAGTGTGCGGCTGTGTCTAAGAATAGCGGAATGAGAGCATGAATTCCGGCGCTGTCGGAAGCGAAAGTTGTCGGTTGGTCACCGACAAGCAGTTCAATCCCGGTATCCGCCGGATTAAGCGTATAGCCATTGATACTCAGCAACGCCCCCGGCTCGCCTGAGGAGGGAGTGACGGTCAGCGCCACCGGATTTGGATTGGGATTTGGCCCGGTCGGGTCTGTTTTGGAGCTTGAGCAGGTTTGCACGGTGAATGTTGCGGCAAGCAACAAGGCTGTGAGAAATGTAGCTGAGAGGTGCGCGTGAGGAGTTCTTTGCATGAGGATGCCCTTATGTGAAATCAATTACCATTATTTGCCAATTGTTTATCGCCATGGCGCGCTCACTTGCGACCACTGATAGATTGACCGTGCGCTTGACCTGACTGTCAAGTAATATACCTGCGACAGCAATTATGTCAAGGCAATTTGTAAGCCGTACGGTTGGAGAAAGTTGTAATTGTTCAAACGTACAACAGTTTCGCCTTCGCCGGAGAAAGCTCATTGAGCTTGGACGCCGAAGACTTAATCATCTGCGCCAAGTCAACCGTTTTTTGGTCGGGTTCAATTTCGAGCCGTTGTTGCAATGACTTCACACAGGCGTTGTATTGGTTCACTGCGGCGGCCTTGCGACCAATTGTGAAGAGTGTCAACATCAACAACCTGTGCGCCTGCTCCTCGGTCGGATCGACAAGTAGCGCCTCCTGCGAAAGCGCCTGCGCGCGATCATATTCGGCCTTGTCGAAATGAATCTCAGCGAGGCGCTGTGAGATTTCGATATACTTGCGGCGGTATTCATCACGCGGCTCCTCAAGCCAACTGTCATACATATCCTCGAGCAATGGTCCTTGATACAACGCGCGCGCCTTTTCAAACTCCCGCGCAGTCAGATGTACTTTATTTTCGGCCAGATAGCCCTTACCGCTTTGATACAATGCGTCAAACTCCTGTAAGTCACACCAGTAATTGTTTCCCCAAGCCAGATTGTAATTGCCGTCGTGATGGATAATCAACTCACTGCTCTGATATTCCTTTGTCGATTCGGTCGAGAGCGTCTTCCGCAAATGCGAGAGTGTCACATGGAATGACGACATGATTGTGTCCGGCCCGAGGTGCCCCCAGAGGTTGTCACAGATTTTGTCACGCGAAATTGCGCGCCCCGGCGAACTGAAGACGCTCAAATACGCCAGCAGGACCCGCGCCTTTTTCGACGGCCAGGCTTTTTCGTCTATCTCATCATGACGTCCCGGGCAGGTGACTTTCAAGCGACCGAAACAGCGCACCAACGCCCGACTGCGGTCATCAGTTTCCGGCTCGGCAGGTTTCGCCACATGCGCCTTGGAGACAAGTTTCCCGAATCGGCCTTTGGGCGTATCAATTTCCAGAATCTTGTTCTGCAACAATTCAATGCGTCTGCTAAAGTTGAGCCCGTCATAGATGTTGAGCGCCTCTCTGACATACTCCTCAGCCGTTTTCAGAATCGATTCCGGAACCTTCGCGCCACTATGCTTTGTTTCACAAATAAGAATGGCGCCGTCAGCCATTGCCTGCGCCGCGCGGAATGACTCTCCTTTTTCCGTGTAAATCGCGACTGTTTCCTGAACATCATTCCAACCGCTCTTGAAATCACCCCGCAGAATTGCCAGACGCCCGGAGAGTTTCTTGAGATGATCCAGTCCGAAATTCGATTCGGCTGTTTTCAGCCAGTCACGCATTTGTCCGAGAGCTTTTTCGGCATAGTCGAGCTTACCGGCGTCAAGCGCTATCTCGATTTCCGAATCAAAAATCGCCGGCACAAGATTCACTGCATTCAGTTTGAGACATTCATCATGAATCTTGCGCATCTCGGCCAGCGCTTCCTCGGTTCGTCCGGCTGTGTGAATCGAACCGGCGAGATTGATGCGCGATGTCAGGGACGTATACACCGCGCCGATTTGTGTCTGCACATCCAGCGCGCGACGGAAATTCCGCTCGGCTTCAGCCGGGTCACCCGATTCACTATAATGTACGCCGAGGTTATTATAGATTTTCGAGAGTGTATCCAAATCATCAACTTCGCGGCAAATTGCAATCGAGCGCTGGTAGCAGGACATTGCGGTATTAAACTGACCGAGATACTGACGCACCACACCAAGATAGTAATGCGCCCGTCCGATTTCACGTTTGTCATTGAGCGTCTCAGCCATTTTCAAAGACTTGAGAAACTCGTCCTTTGCTTCTTCGTGCTTTCCAATTCGATTAAGAATGATTCCTTTGGTGCGTAAGCCGGTAAGTTCCAACTGTGGCTCCAGAATGTCACGTTCGGCCAACATCTGAAGACCGCGCTCCGTTTCCTGTGTGGCGCTTTCGTACTGTCCCTGATTGTATTGTGACAGTCCGGAGATGAACTGGATTTGCGCCAGCTCCTTGATAACCGAAGGAGTCTCGGCGCCGGATGCAAGTGTGACGGCCTGATTGACATAGGTCGCAATGCGGTGATAGTTAGCGGTCTTGTAATGCGCTTCGGCGAGCCCCCTCAGGAGGCGCACATGTTCTGACAACTCCAGCTCGATACGTCGCGACAGATAAATCGAGACACAACGGAAATATATGGCCGCTTTTTTCGCGCGTCCTGATTCCAGCGCAGTGCGTCCCAACTCAAGATAGACGCTGAAGAGCAATTGCTTTGCTTCATCACGCTCCTTATCACTCAGACGGCGAAGCGCCTCACGCGCTGTTTCCAAATACTGAATCGCACGCGACGTAGAGAACGCGGTAAACGTATCCACTGCCGCCTTAAGATTGTGTGCAACAACGCTGATGCCGTAGCGCGTTGCCAATGCCGGTTCATAATCCTGCATAGCCAGAAACTGGTGAAAGGGGCCTTCAGCGGGATGGGACCTCTTACGGCGTGAAAAGTATTCGTAAAGCGATAGTCGCAGAGCCGTGCGTCTTGGAGCCGGAATCGTATCCAGCAGGTTCTGTTGAATCAATTGATGATAAAAACTCAATCCGCCCTGAAAATCCGAGATGAACAGATTTGCCTTGAGCGCCCGGTTGAGAAACTCAATAAACTCTTCATCAGAGAGAGACGAAAGCTCTTTGAGCCACTCGGCGCGGAATTGCAACCCCAGCAGCGCCGCCAAACGAAAAAGATCAACTTCGCTCTCGTTGAATCCTGCGATTCGTTCCTGAAATATGTATGAAGCCGCTTCAGGTGAGGGAAGCTTACCCTTCAGGTCCACGGTCTGCTCCCATATGTCAGTCTCCCGATTGAGCTGCACCATACCGCGCTCAACGAGTGTATTGAGTGTCTCATGGATAAAAAGTGGATTGCCGCCGGTTGATTCATGAACATCTACTGCGATATTGTCGGCGATGGTGACACCGAACAGGCGTTCAATGATTCGCCGTGAATTCTCGCTGTCGAACCGGGAGAGGACCAGACGCTCTGTGGGTTTGTTGCGCGATAACGAGCGATAAATACGCTCACATTCTTCATCCAGTTCAGCGGCGCGCAGTGTGATGACGAACAGGATTGGATAGGGGCCCAGTGTTCGGCTAAGGAAGTTTATCGCCTCCCATGTTCTGGAATCAAACCAATGCGCGTCTTCAAAGAGAATTACCAGCGGTTTACGTGTCGCCAGCCGCAGGATAAACAGGCGCAGTCCGTCGAGCGCCTGTTCCATCTCATGAGTCGCTCCGGGAAGTTCTTCCTGCGTCTCCGGGATTTCGAATGGTATCATGTCGCGCACTTCAGGAGCCAGCCGCGCCAGGGCTCCGGCGGTCCCCAGCTCAAACAAGTTGGACGCGCTAATGTCTTTCGGTGTCGCCGATGAAAGAAACGAGCGCAACAAACCGGCGAAAATTGTGCGAAATCCGGCAAACGACGGAGCGCCATACGTTTTGAGAATCATCGCGCCTTCGGAGCCAAGCTCATCAAGGAAACGGGAAACCAATGTCGATTTTCCGACACCGGCTTCACCCTCGACGAGAGCCACCTGCCGCTCATTGTGCAATGTGTGGATATAGATATCGTGCAGGAGTGACAGTTCTTCGTCACGTCCGGTAAATGGTAAATGTCCCAGTGATTGCATAGTCTGTTCCCCGCGCCGAGGTGAAAATAATTTCCACCGGTCGGCTTACAAATCAATATACGAGTTTTGCGGAAAACTCCCAATTGGATGCAAGATTGCAACCTTCACCCGGTGTGGCAAGTGTTTGTCCGGTCTGAGCGTCAGCCAAAGGGGTCGCATAAAACGGGTCGCAGGATGATCCTGCGCCCCGATTATACTACTATCCTACTTGTTTCCTGAAGCGAGTCGAGGTGTCCTTTGGAGTATGTACATTCCCGGGTTAAGACCGGAGACGATGATGTAGGGG
>CAZFAL010000109.1:5131-9842 GCA_964516945.1 uncultured Ignavibacteriales bacterium
CGGAAGTGAAATAGAAGCAAACGTTCCAGACACCGTTAAGGCCGACAGTCCCGGACGGTTCGGTATCGCGGAACGTAGAAGCAAAAAATCAGGATTCCATCACCTTGATTTTTTGCGTCACCCCGGTTTGGACTTCTGCAGGCTGTTTGGTCGACATCGGGAAAGTAATAGTAATTGTTGTACCTTCGCCGATTGCGGAGTCTATGTCGAGGGTCCCTTGATGTGAATCGATGATTCTTCGACAAACGAGCAACCCGAATCCATGACCATCTTCTTTTGTTGTGAAGCGAGTATTGAATGCTTTTTTCAATAGTTCAGGATCAATACCGGACCCATTATCCTTGATGGAAATCGAAAACGATTTCATTTCCGTTGAAACAGACAAGGTGATTTCGATACGAGGTCCTTCAATGCCTTTGCAGGCGTCGGCCGCGTTATTGACTACATTGTACAACAATTGCTGGAAGAGCAGCGGATCTGTTTCGAAGACAACCTGTTCCTCGGGAACTCTAAGCTGAACATTGATATCAATGAAGCGTTTTTGCGGGCGCATGAACTCGACGAGCTCCTGCAGACGATCTCCGACAGAAAGCGGTTCACGCTGTCCACTGAGTTTTGATTCACGCATCAATTCAGATGTGAAGCGTTTCATCTTTTCAAGATTGCTGGTGATGGCCGCGATATACTTCGGGTATTTTTCTGCGGCTCCTTTTTGCAATTGCAATTCCAGCAGAGAGATATTTCCGTAAACTACTCCGAGGAAGTTTTTCAACTCATGGCCGATTTCAGCGGCTACTTCACCCCGTGCGGCCAGTGTTTCCAGCTTGATTGTGCGCTCCTGCAAGTCCTGTAAGTCTGAGTAAGAGTTTCTGGCCTCTTCGAGAAGGATAAGGTTCTCGATAGAAAGCGCCGCGTGCTGGGCTGTCATGCTTACCAGTTTGAAATGTTGATTGAGTGATTCGATTCTTTCAGGCTCCATCGGCAACACGAGTAGTCCGAGCAGGCGATCGCTTCGGAGAAGCGGGAAAGTCACAAACTGGGCGCTGTCAGATGGCCAGAGTGGAGCCAAAAACTTCCTGACTCTGGTATCACTACTTGAGTCAACGGGGTGGTTTTGTCTTGTTGAGACAAAGAAATCATTGCTGAGCTCTGGGTACTTTGATAATAAATCACTCAGAGGATCTGTGTCCAGTTCAATGTTCTGAAAGTTGCATGTGGCCATGTTGCCGTCTTGTGTCGCTGTCGCCATGAGACAGCTTTCCGATGGTGACCAGTATATGGCAAGACCACAGGTAACTTCACATTGAATGAGAGCAAACCCGAGCGACATGCGCACCATAGACTGCAAATCATCAATAGCGTAAATCGAACGTGTCAATGCCGCCATTTTATCTAATTCTACGCCGGTTGATTTCTCATCGAGTTCGGCCTTTTTTTGTAGCGCATTTTTGACTGATGTTCGTATTTCGGCGATTTCGAAAGGCTTCATCAGGTAGTCAAGAGCGCCTTCCTTGATAGCTTCTTTTGCCGAACCGACATTCGCATACCCGGTCATGAAAATAGCGCCGATATTTGGCTGTAGCGCCTTGGCCCTGCGGAGTAGCTCAATGCCGTCGAAATCGGGCATACGGATATCGGTGATAAGCAAGTCGAATGCTTGAGCTTGGAGCAGCTTTTCGGCGGCCGCGCCGCAATCGGCGGTTTCCACGTCATAGCCGTCATCCTCAAGGCAATCTCGCACAAGAGAAACGACGATTTCTTCGTCGTCGGAAATGAGTATGCGTTGACGTTTAGTCATTATCTCATCGAATTGTCACGTTGAATTAGCTTCTTAGCTACAGGAACTACTCTTGATGATTACTTGCGCTGCGCTACAATCTTGCACCGGATTTTCTCAAGGATCCCCCATAATTCTTCCAGACCAAACGGCTTGTTGAGCAAATAGTCATATTGATTTTCCCGCTCAGAGTTCTCTGCGCCATTGTTCGGCAATGAGTTCGTCATTACGACAATCGTTTCCGGCATGAGTTTTCTGATACGCTTGATAGTCTCAAAGCCATCCAAATCGGGCATATACGTGTCGCAGAAAATCAGTTCCGGTCGTAAATGAGTTGCCATTTCGATGCCGGTGACAGCGTTCGGAGCGGTTTCAACATCAAAGCCCCGTTCACAGAGGGCTTCACTGAGTAGTGACCGGATAACTTCGGTGTCGTCAATAACAAGGGCTTTTTTCTTATTGCTGTGTTCTATCATCTTCTTTAGTTCCTTACGTTGATGCCCCATCCCGGGATGTTTCGCCTCCAAGTGATTTCGTTACTTCAGATCGCAACTGGTCAATTGAGAATGGTTTTGATAAGAATGCGCATGCCCCGTTTTCGATTGACTGCGAGACGGTGAAGAGCGTTGAATAGCCGGAAATAACGATAACTTTATATGAGGGATCAATTTCAATAGCCCGGCGTACGACTTCTTCGCCCGAGACTTTTGGCATTTTCAGATCTGTGATGACCAGATCGTATGCCTGATGTTCGAGATGTTCGATCGCTTCCGAGCCGTCAGCTACCGCCGTAACCTTGTAGTCTTCAAGAACCTCGACGAGAAAGTCGCGCATTATCTCTTCGTCATCGACGACGAGAATCATTTTGTCTGTTTCAGAATTGTCTTGCAAGTGGGTCACCTATATTGAATTGCTTTGACTGAGAACATCTGTGCCTGTTGTCTGGTTCAATATCATTTGTCTTCCCAAATCAAACGATAATGAAGAATCAATGTCTTGCGGAGCGATGCCCTTTGGATGTTCGTCATCAGATTCGAGATCTGGTCACATTCGGGTACGCAGCGCCCTACAAGTTAGATATATCGGCAGATGAATGTTTTCTCTGGAGGGGGAGAATTATGACAAATGTCGTTCCTTTGCCCACTTCAGATGTGACCTTGATTTCTCCACCATGATCGCGGATGATGCCGTAACTCACTGAGAGCCCGAGACCTGTTCCTTTGCCGACCTCTTTAGTCGTGAAGAATGGTTCAAAGATTTTACCGATAATCTCCTCTGAGATACCGCATCCGGTGTCCGAAACAAAAATTTCAACTGCGCCTTCGAATTCTCCGAGAGTCGGCGAATGTCGCAGTCCTACAGTAATTGTCCCGCCCTGTGGTGTGGCGTGCATTGCATTGATGATGAGATTCGTGACTACTTGCTGAATCTTGCCGACACTTCCATGCACCTGAGGAGAAGATTCAATTTCAACAACAGTCTGGATTTGTTTCATCTCAAGTTGATGTCTGAGCAATTCTACTGTTTCTTTGAGCGCCTGACCAAGATCGAACTCTGTTGCCTCACTATCATGGGACGAACGGGAGAATTTCAGAAGATTCTGAACGATTGCCTTGCAACGACGCGCTTGATTCTCAATATCTCCGAGGTATCTGCTAAAGGACGCTATGTCCTTTTCAGTAACTGTGTCAGCCGTGCGCGATTTCATTTTTTCCAGAGCGAACTGAGAGTAGCCGAGAATACCGGCCAGCGGATTGTTCAATTCATGCGCAACACCGGCGGCCAGCTGTCCGATTGCGCTCATTTTCTCGGATTGTACCAACTGATTCTGCGCTTCACCCAATTCCTCGGTGCGCTCTTTTATCTTATCCTCAAGAGTCGCCTGATAGTCCTCGACCTCTCGTCTGGATTGTCGCAAGGAGTCAACCATTCGCTCAAATGCTGTGGCCAATTGCCCGATCTCATCGCGGCGATCGATATCAATCTGAGCGTCAAGATGTCCCTGCGAAATATCTTCTGTTACCACCGCCAGTGTCTCGATAGGTTTGATGATCAGCTTCACAAACCAGACGGTGATTGCGATAGCCAACACAACAATCAGGAGTGTCAAAACCAGAATCGTCAATCTTGTCGCGCGTATCGACTTGTTCATCGGCCCCAAATCGATACCAAGCGAAACATGTCCCAAGACTACCCAGTGGCCGTGGTCAACAGAACTGCTTCCCGTTTCGAGCGAACCGAGACGTTCGCGCTCGACGTCACTCTCCCAGGTCATTATCAGCGAGGCAAGATGAATATAACTGTTGCCGTTCGGATCGGCTATCGGGAGAGTCGTATATGAACCGGACGAAACAAGCTGCGGGAGATGAAATACTGTGGGACTCGGCGCAATTTGGGAAATACTTGCTTCAGATTGCGCTGAATCCTTGGTCGGTTTCAGGTACTTTTCGCGGATTTTCTCGTACAGGAGATTATCGTCCTGATCATAAATCCGCACGTAAATAACCAGCGAGTCATGGAATGCGCCTGCGGCGAGCTTGGCTAAATCATCATCCGCCCCAACAAGCACATCAAACTCGGAATTATAAGCCAGACTTTCTACAAGCTGTTGGCTACGTTTGATAACAGCATCATGAGAGATCCTTTCTATCTTTTTGGTTAGATAGAGCCCGATTACCGTAGCGCTGCTGATTATGACTGCTGAAATCAACAGCACAAACTGCCCACGAAGTCCGAGGAGATTCTTTAGTTCGCGTATGCTCACTTGTAGACCTCCTTGGCGACAGCGCGCAATTCCTCAGGAATTGCTACAGCAATCCGGTTTGAAGTTTTCTCATTATAATGGAACCAGACAATGTCCGGTGATGACACCGGTAGAGTCCCGGGACTCTCACCATTCAGAATGCGCTCACAGAGTTCACCAACCTGGCGTCC
>CAZFAL010000110.1:0-4796 GCA_964516945.1 uncultured Ignavibacteriales bacterium
CAAACCGGAACACTTCCGATGAACACGTAGCAAAAAAGGGGACCAACAAAATGAAAACTATCAGCTACATATTCTCGGCCTTGTTGCTGGCAATGACTGTCGCCCAGGCGCAGACAGATCCGCATCAGCAAAAGCCGAAAGGCCATCCCGGTGGTGGCGGCGCGCCGCATGGCGAAATGACTATGGCCAGCCCCGGCGGGATGACCCCCAAGCAGATGAAAGACTACCTCAAGTCGCTACTGCCGGGCAAAGAGCATGCGTATCTCGCGAAGTTTGTCGGTGACTGGAAGACTGTCAGTAAAATCTGGATGACCGGTCCTGACTCTCTGCCGACCGAATCGGAAGGAACATCTTCGGCCAAGTGGATTCTCGGAAAACGCTTTGTGGAAATTGAGACTAACGGCCAGATGATGGGGCAACCACTGGACGAAGTGATGTTGCTCGGACATGATAATTACCGTAATCTCTACACCGCGTCATACGCCAGTTCGATGGGTACCGCCCTGCTGACGATGACGGGCCAGCGCGATCCAAAGACCGGTACTATAACGATGTATGGCGAGATGGATGAGCCGATGTTGAGTGTCACCGGGCGGATGGTCAAATATGTCTACAGCTTCCCCGATGATGACACAATCAAGCTGGAGATGTTTGATTTACATGCCGGGGACAACTACAAAGTCATTGAGGTTGAGTTTACACGGGATAAATCTGAGTAATTAGTTGAAAACGAAAACAATGTGGCGCTCTCAGCCGACCTTGCTGATGACGCCACCGCCGAGCACAACCTGCTCGCGATAAAACACAGCGGACTGTCCGGGAGTGATAGCCCGCTGTTTGTCTTTGAACGTAACACGTATCGTGTCATCATCGAGCGGTGTAATTGTCGCCTCGGCGGCTTTGTGCAGGTAACGGATTTTGACGCTCGCCTCAAATGGCTCCGACGGGCGCTCGATAGCCATCCAGTTCAGTTCACTGACATCAACATCGTACTTGCTCAAACTTTCGACACCGCTGACAACAATCCGGTTTGTCAGCGGGTCAATTTCCTTGACATACACCGGCTCAGGACGATACACTCCCAGTCCTTTGCGCTGACCGACTGTGTAGAATGGCACACCGTCGTGATGACCGATTGTCTCGCCGCTTTCATCGACAATGTCGCCGCCTGTAAAGTCACGCCCCCGCTTTTGCTCCCATTCGCGCAGAAACCGGCGATAGTTGTCGTCTGTTACAAAACAGATTTCGCGGGACTCCGGCTTATCAGCGGTGCGCACACCATGTTCATGCGCGCGACGCCGAACTTCGGACTTCTCCATTTCGCCCAGTGGCAGGAGTGTATGCGCCAAGGCGTCCTGTGACAGCCCCCAGAGGGCGTATGATTGATCGCGAGTCACATCCTCGCCGGGGACAATATAATACCTGCCGGTTTTCTCATAGCGCTTGATTGAGGCATAATGACCGGTGGCCATATAGTCACAGCCGAGCTCACGGGCGCGTTGCAGGAATGACTCCCATTTCAACCGGGTGTTGCAGACCACGCAGGGATTTGGCGTGCGTCCTGCGCGGTATTCTGAGACAAAGTTTTCAATCACCTCTTTGCGGAATTTCTCGACAAAATTGAGCACATAAAATGGCGCGCCGATTTTGGCGCAGAGCGCCCGGCAGTCATCGATTGACTCCAGTGTGCAACAGCGGCCATCCTGTTTCATCTCACCGCCGACTTCGGAGAAATCCCAAAGCTTCATATGCGCGCCTATCACTTCATAGCCCTGCTCACGCAGAAGATAGAGAGCGACAGACGAATCCACACCGCCGGAAAGCGCCACCAATACACGGCCCCTTATTGGACTTTTGCGCTCTTGTTTTGTTGGGTGAGTGTCAGTCATTGAAGATCTTGAAAGTTTGCAAGTGAAGCGGTTTAGCGTCTGGCGTTGGCATAGGCCGGGGACATGCGACGCAGGCGTTCAATAATCGGTGGCAGGATTTCTGCGACATGCTTGATTTCCTCTTCAGTCGTATGCCGCCCAAGTGAAAACCGGATGGAGGACTTGGCCAACTCCGGTGTCTGGCCTATCGCCAGCAGGACCGCCGAGGGATCAACTGCGCCGGAACTACAGGCCGAGCCGGATGACACCGCAATCCCTTCAAGGTCCAACGAGAGTATCAGCGCCTCACCTTCGGCCCCGGTGAACGAGAGATTCACTGTCTGTGGTGTGCGGGTGATCTTTTCAGGCATAGCGCCTTCGCTGAATTCCGGTCCGTTGAGCGTGACATCTGTTACTCGCTCGCGAATTGTTTCCACAAAATGGCGTGACAAGTCATTGAGGCGCACATATTCGTTTGCAACAGATTCAGCGGCTAGCTCCATGGCTTTGGCCATACCGACTGCGCCGGGGACATTCTCGGTGCCGGGGCGGCGGGATTTTTCATGACTGCCACCCTGCACGAGTGATTCAATTTTCACACCACTGCGCACATAGGCCAGCCCCATGCCTTTCGGGCCATAGATTTTGTGCGCCGAAAGCGACAACATATCAACACCGAGCGCGTCAATCGTGACCGGAATCTTGCCAAAGGCCTGCACAGCGTCAGTATGAAAAAGCGCGCCCTTTTCATGCGCAATCGCAACCAGAGCCGGTATATCCTGAGCCGTTCCGATTTCATTGTTGGCAAACATGATTGACACAACGGCTGTGTTGTCATCAACTAACCCGGCAAGCGCAACCGAATCCACAAACCCCTCGGCTGAAACCGGGACTGTGTGGACATCAAAACCCTCTTTGGCCAACTGCGCCGCTGATTGTGTGATTGCCGGATGTTCGATTGAAGAGACAATGACCTTGTTGCGCTTTGCCTTGAGCGCATGCGCGGCGCCTTTCAGCAGAAGATTGTCCGCTTCGGTGCCGCCACTGCAGAAGACTATCTCCGCCGGTTCCGCTCCGAGAACTTCCGCGCACGTTTCCCGCGCGTTTTCCAGCCCGACTTTGGCGTCTCTGCCGAAGGCGTGCAATGAGCTGGCGTTGCCGAACTTCTCAGAAAAATACGGTAACATCGCCTCGAGAACTTCCTGCGCAACCTGTGTCGTGGCGTTGTGGTCAAGATATATTTGTTTCATTGTTCGCTATGCTTCTTTCGATTCAGATACCAGTTAACAGGGAGGATGTTGCGTTACAACGCAGCGCTACGCGTTTCGCGCTACTGTATCGCGCATTATTGAACGCCAGCCCTATCCCCCTCCGGCAGTATACTGAGGGTGATATGATTGTCAAGGAGAAGTGAGCTTCCGGCGCCTGTTGGAAGGCATATCAGAAGGCATAGAGGATTGTGAAATGCAGACGGCTCTTGACTTCTATGCCACGGGTTTTGATTCGTCGCGCATAATCCAGACGCAACGGACCCGCCGGAGAAAGGTACTGAATCCCCAACCCATAGGAGTAGGCCGCCTGTTTGAACGAAATCTTCGGATCGTCCAGCCCCTCCCAGCCATTGCCGGCGTCGAAAAATGTACTGCCCCAGAATTTCTTGAATAACGGAAACCGCAGTTCCTGATTGAAAATCAAATAAAACTCCGAGCCGCGCGAGACATCAGCTGAATCGCCACGCGGGCCGAGTTCGTCGGTGGAGAATCCGCGGATTGTGTTAGCGCCGCCAATAAAGAAACGGTCGATTGCCGGGACTTCTTCACCGGCATTCAGCGGCTCGGCGAAGCCGAATTTCAACCGGGTTGCGCGCAGAACCGACTTCCAGAATGGCTGAAACTTTGACCAGCTTCCTTCAACTCGCACGAAGTTCGCGTCGCCGCCGAGAAAACCGCCGAAGAAATCAACCTTCCCTTCAATAACTGTCCCATTGTGAGGCACAAAGATGTCATCGCGTGTGTCCAGACGGATTGAGCCATAGAGTTTTCGGCGCACTGAAATACCTTCCTGCGCGCGAAGTTCAGCCAGCGCCGCCGGTTCAATATCAAAGACCTTCACCGACTCGTACTGCGTCCCGATGACAACCCGCCTGCGCCGTCTTCTTTCCCATAGAGTTTCGGCGTCGATACGCCATTTTTGAATGCGGAATGGTTGGACTTGCGACTTAACTCCCGGTTCAACTTCCGCCGACAAAGACAGTGGCATACGAATCCCAAGTAACCACGGCTCCACATAGCGGGCGCGGTAGGTGTGTGAAATCAGCACCTGGTCGTGAGGGACAAAGACACCTTCCGCAGTCAGTTCAATTCTGCGTGTGTGCAGGAAATTACGTTTCCCCCAGCCGATTGACTGCTCCCAGACCAGGTCACGCACCGAATCCTGCGCAACACCACCGCGCAAAGTGACAAACTGCGGGCGTTTTTCTTTTACCCTGACGCGAAAGTCCGGCCGGAGGCGGTTGTAACCGGTCCCGACTTCCGCAGAGTCTTTGACCTGGATTTGGATAGTCGTAAAATAGCCAGAGCGCAATAAACGGCGTTGGGATTCCTGAATGTCTTTGCGGCGATAGAGCGCTCCGGGATTGATTTTCAATTCGCGCAGAACGGCATGTTCCCCGAAAAGCTCCGCGCCAACCACTTCAACCGAGCCGAAATGCGCCAGCGAGTCGGTGTCAATGTCAAAGTGCACCGGGGTCAAGTGGTTTTCTCCGACGCTTTCGGAAGTATCAACCAGATAATCAATTCGTGCATAAGGGTAGCCATTGTTCGCGAATAGTTTCTTGAGATTCAATTGTACCCGCCGCAGGTTGAACAAATTCAACGGTCCTTTTTTGCGCATCAGCTTTGTTGGCTCACTAAGTCGATGGCGCAATTT
>CAZFAL010000110.1:4896-9771 GCA_964516945.1 uncultured Ignavibacteriales bacterium
GTATTGCCGGTAATCTCTATCTCGCGGATTTTGGGTTTGTTGTTTATCCAGCGCAGAGTCTCCCGGTCGATTTGCGCCTGAGAAGTAACCGGGGCGAGGTTTAGTCCCGACCAGAGGATCAGTGCAACCACACTCGCTGAGAGGCAGGATTTCACCCGTCGCATCTAATAGTCCCATCCAAGGTTTAAGAACAGGAAGTAGTGGTCATTTTCGTCGCGTTTGCCCTGAACAAGCAGGTGCCGACCGAGATAGTATTCAAAACCAACTTCCTGACCGGTCGCGGCGATGTCTGACTTGCCGTATGTGTACAATCCCGGCAGAACATACAGCCCCAATGTAACTTCGGTTTGCTCGACATCGACGTTGGGATCAATTTCAAACGTTTCCACGCCAATTGATCGCGCTCCGGCCCGTGTCAGATTCGAACTCAAATAGTTCGCGAGCATTTCTGCGCCACGACCACCGAGCATCGCCGTCTGGTTTTGGTCGGTCTGTCCAACCTGATAGCCGAAGGCCAGCAGTGTGTAGAGTTGGTCTTCGTTGATTTTGTCATTGTCACTAATAGCCGGGTCGTCGTAATAGGTGATAATCGGTTCTTCAAGTGTCCCGGTTACTCTGATTGCCGCTTCCACCTGACGGGTTCCTGACGACCGTTCACCGGGCGCGCTTGGATTTGGGACACGTACTTTTGTCCGGGCTATCAGATTCAGTTGCGGGTTGTTCACTGCCACATCATCATTGATAACTGTTCCACCCGGGTCCAGCCGGAATGAATTGGTTGTCAGGAATACCCGACCGCGAATCACTTCAAGGTTATACAAGTATGACCAGAGTCCGTCTGTGCGGATAGCCCGCGCCGTACCTTTGAATTCTGCGTCAAGTTCGCTGTTACGCACGACGGCGTTAGAAACAACCGTCACATTTACATCCATGTCCCATGAATCAGGACGCTCGAATTGTGTCAGCAACAGGTAGCCGGCGTCCTCCTCAAGAAACTCATCCTCATAGAGCGCAGAAATCAAGTCTATGTCTCCGGTGATCTTAGGTGGTGTGACACCGGATACTTTCAGTCTGGCGTTGGCCTTGCCTTTGATTGCCCCCAGTGTATACTCAAACGGAAAGTTTGTCGCAGTCAGGGAGACATTATAGTCGATGCTGTCAATACTGAGTATTTCAAGCGTCCCCTTGTCGATGTTTACATAGCCATATTTTTCCGCCCTGTATTTCTTCTGTTTGCCGTTTTTTCGGACAGTCGGCGGAAACCGGCAGGCGCCTTGTGTGATTGTCACCAGTCTGTCCTGCATTTGGAAATCAACATACAGCGATTCGGCCGGAATTTCCAACTCGTAGATTTTCAGTGTCCCATCACTCAGGTGTCCGGAGCCGTTAAAGGCCGGGCGGCGCGGTGTGCCACTCACAACAGCGTCGACTTCAAGCGCTCCGGTCAACGCTTCGACCTGCGGGAGGAAATGACTGACAAAGTCATATTGTGACTCGGTCGAATGCAATTGCAGGTGTTGCTCGCCGGGAAAGAGCGTGTCTGCGAGAGCGCCAAAGCGAATGTCCAGCGGGACAGTTCCACGGAGACTGTGTTCACCTCCGGTGGTGCGCAGATCAAGTGTATCAATGGTCAGAAGTTTGTCGGCATAACGGAAGTCAGTGACGACATTGCCGATATACAAATCCTGATACACCAACGAATCCACTCTACCGCTGGCGTCAAATTTCAGTGTGTCAACATTCACAGTGACCTCACCGGCCAAAGAGACACGTCCTGAAACTGAAGAGTCGGCCGCGAACAGCTTCGTCCATGGCGCGATATCAATATTTTCCAAGTTGACGTTGAAACCAAGATGTCTGTCGAAGCCGGCGCGTCCTCTGACGCTGAATGACTCTGTCACGGGTGAAAGTTCTGAATGAGGGCTCACAAATTCGGCTTGTTTGAATTCAATCCCTGTTGTGTCAAACAGCAACAGTGTTGTATCCAGCTCATGATAGAGATTGTTACGAAATCCAAGTGAAACATTATAAAGCCGTATCGGTTGTGGGTCTGCAAGATAGTCAATCGTGGCCGCCGTAGCCATGGTTGCATCTCCACTGGTGGCTTTCAGCGAGTCGATGAATATGAGATTAGAGTCAATTCGTAATTCTGCGCTGATTTCATCAAGCGGAAAGTCCCAGGCGTCGACAGAACCCAGTTTGGCGCTGACAGAGCCGTAGCGCCGGGTCAGAAACCGTTTGACGTTGAAATCATACCATGCGCGACCGGCATACATTTGATAGAACCAGACACTGTCACTGTAAAATTTCCCGCTGATATTCGGGTCGTCCACTGTCCCGTCGAGGGTGTATGTCGCCTGTCCTCTTCCGGCGAGTTCTGTGATGAATGTCTGGCCGTTGAAACGTGAGAGATCATTGAATTCCGCAGCGCCACTGACATCAATGGCTCCTGAATATCTGATTAGGCCACTGGCGCTGAAGGTGTTTTCATAATAGCTGACCGCAAACCCGGGCTTGAGGCGCAGACTGTCTGTGTAAATGTCCACTCCGCCATCAGCCCTGTGGATATGGAAGATATCGAGGAATGACTCACCAAGCGCCACATCAGCGTGTATGCTCATATTCTTGCTCGAGAGGCCACTGCCATTCAGTGTCACAGCGCCGGTCAATTCGGTTGTCATGGCTCCGTTGGCGAGATTGGCGATATTCAGACTGTCTATCATCCCGGAAAAGGTATAGCCGATGTCGGGATCAGTAAAATCCAGTTTGAGTTTTCCGGCGACATTACAGCCGCCGAGAATTGTTCCGGTGAGTGTGTCAGCGCTCAATTTGCCGTCTGCATAATTCACGCGCGCAAACAACCGGTCAAATGATCTGTCTTGGAAATCTCCCGCTACATTAACGCTACCGCTAACTTCATTGTCTTTGATATCCATGTCACCGTTGAGAGCCAGCTGACCTGTGTAGTGTTTGTTAAGAAACGCGCCGAGGTAGTTCATGTCGAGATTCAATGTGTCAAGCGCCAGATGTCCGCCGAATGTGGCGCCGTTGGAAGAATCCGGCAATGCAAGCCATCCGTCACAGACTATTGCAACGCGCGCAAGATCAACAGCGAGATCTTTGAAAACCAGACGCTTGTTTGAATAGGTAAGTTTCCCGGAGGCGGAATGCAGACGGGATTGATGATAATCTGTCACGAAGTGAAAGTCACGCAAGTCGAGAGCCAGCGCTCCGTCATTCGAGACAATTCCGGCTGTCAGTTGCAGACTGTCAATACTCCACGTTGAGTCACGTCCGTACAGTGTGGCCGTGGCGTTGTTGATAGTCAGAAGATTTGTGGAAAATGACGGCAACTGGGTTCGTGAGCCCGGTGTTTTTGATTGAAGCTCAGGAAATAACCATTCGCCGTTGTTGGCCTGCCTGATAGTGAATCTGGCCGAGTCGATGCCCAGCACGTTGACATCAAACTTGCCGCGCCAGATGTCCGCCAATGAATATGATGCGCGAATTGAAGGGATTTCCGCTATCGGATATGAAAAACTGTCGGTGGCATAACGCACACTCACATCTGAAATGAGCAGGGTATTAAAAAAATCGCCCTCTATCGAACCGATACTGACCTCGAGCGGTGTCTTCTTACCCACCAGCTCATTCAATTCATAGTTGATACCATATTCAAGAAAACCGAAATTGAAAACACCAACGAACACAATGACAATGAGCATCAGGACAGCAAATACCGCCCAGGAGATGACTTTTGTCAGTGTGATGAGAAAATTGCGCATTATTCCGCGTTGACCTCAGCCAGCATGTTTGCCGCAATGGAAATATGTTCCTGGGATGTGAATGTCCCCAGCGCCTGTAACAATTCATTGAGCGCTTCGGGTGCAACGCCGACATTTTTTGCGCCACGGAGATGCGCTCGCAATTGACGCGGACGTCTGTCGACTGTCAGCGCCGCAATGACAGCGAGCTCGCGTGTCTTAGTATCCAGACCGGACCGGGAAAGGGTTTTGCCATACCCCTCCATGATCATCAGCCGGAACACTTCCGGAGACATGCGGGTAATCGCTTCTTCAAGTTTTCCGTAACGGTCGCCGTAGATAAGACGAATGAGGTCACGGCCCCGCCGTTCGTATTCTTTTGATTCCTCTTCCGAATATGCCAAATGTGAACTGTCCGGCGAGTCTCCGGTGATATAGGTTTCAGCTTCTACTGATGCGCTCAGGTCAAAGAGCGCATCGAGCATACGGGGAAAGCCGCAGAACAGGTAGCTTTGCAGGACAATCTCATGCATTTGGGCCGGAGGGATATTGCGCTGAATGAGGGCCTGCAGGCCGCTCTTGGTGACGAAACTCTCAGAGTAAGCAATCAGGCCGGAAAAGACTGCGAGGGCAACAGAATCAGAGCTGGCGGACTTTATTGCCTGCGCTACTTCTGTGGCTTGTTGTGACAATTGATTCGATTGGCTCATATCTCGCACTGCTTGTTTGTGTTTCCGTGGTCTGCCATCTCCGGAACTGTCACCGGCAAAGACAATTGTCAATGCGGGTGGCTTACATGTGCGAAAGTACGGAGTCCGAATCCCAAGAGCAACGCTAAGTTACGATGCTTTGGGGTATTTGGTTATTGCGTAGTATCGAGAAGGAAGAGGGGTGTCAGCGGTTATTCTCGAGCGCCTGGAGCCGCTCTTCAAGCTGGTGAATACGGTTGAGAAGCGAATTGTACCCGTTCAGGTCCGCAGGAAGTGAATCCCCGGTTGTTTCGGCCTGCTGTCCGGCCGCCGCGATTTCCTGCAGAGGGGCGCTACAAAGGTGGGCGGAGACAACCAGTTGTTGGTTCCCGCGCAAGAGCGCCAGTGAGATAACCGAATCA
>CAZFAL010000111.1:0-9748 GCA_964516945.1 uncultured Ignavibacteriales bacterium
AAGATACATCACCGTCAGATGAAGACATTGAAAGCGCCCTCTCCGGGCACATTTGCCGTTGCACCGGCTATGTGCGGATGCTTTCAGCGCTGAAAGACGAAACCCCGGAACCGGCGGGCAATGGCCGTCACTCGGTTGTCGGTCAGCCGGTGATGCGTAAGGATATACTGGACAAACTAACCGGCAAGGCGCGCTTTACTGCGGATTATTATTTCCCTGGTATGGTCTATGGCGCATTGGTCAAAAGTCCATATCCCTATGCGCGAATCAAAAGCATTGACACATCTGAGGCGCTTGCCGACGAGCGTGTATTACTGGCGCTGACTCCTGACGATGTGCCCAGGACATTGTATGGTGTCACACCGGCGCGCTATGATGAGACAATCCTGCCGGTGGATGTTGTGCGCCATGTCGGTGAGCCGGTTGCCGCAGTGTTCGCCACCGACAGGCGTGCAGCGGAGATGGCCGCTGATAATGTGCGGGTTGAATATGAGCCGCTTGAGGGTGTGTTTAACCCAACTGATGCGCGAGGTGAATCTGCCCCTCAATTACATGAGCGCTACAAGGGCAATGTCAACACGGACATTCATCAGAACTTCGGCGATGTCGAAGAGCAATTCAAGAGCGCCGCTTATGTGCGCGAGGATGTGTTCCAGGGGCAAAAGATTCATCAGGCGTTCCTGGAGCCGCAGGCGGCGCTGGCGCAGGAGGAAGGCGACTTAATCAATGTCTGGACAGCCAACCAGAATCCACATTTGGTGCAGGTGCAACTGTCACGTGTGCTGGATATTCCACAAAGTAAATTGCGTGTGATTCGTCCGGCGCTTGGCGGCGGGTTCGGCGGGAAGGCCGAAACGACCAAACTGGAATTCCTTAGTGTCATTGCCGCGCGCAAACTCCAACGTCCGGTGATGATGACAATGGACCGCAAGCAGGTGTTTCATCACGGTCGCGGGCGTCATGCGCAGACAGTGCGGCTCAAATCTGCCTTTGACAAAGACGGAACCCTGCTGGCGACACATGAGGAAGTGACACTCGACGGTGGCGCTTATACGAGTTACGGAATCATCACGTCGTATTACTCCGGCAATCTCCTGCCGATTTTGTATCGTCTGCCGAATTTCAAGTTCGACGCACAACGAATCTGCACCAACCTGCCTCCCTGTGGCGCGATGCGCGGCAATGGCACACCGCAACCACGCTTTGCGCTGGAGTCACATCTTGATATGGCCGCCAAAGAGCTGGGAGTGTCGCCTATCGAATTGCGCAAGCGCAATTTGGTCTATGAGAATTACAAGACAGTCAATGATCTGCAAGTGACAAGCTGTGGTCTTGAAGAGTGTCTCGAAAAAGCCGCCGGGATGTCTGACTTTGAAAACAAGTTTGGCAAGCTCCCTTATGGTAAAGGCATTGGTGTCGGACTCGGTAGTTTTGTCTCCGGCGCCGGCTATCCAATCATTCGCGGCGACTTCCCGCATTCGGCCTGCAATATCCGTGTGGCCGAAGACGGCGAGCGGGTGTTTTTGCACACCGGCGCCTCGGAAATCGGCCAGGGGTCGGATACTGTGTTATCGCAAATCGCCGCCGAAGCATTGGGAATTGATTACGAACGTGTCACAATCTTCTCGTCGGATTCGGCGCTCACTCCGACCGACCTGGGGTCGTATTCTTCACGTGTGACTTTTATGGCCGGTAACGCAATCATTGACGCCGCTCGACATGTCAAATATATCCTGAATGATTTCTGGACAGAGGAAATTGCAAAAGAAGCGACTGAATTGCAATTCAAGGAGAATACTGTCACCGACGGCAAAACAGAGATGTCATTCGCTGAACTGACCTTGAGATATTTCCGTACTCGTGGGCCATTGATTGGTGTCGGTAGTTACAACCCACCGAAACTTGGTGGTAAGTATAAAGGCGCTGCGGTCGGCACCTCACCGGCGTACAGTTTCTGCGCGATGGTTGCTGAAGTGACGGTTGATCCGGATACGGGCGTAGTGACAGTCGATGATGTCTATGCGGCGCATGACTCCGGGACGGTTATCAATCCGATTACATTCCATGGACAGGTCGAGGGCTCGATTGTGATGGGACTCGGCGAAACACTGATGGAAAGTGTGGAGCAGAAAGACGGTTATCTGCGCAATCCGAATTTCCATGACTATATCCTGCCGACAATCGCAGATATTCCGCGGATACATTCAACAACAGTCGATGTCGTCGATCCCAATGGACCATTCGGAGCCAAGGAGGTCGGTGAAGGAAGTATTGTTCCGGTGATGGGGGCGATTGCCAATGCGATTGATGACGCAGTCGGAGCGCGGGTAATGTCATTGCCGATTACCGCAGAGAAAGTCCTGAACGCAATCAAGACCAGCCGCAACGGCGGGTGACGAAACAAAACCTGACAATATGTGTGACATGAATGATATACTCGACAGCTACCTCCATGAATCACACGGGCCGACAGTTCTGGCAACATTGTTTTCTGTCTACGGGTCACATGTGTATCATCCGGGGGCGATGGCGCTTCTGCAGCGTGACGGGTCAATGTGCGGCAGTGTGAGCGCCGGATGTCTCGAAGATGATTTGATAGCGCACGCAGAGCCATTGTTTGCCGATGGCGGCGCGAAAATGGTTCGGTATTGTGGTGAAGAACTGGCAGACTCAGTGTTAGGACTGGGACTGGGATGCGGCGGTGATGTGAGCGTTTTGCTTGAGCTCCTGCCGGATGTGCGTGAGGAGTCACATGTATTTGCATTGCATGAAGCGCTCCGGCGGGATATTGTGTGTGCGTGCGCTACCTATTGGAATCCTGAAGACAGCTCCATACAACATGCGCCACAAAGAATCATAGTTACCGATGCAACGTGTGTCTTTGATTCAACACGCAATCAGCCCATACGGGAGCGCCTATTACAGATGACACAGGCGCCGACGAACGCAAATGACGGTGAGACGCTGATTGTGATTCACAAACCAGCATTGACGCTGACTGTCTTTGGCGCCGGTGAGGTTGCCTCTGCGTTGAGCGCCCTTGCGGACATCATGGGTTGGCGAGTGTGTCGGATGGAATCGAAAGAAGCGCTGGCTGTCGCAGAGCGCGGAATCAGGACAGATTCGTTTGTGGTCATCCTGACGCATAATGATGATCTGGAAAGACAGCTGCTTGGAGCGTTACTGCCGCAGAATCTGCCATATATCGGAGCGCTCGGCTCACGGTCACGTCTGGCGCGGGTTATCGGCGCTGTTCGTCAGGCGAATCCGGAGATAACTGAGAGGCAATGGGCGGCGCTGCATGCGCCAATCGGGTTGGATATTGGAGGCGACTCTCCCGGAGAGATAGCGTTGTCTATTGTGAGCGAAATTGTTGCGTCGCTTCATGGGCGCACCGGATGTTCGTTGCGCGAGAAACTGCGGACACTGCACCCACGCAACGATACGATCTCTGAATTCACCGTGTGAGTTCCAATGGACCCCATTGTATCCCAATCAACTGCGGCAATCATTCTAGCCGCCGGTGAGTCTCAGCGACTTGGCAGGCCGAAACAGGCCGTGGCGGTCGATGGCAGGACGTTGCTTGAGCGGATTGTGACAACTGCGCTGGCTTCAGCGGTTGACACTGTCATCGTGGTCCTCGGCGCCAACGCGGACATGTGCCACTCATTGATTAGCTCTTTTCCGGTTACGGTAGTTGTCAATGACAACTGGCGCGTCGGTCTCAGTTCATCAATTAAAGCGGGGTTGAAGGCGCTTGAGGAAATTGCCTCGGCTAACACTGCGAAGGAGTTTGACTCTGCGCTTTTTCTGAGCTGTGACCAACCGTTTGTGACAGGGGAATTGCTGAATACAATAGTCAGGAGATTCCGCGCCGAAGGACACTCCATCGTCGCCTCCGAATATGAGGGGCAACTTGGGATTCCGGCTTTGTTCAATATGTCGCATTTCCCGGAGTTGCTTCAGCTCAAAGGCGACTGTGGCGCGCGAGGACTGATAGCGGGCTATCGTGAATCAGTCGGAGTAGTCCCGTTTTCGCTCGGGCAGGTGGATATAGACACCGAACCCGACTTGCATTTGCTTGAAGCTCTTAGCGGGCAATGAATTAGCCGACGCTCCGCCTTGGAGCTGACCCCGCGCGAGCGATTTTCGCACACAGGACTTGCAGAAATCTGACTTTTGTCGCATTCTTGGATTAGCGGGGGCGTGTTTTGTATGCGGCATACGTCTTTTCGCTGTGCAATAAACCAGCGCCGCGTAGTTGAACAGTTAAAACAGTATGGAGAGTTATAAGTTATGAGCGCATTAGTAGGAAAAGAAGCTCCGGATTTCACTGCGCAGGCGGTGGCCCCGGACAACGAGTTTGTGCAGTTCAAGCTTTCAGATTTGAAAGGCAAGTACACAGTTCTGTTTTTCTATCCCTTGGATTTCACCTTTGTCTGCCCGACTGAAATCATCGCTTTCGACAAGAAGCTCGAAGAGTTCAAGAAACGTGAATGCGAAGTGGTGTCAGTCTCTGTCGATTCACACTTTACCCATCTGGCGTGGAAGAACACTCCGGTTGACAAGGGCGGTATCGGTCAGATCCGTTACACGATGGTTTCGGATTTGTCGCAGAACATTGCCAAAGACTATGGTGTCTTCTTCGAAGGCGCGTCAGTCGCATTTCGCGGCCTGTTCTTAATCGACAAAGAGGGCGTGATTCGTCACGAGCTGGTCAATGACCTGCCGCTGGGGCGTAGCGTTGACGAAGCCCTGCGGACATTAGACGCCCTGCGGTTTGTTGATAAGCACGGTGACGAGGTTTGTCCCGCCGATTGGAAAGAGGGCGACGAGGCAATGAAGGCCTCGATTGACGGTGTCGCAGAGTATCTTGCGGCGCATGCGTCATAAGACCACAAGGAGAATCAATAAGATTCAACACATTCAGCCGGGCTTTTCCTTCAGCTATCTGGAGCCGAAAAGCCCGGTTTCTTTGTGGGTACTACAGGATGTTAGATTATGTGAGTAACTTAGGAAACCAGAGAGTCAGCGGCATGGGGGAGCGCTTTAAGCCGTGGGCTTGACTCTATCAGAGAGTGCTGAATCATTGCGAAATCTGGCAGGTGTTGAGGGGGCCCGGTGATGAGCCGGCGCATCCAGCATCCCCATCAATTCTTTGACGGTCGGTGTTTCTCCAGTAGCGCGAATGTCACCGTCTATGCATAGCGCCGGTGTCAGGCGAGGCGCGAAACACATGATGCGGCGCACATCAGTGACATGTTCGATGTCGTAATCAATTCCCAGGCGCTTTGCGGCTGTTTCAACACGTTGCGCCATCTCTTTCGTATGGGATCGTCCTGTTCCCAGAATTTGAATCTTCCTTTTCATCTTCCCCTCCGGAAGTAAACGTATCAAATCCAACTTCTCATTTTCTGTCTGGGATGTTTATATGACCAACCCAGGCGTGAACATATAGCTTTAACCACTCTCCGGCCATTTTGTTCCATCACAGCTTGAACGCCTCCGCCATCGCTTTGTAACGCATCAACGAGCGTCGTGTCGTTGGCCTTGTGTTCAGAGCGTGAGTATTCAGGAAGTGGATTGGAACACCGACATCGGCGCTACTTGCAACTATACTCATATATCAGCTTGCCTGTTGAGTCAACCAAAAAGTGGGGCGCCTGTTGGTGAGGCGCCTATTGGAATCGCGGCGGGCGGGCAGATTTGGCCCTGCTGTGCGTGGTTTCATGATTTCCTCAGCCGTATGTAACTGTGTGATGCGCAGGAGTTTACGGCACATTTCAATTCCGGGCTAAAATTAGGACAAAATAGTCCGAAAATATCCTTGACTTTCGCTGTTTGTGAGTTTTTTTCCGGCAGAGGGGAGAGCGACTCCCTGGCGAAGCGCTTGCACCGCAGGAAGGCCGACAGGACCGCTCTCAGGATATTTGAACTATTAGAACTATTCGAAAGAATAAAGAATGGAGATAGAATATGTCGACTATACAAGCTGATGCGACCGTGTCCGAAATCGTGGCCGAGCGTCCGTCGCGCTCACGGGTCTTTGAAAAGCTGGGGATTGACTACTGCTGTGGCGGTGGCAGAACACTCGCGGCGGTGTGTGAGAAGAAAGGCATTGATGTCGCCGAGGCGCTCAAGGAGATTGAGGTTGAAGATTCGCGGGCCGCAGGCAAGGAGCTCGACGAGTTGACCGGGATGTCACTCTCGGATTTGATAGGCCACATCCTGAAAGAACATCACAACTATCTCAAGAGTGAACTTCCGCGTCTGCAGGCGCTGGCTGACAGAGTCGCTGAGCGTCATGGTGAGCGGGACGGGCGGTTGATTGAACTGGCGAAACTACATCAGGACTTTGCGTCCGAGCTGGAGTCACATATGATGAAGGAAGAGCGCATTCTGTTCCCGGAGATTCGCCAAATGGAAGAGACCGGTGTCACAGCCGGAGCGCCCGGACCGATTGCGATGAAGATCCGTGTGATGGAAGCCGAGCATGACGACGCCGGCGAGGCGATGGAGCGTATGAGTGAGCTTACTGACGGGTTCGCAATTCATGACGATTGCTGCAACAAGCATCGCGCGCTGTTGCAGGGGCTCAAAGAGATGGTCGAGAATATGCATCAGCATGTCAGCGCCGAGAACAACATTCTTTTCCCGCGCGCTCGCGCAATGGAGGCCGGTCAACAGAGCTGAGAGTATTGTTACAAAGAGTTTGGGTATGGATGGGCGCCGTTTCGGCGCCCTTTTTTGTTTGCACAGAACTAATGGCTTGCGAAAGGCAGGGAAACCCTGCCTCTACAACTTCCGGCATACTGCTCAATTCATGAAGTCCGTCACACCTACGCCAACACACGTGGTTCAGCAGGAGTGAAGTAACGTTTCCGGAAGTACAGCGCCACATTGACCAGCCCGATTAACACCGGGACTTCAACCAATGGGCCGATGACTGCCGTGAACGCCGCGCCGGAGTTGATGCCGAAAACAGCAACCGCTACGGCTATCGCCAGTTCGAAATTGTTTGAGGCGGCGGTGAAGCTGAGTGTGACTGACTTTTTATAATCGGCGCCAAATTTCTTACTGAGAAAGAAACTCGCCAGAAACATCACGACGAAATATATCAGCAGTGGCAACGCAATCCGCGCCACGTCGAGTGGAATCTTGACAATATATTCTCCTTTCAGAGAGAACATAACGACAATCGTGAACAACAGCGCCACCAATGTCAGCGGACTGATTTTGGGGATAAACACGGTTTGATACCATTGTTCCCCCTTGGTCTTCACGAGTATCACGCGGGAGAGGATTCCGGCGGCAAAAGGAATACCAAGATAAATCAGCACACTTTGCGCGATTTGCCCGATAGAGACTTCGACAATAGCCCCGGAGAGTCCGAACAGCGGGGGGAGTTTAGTAATAAATATCCAGGCAAAGACAGAATAGAATAACACCTGAAACACTGAATTAAACGCGACAAGCCCTGCGGCATATTCGGGGTCACCATCAGCCAGATCATTCCAGACAATCACCATCGCAATACAGCGCGCCAGCCCAATCATAATCAAGCCGACCATATATTCCGGATAGCCGCTCAGGAAAGTAATCGCCAGCGCAAACATCAAAACCGGGCCGATAACCCAGTTCTGTACTAAGCTGAGCGCGAGGATACGGTAATTGCGAAAGACTTCGCCCATTTTTTCATAGCGCACCTTCGCCAGCGGTGGATACATCATCACAATCAAACCGATGGCTATCGGGATGTTAGTTGTCCCGGCGCTCATGGAGTTCCAGAAACTTGCGATATTGGGATACAAATACCCGGCTGTCACTCCGGCGCCCATCGCCAGGAATATCCAGAGTGTCAGAAATCTGTCGAGAAACGAGAGATGTTTGCGTTGTGAGTTTTCGCGCTCGCAGGCGACCTGCTGTGTATCAACTGTTTTGTTGTTCATGATGACCTCGTCTGAGCCGGTAGCGCTTCCGGCAGTGTTTGAATAAATGCTTTGATTTCGTCGCGCACACGGCGATAGTGATTCAGCGCTTCCTCTTCGCTTTTTGCTTCTTTCGCCAAATATGGCGGATCATCGAAACCGACATGAATGACTTGTGCCGCTCCAAGGTAGAGCGGACAGCTTTCACGGGCGCTGTCACACACAGTCACAACATAGTCATAGGGGATATCAGAAACTTCCGTGAGAAGTTTGGAGCGTTGTTTGGAAATATCCACACCACATTCAGCCATGACTTTGACTGCATTGGAGTTCAAACCGTGTGTCTCGGTTCCCGCCGAGTATGGCTCGATAACATTGCCTTTCAGGTGTCGCGCCCAGCCCTCGGCCATTTGTGAGCGGCAGGAATTGCCGGTGCAGAGAAAGAGAATTTTCGGTTTCTTATCTGTCATCGTTGTCTTTCTCCACTATTACTTGCTTTATTTGCAACATCGTTGTGATTCACAGAGACGTTCAGGATCAATACGCAGAATTTCCCACAGGCGTTTGCTGTCGGCCCGCACCTGTTCAGTTGTTTTCGAGTATTCAGCCGCCAGATCGGCAAGTTGACACGCGAAGGCCATATCGCCGTCAACGGCGCGGAAGTGAATCCAGCGGCCAACTTTGCGTGATTCCACCAATCCGGCCTGTTTGAGGATTGAGAGATGCTTTGAGACTGTTGATGGCGCAAGTTGCAGCAATTCAACAACCTGGCATTGGCAAAGCTCCTGTTTGCGTAGGGCCAGCAGAGCCCGCAGACGGTTTTCATCCGAGAGGGCTTTGAGAGGCAGAAGGATGGCTTCAAGCGTAGCTATAGTTCGTCGTTTCGCCATATAACGAAATATAGCAGGCCGTTCGCTTCCGGTCAAGAGAAATGGTGGAGTTTATTTCGGTGGATACGTAGGTCAGACCCTGCTTTCGGGACTCGACCTACTGCTACTTTTCTTTGTCCTTGAATTTCTTCAGGACATCCAGCGCATAGTCGATGTCGAACTCGGTGTGTTCGGCTGAGATTTGGAAACGGATTTCCTCGTCGCCGCGCGGGACGACCGGGAAATTCAATCCCGTGCCGAGAACGCCGTTGGCAATCAGGAATTGTACGAGTTTGGCTGTGAGCTCAGTGTCACGCACCATCAGCGGAACAACCGGGTGCTCACTTTCAATGACCTCATAGCCGAGGGAAATCAGACCCTGTTCGAAGCGTTTGGTGAGCGCGCGTAGTTTTTCAAGTAGCGCCAGTCCTTCCGGGCTGTCGAGAATCTCAAGCGCTTTCAGCGCCGCGCTTGCTTCGGAGACGGTAATCGGGTTGGAGTAAATGTACATCGGCGCCTTTTCACGCAAGTACTCAATCACTGTGTCACTGGAGACCACATAGCCGCCGTTGACACCAAGCGCTTTGCCGAGTGTGGCGACCAGTACGTCGATACCCTGCGCATTGGTGTACTCTTCTGTGCCTCGTCCGGTCTCGCCGAATGCGCCGACACCATGTGAGTCATCGACTACTGAGATGACACCTTCTGCAAAGTCACCCGAATATTTTTGGCAGAGCGCTGCAAACGTATCGAGCGGCGCATAGTCACCGCGCATACTGAAAATGCCGTCAGTGACAACCACCACACGCTTGCAGGTTCCAACAGCTTCTTTGAGACGCGCTTCGAGTTCACCCATGTCGAGATGTTTGTAAATTGCTTTGGCTTTGGGGCGTGAGAGACGGAGCGCGTTGATGATGCAATTGTGGTTGAGTTCATCACTGATGACGGTCG
>CAZFAL010000112.1:0-9724 GCA_964516945.1 uncultured Ignavibacteriales bacterium
CGATTCAGCTTGCCAGCCAGTCAATTCGGCTTGGTGATTCGGAAATCGCAGTGGTCGGCGGATTTGATTCGATGTCGACAATTCCCTACTTGCTAAAGAACACACGCTGGCGTGGATTCAAGATGGGTGACAAAAAACTGGAGGACGGCTGGTCGGATTCGGTTGACCCGTTGATTGGTCAGGGGATGGGCCAGACGGCTGAGAATCTGGTGGACAAATATGGTATTAGTCGCAACGCGCAGGATGCGTATGCTCTGCAGTCACATCAACGCGCCGCGCAGGCGCAGGATTCCGGCTGGTTTGCTGAGGAAATCACACCAATCACGGTGCATGCAAGAAAAGAAACGATAACATTTGACGCCGACGAAACAGTGCGCCGCGAGACATCACTGGAAAAACTTGCGACACTGAAACCGGTGTTTCGCAAGGATGGCGGCTCGGTGACTGCCGGCAACGCCTGCGGGATGTCCGACGGCGCTTGCGGATTGGCGCTGACACATCGTAAACGCGCTACAGAGCTTGGCGTTAAGCCGTTGTTTTCACTGATTGGCTACTCGGCACTCGCGGTCTCGCCGGAGGTGATGGGCGAGGGACCGTCGGTGGCGATACCGGCGGCGCTGAAGCGCGCACAGATGACACTTGATGATGTTGATCTATTCGAAATCAACGAGGCGTTTGCGGTGCAGACGCTGGCGAATTTACAGACATTGAAATTAGACAATAACAAAGTGAATGTGCACGGCGGCGCAATTGCGCTGGGGCACCCGACCGGCATTTCCGGCGCGCGAATTATCGTGACACTCTATCATGCGCTGAAGACACATGACAAAGAAGTCGGTCTGGCCTCGATTTGCGGCGGGGGCGGTGTGTCGATGGCGATGATAATTAAACGGGAGAATTAAGAATATGAGCGTTACTACCACTGCGACGTACAAACATATCGAGCTTGTTATTGAAGATTCAGTGGCGACGCTGACATTGAATCGTCCTGATTACAATGTGCTGAATATCGAGATGATGGCCGAGATAAATACAGCGCTGGAGTCACTGAACGCCGGAGCGGAATTGAAAGCGCTGGTAATTCGCGCCGAGGGCAAGGTGTTTTCCGCCGGAGTTGATATCGCCGAGCACACTGAAGAGCTTGCTGAAGAAATGATCGAGACCTTCCACAAGATGTTCCGTCTGCTTGATGCATTTGTAGCGCCGACAATCGCGCTGGTTCATGGCGCGGCGCTGGGCGGCGGCTGTGAATTGGCGCTATTCTGTGATATGGTTGTGGCGTCAGAAAAGGCGAAGTTCGGTCAGCCGGAAATCAAAGTTGGTGTGTTTCCACCGATAGCGGCGCTGAATATGCCGAAGCTGATGTCACTGTCGGGCGCCTATGAGTTTCTGTTGAGTGGTGAAAACTGGAAAGCCGATGAATTGTACCGGCGCGGTGTTGTCAATCATGTCTATCCGGTGGATTCATTCCCGCAAGACAGCTCGGCGTTTGTGCGTAGTATCACCTCCAATTCGGCAATTGTGTTACGCCTGACGAAAAAAGCGTTGAAGACGGGACTGGGGCGTGAGTTCGAGACAGCTTTACCGGAAGTTGAGGATTCGTATTTGCAGGAGTTAATGAAAACCGCCGATGCGCACGAGGGCTTGACGGCATTTATGGAAAAACGCGAGCCGAAGTGGACGAATCGCTGAGCGGGGCTGAACAACAGTGGGATTCTTCGATTTTTATTAGAAAAGAGCGCCTGTTTCGGAGTATGTGGGTCGTTAATATCCACTTCACTGTTTTGTAATAGCTTACACGTAGAACGCTGTCCTTTGCTATCTTTCACAATGCTGACTTGGCGGACATTCTTTATTTACAGGTCAATTTCTCCTTTACGTGGCCTGTTCGGGTGTATATAATTAGAACGAACGTTCGATTCGTTCTTTTCGGAGCGCTATGATGAAACCGGAATCCCGCAAAGAAGTTGTCAGTCCCCTACCGGAGGAGTCACACCCACAGGGACAGAAGTTCCAGCGCCGTATGACAGATATCCTCAAGGCAGCGGCTGAGGTGATTGGCGAGCGTGGGTTCGAGGGCGCTTCGGTGCGGGAAGTTGCCGCTCGTGGCGGAATCGGGCTTTCGGGCATCTATTACTATTTCAAAAGCAAAGACGAGATGCTGTTTGCCATTCAGCGCAATACATTCAGCGCCCTGCTTGCCGGATTAAATGAACGGCTCACGAATGTGACGGAGCCACCACAGCGACTGCGTATTGTGGTTGAGAATCATCTTGGGTATTTTTTCAGCCATCCACAGGAGTTGAAAGTCTGTTTTCATGAGTTGGACTCACTTGATGGAGAATACTATCAGCGCGTCCTGCAATTACGTCGTGAATACTATGACATCGTGCGCTCAGTAATGGCTGAACTTGGCAACAGTGACGAACACACAGTCAGCTTGAACACCTTGTTTCTCTTCGGTTCATTGAACTGGACTCATATGTGGTATGATTCGCAGGAGGGCGATGATTCACAAAGCGTAATTAATGCGCTGGTGGCGCTATACACGCATGGCGCCTGCGGACGGTGTTAACAAGGAACATGTAGAGCATGGAGTAATGAATACATCATGACACAAAACAAAGAATATGTGTTTCCCGAATGGCGGGGTAAAGACCTTGACGAGACGCTGTATGCCTGTCGGGAGCTTGTCGAGGATGCGACATTTCCGACTGTCGCACGTTGGAGAGACAATGGCGGCAAAGTTGTCGGCCATTTCCAGGTGTATTTCCCCGAAGAGTTAGTTCACGCCGCCGGAGCGTTGCCGGTGAAAATGCGTGGCGCGCCGCTGGAGCCGACACAGGCGGACTCGCATTTCGGCTCCTACCTGTGCTCAATACTGAAAACATCGCTTGAAGTGACACTCAATAAGAATATCACTCTGGATATGTTTGTGTCACATCCAATCTGTGACGCCGCGCGTAATCTCGCGGCGATTTGGGGACGGAACCATGACTATCCGTCGCAGATTTTGTACTTGCCACAGAATCCGAACTCGTCACATAGCGCCGAATATCTCAAGGATGAATACACCCGCCTGCTGGAAGTGATTTCTTCAGTCACCGGAACGACTGTCACGTCTGATGCTATTCGCCAGAGTATTGATGTATTCAATGAGAATCGAGCGCTACTTCGCGAGTTGTATGTCATCAAGCGCGAGACGCCCTGGCTGATTTCCGCAGAGGATGCGTATTGTCTGGTCTCACTGGCCGGACTGATTCCGCGCGAGGAGCACAATGAACTTCTCCGTTGGGTGTTGCCGCTAATATCACAAAGAAGCGCGCATCAGCAGGATTTAACGCGCGTTGTCTTTGAGGGCGCGTTCTGCGAACAACCTCCGCTCGATATGGTGCGGATGCTGGGGCAGTCATGTTATATTGTCGATGATGACTTCCTGATTGGTTTGCGCTGGCTGACTGAGGATGTGCCGCTTGACGGCGATCCACTTGACAATCTGGCTGAGTCATACATCACACGCTCGTCATACAGCCCGGTGCAACATGACAATCACAAACCCAAAGAGAAAATGTTATTGAAGCGTGTGCGTGGCGCCCGGGCCGATGCGGTGATTGTTGCCGCGGCTAAGATGTGCGAGCCGGGGCTTGAAGAACAGGTGGCGTATACGCATGCGCTTGATGAAGCCGGGATTCCGTACTTTGTCAGTGAGTTTGAAGAAAACATGACGTCATTCGAAGGGATTGGTCTGCAGGTTGAGACATTCCTTGAGAATATCATGTTTGCCTGATGATGTTGACTTGAGTCAAAAGGAAATAGAGAATAATGAACGCAGAAAAGAATACATTAGTCGGGCGTGGGAATCGTGACGGCGCGGATTTGTTTCGTCAATGGTTTGCCGAGCTGAACAAAACAGCCGAGACCGGTGGGCAATCGGCCTATGTGTTTGTCATGGGCAGTTTCAATGAGATACTGAAGGCCTTCGATTTGCCGGTTGTGTTTCCGGAGATCAATTCCCTGCAGACCGCGGTTCGTCGCGTGTCACATGAGTTACTCGGTGAGGCCGAAGACTATGGCTACTCACCGGATGTGTGCGGGTATGTCAAGGCCGATGTGGCGGTGCAACTTCGCGGTGGCGAGCATCCGATGGGTAGAATTCCAAAACCGTCACTGGCGGTCTACACGAATGCCTGCAACACCTATATCAAATGGGCCGAGATTTGGGAGCGGATGTACAAAATTCCGGTGTTTACAATTGATGTGCCGGGGTCCCGTGATGTCGCCGATAGTGATGCGGGAAACACGGGAGGCGCCAAAGGACATTTCGAAAATGACCGGCGTTATGTGCAAGCGCAGATAAAGGAATTAATAGCGCTCTGCGAACAAGTCACGGGCAAGAAATTTGATATTGATAAATTGCGCGAAGTGATGGGCTATGCCAATGACATTAGTGTCAGTTGGAAACGAATTCTGGAATTGAATCAAAACCGTCCGTCGCTGTTTAACGCGCTTACCGACGGCACAATTTATCTCGGTGTGGCCAACGGGTTCCGGGGAACAGCAGAAGGCAGTCGTTATTTCAAAGAGCTTGTTGAGGAAATGGAGTACAAGGCAAAGCATGGGATAGGCGCTATCACTGAGGAGAAATACCGACTGGTGTTTGTCGGTGTGCCGTGCTACCCGATTTTCCGCAGGTTCAATGAAATGTTCAGCGAATGGGGCGGAACATTTATTCATTCGACCTACTTGTGGTTCGCCTCCGGCGGCGCCAATTGCGGATTTGAATATGATTTACAGGACCCGATTGCCAGTCTGGCTGAAGGGATGCTGGTCAGTGTGCGTGATGCGATGGACAGTATGTTTCATCAGGACCGGGCGTTGGAATTAATGATGAAAGATTTTTCGGTGGATGGTATCATTTATCATCCAATCAAGAGCTGCCGCACCGTGTCAACCGGGCTGGCTGACGGACGGCGCTACCTGACAGAGAAACATGATATTGCGACATTGTTTCTTGAGTCAGACATGATGGACAGGCGTGTTGTTTCTGAAGCGCAGATGAAAAACCGGATTGACGCCTTCTTTGAAGGGCTGGCGTCACGCAGGAGTCACACGCAACCGGCGTGATGAGTCATTCGGGACAAAGCAATGATGAGGGAGTGAATATGGCATATGCGGCGGGAGTCGATGTCGGCTCAACACAGACCAAAGCGGTAATCATCAATGAAGACGGCAAGATTGTCAGCCGGGCGTTAATTGACACCGGGGCGAATGTCGTGGTCGCCGCGCAGAACTCATTCAATTCGGCGCGTGAGGATGCGGGAATCGGCGAGCAGGAAATTGAGTATGTCATTGGCACCGGCTACGGGCGCTATCGTGTGACATTCGGCAATGCGCAAGTGACAGAGATAAGTTGTCACGGTCGCGGCGCGGTGAAAATGTTTCCGAAGACTCGTACGGTGGTTGATATGGGCGGACAGGACACCAAGGCGATTCGTGTCAGTCCGTCGGGCGAGATTCTTGATTTCTGCATGAACGACAAATGCGCCGCCGGCACCGGGAGATTTCTCGGCGCGGCCTCGACGGCGCTGGACATCCCGCTTTCTGAACTCGGCCCGACGGCGCTACGTCATCAGCGCGCTGTGCGCATTAGCACCACCTGCACCGTATTCGCAGAATCCGAGGTGCTCTCCTGGCTGGGCAAAGGCAAGAAAATCGAAGATATTCTCTGGGGGGTGCATCAGTCGATGGCCTCACGGGCGGCGGCGCTGATGCGTCGTGTCGGCATTGAAGAGGAAGTGACATTCACCGGCGGTGTGACAAAGAATATCGGCATGGTGCAGGCGCTTGAAGAACGCCTTGAGATGAAGGTGAATGTCAGTGATGACGCTCACTATATGGGAGCGCTCGGCGCGGCGTTGTTTGCCTTGGACCATATTCTCGAAAGTCGTCACAGTCCGCAGGAAGCGCTTGATTGAACTCACGAATAAGAAGAGGAAATGAGAGTGAATGTATGAGTATAACAGCCGGAATAGATGTGGGGTCAACCTATACCAAGGTAGCGCTTGTCAATGAGAACGGAGAGATACTGGCGCGGCAGTTGATGCCCACCGGGTTCAAACTGCTTGAAGTGGCCACCAAGGCGCTTGAGAGTTGTGTCTCGCAGGTGGGATTGAAACGTGATGATGTTGACTATATTGTCGCCACCGGAATCGGACGTCATCAGGTGACATTCAAGGATGTGCATGTGACCGACCTGACAGCCAGCGCGCGTGGCGCCGGATATTTGTTTCCCGGCACACGTAGTGTGCTTGATGTCGGCGGACAGACGATGAAAGCCAGCAGAGTTGACGAATTGTCGAAGGTGTCGTCATTCCGTCTCAACGACAAATGCGCCGCCGGAACCGGAGCGTTTCTCGAGAAAACCGCGCGCTATATGGGTTACTCCACAGAAGAAATCGGCCCTCTGCTGTCGACCTCGAAGGAGCCGGTGCCGATTTCCGGTGTCTGCGCGGTGTTCGCTGAATCCGAAGTTATTAACCATCTCTCTCTTGGCACACCTCCGGCGGATATTATGCTCGGCGCTATCAAGTCACTGGTGGAGCGCTGTCTGCAATTACTACGGCGTATCAAAGCCGAGCCGGAGTTTACACTTATTGGTGGCATCCTGCGTTTCGAGGCGATGTGGCAGGCGATACGTTCTGAAGTCGATGTGAAAGTCAATGTGCCGGATGATGAGATAGTGCAATTTGTCACCGCCTTCGGCGCCGCGATTCTCGGGCAACGTCGTCTGAAAAAACTTGCCGAAGAAAAGGCGCTTGAGACTCATGCGCGATGAGATGCTTTTGACATGACTGACGACGATCAACATAGCGCAGAGACTCCCTGCAACAGTGGAACGCTAAGCAAAGAGGGTTGGAAGCAACAATTTTCGACATCGGGGGAGCGCCTACAGGAAGCGCTTGAGAATTACCGCGCCCTCGGCCTTGAAGTTAAGACTGTGCCCTTGAAAGAATTGAATTGTGACGGCTGTACGCTGTGCTTTGACAACGACGCCGATGAGACGATGATGATCTTTACACGCGGGAGAACTGAATGAAGATATTGCGCGATGTGAGCAGGATGAAATGGAAGAACGTCGTTGGTTAAGTAAATCGTAGTGGCGTCCCTTGGGGCGCCTTGTGTGGTAAGGAGAAACAGTCAGCATCTGCAAGCAAGGCGGGGCGAGCCCCGCCACTACAACTTGAAACAGACATGCTGATGGAGAAGAACATGGCGGAACAGTGCGGCGCTGAAGCGCCGAATGATTCTGTCCTACATATAATCAGTAACACGTAATACATATTAAACGTGTGAGGCAACAATGTCAAAAGATACCATAACAGAGACAGCTCCGGAAATGGGGAAACGTAAGAGCAACGGCGCCACAATGAAGGCCGCTGTCTTTCATGGTCCGAATCAACCCCTGGCGCTCGAAACAGTTCCACGACCGGAGCCGGGGGCCGGTGAGTTGCTCATCAAAGTCGCCGCCTGTGGTGTGTGCCACACGGACATGCACTATATCGATCACGGTGTGCCGACATTCAAGAAACCACCGCTGATTTTGGGCCACGAGCCGTCAGGAACAGTCGCCGGACTTGGCAAAGGCGCAACCGGTTTCAAGGAAGGCGACAGAGTATTGCTACCGGCGGTGCTGACATGCGGACACTGTGAGGCCTGCCGGACAGGGCGGGAGAATATCTGTGCCAACAATATCATGTTTGGCAACAATGTCGACGGCGCCTATGCCGAGTATCTTGTGGCGCCGGCGAAAGACACGTTTCATCTGCCCGATGAGATTCCTCTCAAAGAAGGTTCGATTATCGCTGATGCGGTCTCAACACCGTTCCATGCGGTGAAGAATCGCGCCAATGTGCAACCGGGTGACAGTGTGGTTGTGCTTGGTTGCGGCGGTGTGGGTATCAACCTGGTGCAGGTGGCGTCTGCTGTCGGTGGTTCGGTAATTGCGGTAGATATCTCTAATGAGAAGCTGGAATGGGCCAGGAAATTCGGCGCCGATGTCACTATCAACGCCAAGGAGGATGAGAACTGGACGAAGACTGTGCGCAAGCTCACCGACGGTGGCGCTGATGTAGCGATTGAGGCAATCGGAAACCCGGTGACGATTGAGACGGCCTTTAAGGCGCTCCGCACAGGTGGCAGATTGATTGTGCTCGGATTCACTGACAAAGATATTTCATTGAACGCCGGACGAATCATGTACCGTGAGATGGAGATTCTCGGCTCACTCGGCTGTCGACCGGTTGACTATCCGAAACTGATTGAGTTGTGCCGTCTCGGTAAAATCAAGATCAAAGAACTGGTGACTGCGCGCTTTCCGCTTGAGCGAATCAATGATGCCTTTGATTTACTGCGCGCAGGTAAAGGACTACGCTCAATTATTGAGATGTAAGGGCAGGACACAACATATATGTATATCCCTCCACTTGAATACACTGCGCCGACAACAATCGGTGAGGCGCTTGCGGCGTTACGCAAGACAAACGGCGCGGTTCCGCTGGCCGGTGGCACTGATTTGGTTGTGATGATGAAAGAAGGGCGCGCGGCGCCCGCCGGAGTTGTCTCACTGAGAAAACTTGCTGAGCTCAAGCGCCTGAGTATTGAAAACGGCATGTGTCATCTCGGCTCCCGTGTGACAGTCTCGCAAATTGGGCGCTCAGAATTGTGCAAGAACAATCCGGGCTTTGCGGATATGGTTCACACCATGGCTAATCAGCAAATCCGCAACCGGGCGACGGTCGGCGGCAATCTCTGCACTGCCGCGGCCTGCGCTGATATTCCGCCGATATTGCTGGTCAATGACGCAACTGTCACTATTGCCGGAGTCGATGGCGCACGAACGATACCGCTGGCGAAATTCTTTACCGGACCACGGCAAACTGTTCTGCAACGCGATGAATTATTGCTCAAGGTGTCATGCAAAGCAAACAACCCCGGCACGGCGTACATTAAGTTCGGCCCGCGCAAAGTAGTGAATATCGCAATTGTCGGTGTCGCAGTGGCGCTGACTGTCGAGCATGATGCAATCGCTTCTCTCAGAGTCGCAGTCACTGCGGCATCTCCGACTCCGATGCTGTTTACTGAACCGGCATTGCAGGTTAGTGGCGCAGATACAAATGACGCTACATGGAACAACATTGCATCACGTGTTGTCGAACAGCTTTCACCGATTTCGGATATTCGCGGGAGCGCTGATTATCGGCGACAACTGGCGCATGTCGGTGTAGTACGCGGCTGTCAGACAGCGTTGTCACGCCTTGAGTCAACACGGGGAGGCGTGCATGCCTGAGATTCGTGTCACTATCAACAAGCAGAAGCACAACCTTGTTGTCGATGTCAATGAGACATTGCTCGATATGCTCCGCGACCGGATACATCTGACCGGCTCCAAGCGTGGTTGTGACACCGGTGACTGTGGCGCCTGCACGGTGTTACTTGACGGCGAAACAGTCAACAGTTGCCTGACACTCGCTGTAGAAACTGACGGCGCTGAGATTGTTACAGTTGAAGGAATCGACAGTCCGGTGATTGAGCGCTTTGCCAAGCATGGCGCCTTCCAATGTGGCTTCTGCGCATCGGGGGCCGTTGTCAGCTCGGCGGCGTTGCTGGAAAAAGATACATCACCGTCAGATGAAGACATTGAAAGCGCCCTCTCCGGGCACATTTG
>CAZFAL010000113.1:0-9708 GCA_964516945.1 uncultured Ignavibacteriales bacterium
AAGGGGGTCTGTTTTTACCTTTCAGGCTGGTCTCCCGATCTGTTGACTCGCCGGCAGGCGTGAATATGGGCGCGGACGGTACAGTCTCTGTCGCGGATTTCTACAATCATCGCATTGAAATCTTCGATTCATCCGGCGCCTACCTTGCGCAATTCGGCTCTGAGGGACACTCACCCGGCGAGCTGTATTATCCCACCGATGTGTACATCGAAACAGCAAATCAAATCTATGTGGCCGACGCCTATAACAATCGGATTCAGCGCTTCAGAGACAACAGCAAACCGCTTGTTATCGGCAAAGAGGGTGATGATGACGGCGAACTCAAAGTCGCCGACGCTGTAGCTGTTGGTCCGGAAGGTACACTATTTGTCGCAGACTTTGAAAACTCACGTATCCAGATATTTGATTCCACCGGCGCCTGGCTCGGCTCTTTCGGAGAAAAAGGAACCGCAGAGGGCAAGTTCGACAGACCAACCGATATTGCCATCACCCCTGACGGCACAATCTACATTGTCGATTTCGGCAACAACCGGATACAGACGTTTAGATTGAAGTGATAGAAAAGGGGGGGGTGTTGTGGCACGGGCGTCCCGCCCGTGTTTCATGGGCGGGACGCCCATGCCACGCATTAGAGGTATGGCTGTGGTTTAATGTGGCCGCTTTGTATATTCGGGAGAGTCCCACAGCAAGCTGTGGACACCCCGGTTTTACGACGATGTAGCACATGCAGTATTTAGTTTGAATCAAATAGTATGACCGGGAAAAAGTGAGGGTGGATGGATTTGAACCATCGACATCCTGCTTAAAAGGCAGATGCTCTACCCCTGAGCTACACCCCCATATATGAAAGCTACTCTGATAACGCGGATACATGGGTCATATCCGGCGCATATAAAACAGAATCAATCCCGCTAAGTCAAGACGCCGTGGGCCATAATCGGGCGACCGGCTACAACCTGTTTCTCTTTCCGCTATTTCGCCGGCTTAATGGAAACCAGTTGAACATCAAAAATGAGTGTCGCGTTCGGCGGGATTACGTTGCTGGCGCCACGCTTACCATAGCCGAGATTCGGCGGAATTATCAAGGTCCGCTGTTCACCGACACGCATCCCTGCGATTCCCTCATCCCAGCCCTTGATGACACGCCCGGTTCCGAGACGAAACTCGATTGGCCGTTGGCGTTTGAAAGAGTTATCAAATTCTTTGCCGTTTGAGGCCAGACGTCCGGCATAGTGAACAGCAATATCTTGTCCGCTCTTCACTGCCGGGCCTTCGCCTTGCTTGGTTATCACATATTTCAATCCGCTGGGGGTCGTGACTGTGTCAACTGCACTGGAATCCGACTTGTTCGCCGATGATTCGGCCTTTTCGGCTTTGCCTTCTGTTTTCTTCGTAGATTCAGCCTTCCCAGATGCGCCTTTCGGATTTCTCACGGCAGTGGAATCCGTTGATTTTGCCGCTGGCTTGGCATCGCTGGCGTTTGAGTCAGTTGCCAATGTATACCCGGCTCCGGTTAACGCCAGACCGATAATCAGCAAGGCAATTGCTTTCAAGTTTCTTTTCATTATGTCCTCCCGACTATCATTCTCGCAGTAGCGCGTTTCTTCAATTATACATCCCAAAAGCCAAAGCGCCCATTCAGGCAGACATTCTGAGACACATGTAAGGTACGCCCAAGACTATCACTGAGTCAAACAGCAATTGCAAACAAGAGTTGCGAATTCACGCTCAACCACTATACCAGAATCGTCTCTGCGCGCGCCGCTCCGGTGGAAACCAGCTTGATCTCGGTCCCGGTTTCATCGGCGATAAAACGCAGATAATTCTGCGCCTCGGCTGGAAGCTGGCCGAAACGGGTGATTGAGCTGGTGTCAGTGTTCCAGCCGGGGAAGTCGCGATAGACAGGTTCGGCTTTGTCGAGTGTGGCCGGGTCGGTGGGGAAAATGTCCACCAATTCGCCGTCGATACGATACGACAGGCAGACTTTGATTGTCTCAAAGCTATCGAGCACATCGAGTTTGGTGATTGCCAACTGCTCAACCCCGTTGATGCGACACGCGTGTTGCAGAGCCACCAAGTCCAGCCAGCCGGTGCGTCGCGGCCTGCCGGTAGTGGCGCCATACTCGCCGCCCTTTTCGCGTAATTCTTCACCGACAGTATTCTCCAGTTCGGTCGGGAACGGTCCGGCTCCGACCCTCGTGCAATAGGCCTTGACCACACCGACAACAGCGCCGACCATGCGCGGGCCGATCCCCAGACCGGTGAGAATGCCCCCCACTGTCGTATTCGATGATGTCGCATAGGGATAGGTGCCGTTGTCCACATCAAGCAAAGCCCCCTGGGCCCCCTCGAAAAGTATTTTTTTGCCCTCGCTGTTGAGACGGTACATCTCAGAGGAGACATTGGTCATCATCGGAGCAAACGCCTCCCGAATAGAACAAACACTCTCATAGACCTTATCGAAATTACAGCGGTCATCATCGGCATGCGTAGCGAATAAATCAGCCCGTAATGTCTTGATATGCGCCAGTTTTTCCTTAAGCACATCGTCATTGAAAATATCCGCCAGCCGAATCCCACAGCGCGCAACCTTGTCCCGGTATGCAGGACCAATCCCGCGCAAGGTAGTTCCCAGCGGGGAGCCGCCGCGACGCTCCTCATAGATTTGATCGAGAAGTTTATGATACGGCAGGACCAGATTCGCAGAGCAGGAGACAAAGAGCCGCCCCTGATAGTGGACAGACTCGGATTTGAGCCATTCGAGTTCTTCAAGCAGACCAAACGGGTCTAGCACGACGCCATTGCCGATATAGCAGACTTTATCCGGGTGAACAATGCCCGACGGTATCAGATGCAATATGTACTTCTTATCTCCGACAATTACGGTATGTCCGGCGTTGGCGCCACCCTGACAGCGGGCGATGATATCCATCTCTGCGGCCAGCAGGTCAACCACTTTGCCCTTGCCTTCATCACCCCACTGCAATCCAACTACTGCGATATTATTCTTCATTATCCCGCTCTTTCAGCCCTGTCGGCTGAGTTCCTTCGGTAATTTCGTGAACCGGAACACAGTCCGGCGCTCTGCGCGCACAACTCACCGTCGTCCGGGTAGCCGGGGAAGATGAAGGTGGCGCTATTTTGCCGTACGTCAGTATACTGAAAATCAGCGGGGAGTCAAACAAGAATTTGAGATTTGTCTGATGAGTTTTGTTTCAGAGATTTGTTTCAGAGATTGCTCGCAAAGGATATAGGGAAGGACATAGCGCTCTGCAAAACTCGCTCGGCTATCATCTCAGGAACAAGAAGACCATGCTACTGCTAAACACTATCTGTATCAGAAAGATAGCGCTTCCGACCAGCAACGCCGCTTTGCCGTCGCGTAGGATGCTCGCGAATGTGATTCGCAACCCTATCCCGGCCATGGCGACAATCAACGCGTAGTGGCTCAGTTTGCTAATGACTTTGATATACTCTTCAGATAGCAAACCGAATGTCGGAACCAAAGACAGCAGGACAAAGCCGATAATAAAAAGCGGAACACCCACTTTTTTCGAGGATGCGCCTGAAGTCTGTTTCTTTGCGTTCCTTGCCCCTTTCGAAAACACGAACAACAGCACGAAGATGACAGGTGTCAACATCAGGATTCTGGCCATTTTAACAATCGTCGCTGTCTCCCCTGTTGATTCACCGACCGAGAACCCGGCGGCGACCACCTGACCGACCGCCTGCAACGTATTGCCAATTAGCAGGCCGGAGTTGACATCGGTGAGTTGAAATAAAACTGTTGCAATAAACGGAAGCAGGAAAATTCCAATTGTCCCGAGAAAGTTAACGATAGCCACCGAAAGCCCGACTTCCTCTTCTTTGGCGCCGATTATCTGTTCTGTTGCGGCGATTGCCGAACTGCCACAGACACCATTGCCAATGCCGAGCAATAACGCGAACGTTTTGTCGAACTTGAGGGCTTTGGCAAGCAGCAAAGCTGAAGACAATGTCACTAGTAAGGCAAGGACAACAATGAGAAACGAAGTTAGTCCGAGTTCCTGCAGGATAGTAAAATTCAAATTGACTCCCATCAGCGCTATCGCAAATGAAAGTATACGTTTTTCGCTGAATGTGATGCCCGCCTTGAAACGGTCACCGGGACGAACCGTGTTGCCGATGGCGATACCGATAACAATAGCCAGCGTGACTGTGCCAATGGAGATATATTCCGAAAGAAAAAACGCCGCTATGCCGATGCCGACGCAGAGCGCTATGCCGTATGTTGCTTTTGTCAGATTGTTCATGTTGTTCGTTGCTGTGTGTGGTAGTTGAATTACTGTCGGCTTACTAATGTGGCAGATTACTTTGCGGTTTGCACTGTGTCACGAATCCATTTCCATAGCTCCTGCACACCCTTACCGGTCTGCGCTGAAAACGGAATGACATCATGGCCGACAACTGAATTGATTTTTCTGACTGCCTGTGTGAGTTTGTTACCGCTGAGTTTGTCACACTTGGTCAGGACAATCGCATAGCGCACCTCATTGTCATCCAGCCACTCAAACATGTGCCGGTCATAGTCGGTCAGATCACGACGCGAATCTATGAGACACACCATCCCGCTGAGTGTCCCGCCTTCGGCCAGATATTCGTCGGTCAGCTTGCCCCATTGCTCACGCACAGATTTCGGCGCTTTGGCGTAGCCGTAGCCCGGTAAATCCACAAAGTAATACCTGTCATCGATTTCGAAAAAATTCAGCGCTTGTGTGCGTCCGGGAGTTGATGAGGTTTTCGCCAGTCGCTTTTGTCCAAGAATTTTGTTTATCAACGATGACTTGCCGACATTCGAGCGTCCGCCGAACGCCACCTGCGGCTTTCTATCGCGAGGTACCTGCGACAACGCAAAAGCCGAGAGTTTGAATAGCGCTTTGGGGGTGTTCTTCATAGCGAAGCCGGATCTGACAGTGAGTAAGTTGCAAGTGGCGCTGAATGAGCGAAGAAGAGAAACCGCTAATTGACCCGGGACGGTTGCGTTTGCCGGTTAAGATGTTTTGCGGAGCGACGACGACGAATCTGTAACTTTTCATCGAAGGCGTGACGAAGCGCCTGATCGAGCGTGCGAACATAGCGCAACTTCAATCCGTCAGTGACCTCCGGGCCGATTTCGGCAAAGTCTTTGCGATTCTTTTCCGGAATTAGAACTGTTTCTATGCCGTCACGTTTGGCCGCGAGCAGTTTTTCCTTCAGTCCGCCGATTGCCAGCACATCACCTGTGAGCGTGATTTCGCCGGTCATCGCCACAAGAGCTTTCGCCGGTGTGTCAGTCAGCGCCGAGAGCAGCGCCACAACAATCGTCACTCCCGCCGAGGGGCCGTCTTTCGGAACTGCGCCCTGCGGCACATGAATGTGAATGTCAGTTTTGGAAAACATTTGCGGGTCGATGTCAAATTCTTCGGCGTGAGAGCGAATATATGATAAGCCGGTTGTCGCCGACTCTTTCATCACATCGCCTAACTTGCCGGTGAGTGTCAGCTTGCCAGCGCCGGTCATCGTGGTGACTTCAACCGGCAGTGTGCGGCCACCCATCTCGGTCCACGCCAGCCCGACGGCATAGCCCGGCGCCGGCGCGTCTTTGACTTCAGCGCCTTCATAGATTTCCGGTCCAAGAATCTTTTTGAGATCATTGACGGCGAATTTGAACACACGAGTTTTTTTCTGTGCCGTTTTCTTCCGTGTTGTTTTCTTCTGTGCCGTTTTTCTGGTTTTCTGTCTCGCAAGTCTGGTTGCCACTTGACGAAACAGCATGTTCAGCTTGCGTTCGGCGTCACGCACACCGGCTTCACGGGTGTAGTGACGAAGCAAATAGCCCAGTGTTTCATCGGAGATTTCAATTGTTACGTCGCTCAGCCCCATTTCATTCTTGAGCTTGGGGATTAAGAACACTTTGGCAATCTCAAGCTTCTCATACTCAGAGTAGCCGGATAGCTGAATGACTTCCATTCTGTCGAGAAGCGGATGCGGTATGCCCGCCACTGAGTTTGCGGTCGTGATGAACAATGTCTGTGATAAATCAAAATCAAGTTCGAGATAATTATCGGAGAACGATTTGTTCTGCTCCGGGTCCAGCGCTTCAAGCAAAGCAGAGGCGGGATCACCGCGAAAGTCTGCGCCAATTTTGTCTATTTCATCAAGCAAAAATACCGGATTGCGCGAGCCGGCTTTTTTGAGTCCCTGCAAAATACGCCCGGGCAGTGACCCGATATATGTCCGGCGGTGCCCACGGATTTCCGCTTCGTCATGTGTGCCACCGAGCGAGGCCCGGATAAACTTCCTGTCAAGCGCCCCGGCGATAGACTTGCCGAGACTTGTTTTGCCAACTCCGGGAGGTCCGACGAGGCACAGAATCGGCCCACGGACATTCTTCGAAATCTTCAGCACAGCGAGATGTTCGAGGATTCGGCGTTTCGGTTTTTCCAGTCCATAGTGATCTTCATTCAACAGGCGCTCGACTTCATCAAAGTCCTCGCGGTCTTTGGTCAGTTTTTCCCACGGTAGGACAAAAATCCAATCCAAATACCCACGGGCGACAGCGGCTTCTGCGGAATAGGGGTGCATGCGAGCGAGCTTGCGCACTTCCTCTTCTGCGCGATGTTTGACCTCCTGCGGCGCCTTCAGATTCGCTAATTTGGTAAAGAGCTCTTCGACATCCGAGGAAGGATCATCCATCTGTCCCAACTCTTCACGGATTGCTTTGAGTTGTTGCTGCAAATAGGATTCACGTTGACTTTGTGTGAGCGACTCTCTCACCGAGCTGTCTATTTTGCGCTCTAGTTTCAGGATTTCAATCTCTGAGGCCAGCAGTTTTGCCAACTCGGCGAGTCTTTGGCGCGGGTCAAATAGTTCAAGTAGTTTTTGCTTCGTTTCCAGTCGCACCAGCGCCTGCGAAGAAACAACATCGGCGAGATGATCTACGCCCTCGGCGCTTGAAATTGAGCCAATTGCTTCATCGGGAATACGACGGTTCAAACGCACATACTCTGAAAACGCATCAGTCACTGAACGTGACAACGCCTCAAGTTTCCGTGAAGGCGCAGTGTGCGTTTCCACAGGTTCGATTTTTGCCGAAAAAAACTGCGTGGACTTGCCAAAGCTGACAACCTTCGCACGCACCAGACCCTCAACAAGCGCCTTGAGTGTTCCATTCGGCAGTTTCATTACCTGCAACACCCGGGCGACTACGCCAACTGAATATAAATCACCGCGCTTGGGTTTTTCTTCTTCGGGACGTTTCTGCGCACAGAGAAAGACCTGCTTATCGAGCATCATCGCTTCCTGCAGGGCGTTAATCGTGAACTGCCGCCCTATCAAAAGCGGATAAATCGTATAGGGAAAAATCACCATATCTCGCAGTGGGAGAGCCGGCAACTTGGAGCGAATAACAATCTCTTCGTCTTTGCGAATAATTTTCATAATAATCTTTTCAACCGAATCACTTTTCGAGATCAGGCCTGATAAATGTCAGCTATTTTTTCTTTGTCGAGTCCGGAGTGACAATTTCAAATGAGTTCAATATGTCCAGCATAAGAGTTGAATCGCCCTCTTGATACAAGGGGCGCTTAATTGAGACATGGAATGAGCGATGGTCCTGTATCTCGAACATGTCGTAATGACGTTCGTTTACTTCCATATTGTATGAAGTCAGGATTGTGTGTGTGGACCAGTTTCTATCGCCTTCATCCCAGACCTTCACCTTGCCGATGTCCAGCGTAGTATCCTGTGTGTAGAAATACCACCAGAGATCACGATATTCTGAGGGCTTCTTTTCGATGTCAGTGTAGAGTGTGTCAGTTTCAATTTTGACCACCATGTGCCGCTTGGGGTTTCCGGCTACAAGAATCACGCCCTCTTCAGGTTGACTGTCGTATGTCGTTTCAAATCCTTCCAGATCAATGCGCACTTTCAGATTTGTGCGTGGCACATCGAACTCCTGCGCCTTGCTGAACGGCACACGCAGGAGCAGGCTGTCTTCCTGTTGCGCTTCGACTACCGAAAACAGTGACAGACTTGCAACGCACACAGCGCCGATGAGGGTTCGAGTTGTATACTTGAAGATTGCGCTTTGGGTGGAACTGGATGAACTTTTCATGGTTTCTTCACCGATTTGACTTTAATAGGAACTGGTCTCTTGCGTTTGAAGTTTTCTGTAATTTCGAATGTGTTCAACAAATCGTTGAAAACAGTCGAGTCAGCCGGATGATACTCGGTTTTGGACAGATGCAACTCTATCCATGAATTGCGATATGTTGTGATGGCATTCATGTGGTGACGAATGAGCGTCGAATCAAACATCTTTCCCGGATTGTTCGGGTCAGGTTGTGGCCAGACTTCAATACGGTCGTATTCGAGTGTCTCAAAACCATATTTCTTCGACTGAGCGACTGTGCTCAATACAACCGTTGTGTCACCGCCAATCGCCTCGTAGAGTCGATTCGCGTAAAACTCCGCTGTCGTTATGGAATCGGTCTTACCCATACTGTGCACATACAAATGCGCCAGTGTCAGACCAACAGAATCCTCGCGCACTCCAAAGCCGACAATCGTCATGCCGGAGACTTTCTTTCGTAGATCATTGAACCCTTTCAGATTCAATTTGAAGCCCCAATCTTTATCCGGCCGATAGAAAACCTCATCCCCTTTGAACATCGGAAATCCCGTGTCAGGTGTCTTGCGGATTGTGACTACCGGCGGCTTCTCCGCTTGCGGTGGCGTGGAAGTATCAGGAGGCATCAGACTCTGCGCGGATACGGCAGAGGTGAGTGTCAGCAGACAAAGCGCCGCCACTGAAAAGAGTCTCCCCAGACGTCTATAGGCGACGTTATCTTTATCTGTGGAGTTATGTGCGAGTGGATGTGTGAATGAATTGATGTACATGGTATTGTTAGTCAGTCTCAGGTTGTTTTGGCTTACCTTGCTACCGGTTGACAAATATTCTTTCCGATAAATGATTTCTCGGAGCGTATCCGGCGGTTGAGCCGAATATCTCATTATACATGAATTCTGTCGGTCTGACGAGGATAAGCCACTACAAAATGGGACAAAAAACAAGGAGCGCCGCATCTTTATCTTTGCATGTAATGCATTGCTATCCAACAACTTTCAGCTTTGCATATTTGGCTATCAGTGTCTTTTGTCCGACTCCGGCGAAATGCGCCACAATCCGCATCCCTTCACCGCGTCCCTCAACCGAGACTACTTTGCCACGTCCGAAGACCCGATGCTGCACAATTCTCCCCGGACGGACAATTTCTTCGTCCTCGTATTCATACTCATAGCCGGAATTCGCGGTCTTAGCCGTCGGTTTTGAGCGACTCTCCCAACCGTTACCGGCAAAACTGACATCGGACATTTCTGATGTCGAAGTCGAGCGAACATACGTGCGCCGGTCGATTGTCTTGAGAAGTTCGCTGTCAATTTCCGAAATAAAGCGCGAAGGTGAACCGCCGACACTCCCATAGCGGAAACGGTTTTGCGCGGCTGACAAAAACAACTTCTGTTTAGCTCGGGTCGCAGCGACATAGAACAGGCGCCGCTCCTCCTCCATTTGATTCGGGTCATCCATGGCTTTATTCAGCGGAAACAACCCTTCCTCAAGGCCGACAATATAGACCGCTTCAAACTCCAAGCCCTTTGCGGCATGGATAGTCATCAGTGTCAGCTTCT
>CAZFAL010000114.1:0-2207 GCA_964516945.1 uncultured Ignavibacteriales bacterium
TCACAGGGAAGCGTGTCACAGAGAAGTATGTCTTCTAAAGTCAGCGAAATCCGGGATACAGTCACGCCGATTCAAAACATCGATGTTTCAAATCCTATAGAGGCGTCATTGATTGAAGCCCTTCCGATCCCGGCCTGGATAACCTCCAGTGACGGCGTCTTACAGGCCGACAACAGCCGGGCTGAAAAGCTTGTCTGCAGATACGAGCCACTTGGGAAGTCTGCGCCCTGTCGCCTCCTGGCGAAATGTACGGGAGATTGCTTTGTGATGCGACAACGTCGCAAGGATGCCGACGGCGCTGCTGAGCGGGAAGGTTGTCTCATGCTTCTGCCATCACCCGACGGCGCGCCACGACGCTACCGGGTGTTCGTCTCTGAATGCAAATTGCGCGAGACAGAAGTGACTATGTATTTACACGTTGCCTTTGATGTCGAGCGGGCGCACAGGATAGAATCATATTTTCAGCGAGTCATTGAACGAAGCCGGCAAGGGCAGGCGTCACAACGCCCGGAGCCGCGACTGACGCGACGGGAAACTGAGATTCTCGATCTGCTGGCCACTGATGAAACACTGTGGGGTATTGCAGACAAGCTTTGTCTCAGTTATTCTACTGTCCGCAACCACGTCCAGCACATTCTCGCGAAATTCGGTGTCCATTCAATCATTGAGGCCGTCGCCTACTACCTGACACTCCCGGAGCCAGTCCGGAGGCGTGTCATCGGAGCGGCGAACCGGCGACAACCGATTCAGATCGTCGGCTCTGCAGATAATTCGCTTTGACATAGGCAATATGCCGGTTGCCCAGTGATTTCAGAATAGTGCCGCCGGCTGTGAAACAATGAGTTACATCAGACAATCTTCCATAGCGCAACAGCGCCATCCGGCCCTCGCCGCCACCGACATAGGTTTTCGCGCCGGATGCTGTGGCTTTCTTCAATTCAGCGATAAATGACTCTGTGCCCTTGGCAAACTTTTCATCTTCAAATTTCCCGAAAACACCGTTGTAGAACAACGTCGCCGACGGAACCTCCTTGCAGAACTGCGCAAGTTTTTCGGCAAACAACTTACGTGACTTCGGTCCGATATCCATCTGTGACATGCCGGAAGGAATCGTCTCACTGACAGTCCCGTCACTCAGAACAAAGTCAACCGGCAGGACCACCTCAATCCCCTGTTTCTCACAGGTCTCCAACATTCTTGTCGCCTGCTCGACCCGCTTTTCCGGGATGAAAAACTTCGCCTTTTCGTCCTCCTCAGCCAGACCGAGAAAAAAGTCAGCGCCTGAGCGTCGCGCCTGCGCTTTCTTCAGCGCCATCGCCAATGATCCGGCGGAGATTATCATCTTCAATTTGCCGCGTTCAATCACCCGCTCCAGATCGTTGAGCTTGTCAATCTTCAAGCCGCTGAAAATCACCAACTGCGATTCGCGCGCGCCTTTCACGTGCTGAGTCATTTCTTCATGGAGATAGAAACCATAGCCGACCTTATCCATCACCAGCGGCAATACCGCCGAAGAAAAATCAAAATTCGAGGCCGCCAGCGCTTCATTGATGACGACTGTGGCGACATGCTTGTATATATCCTGCGCCAGCAAGTAGAGATTTCCGACAACACCCTCAAACTCCTCCGGCTTCAGTTTCCACATGGTCCGCTCGACATCATACTTACGTGTATTCTCCAGCATCACCACCTGCCCGGCAGAGTACTTGGCGACATTGTCCCGAAAACAATCTTCAAGCCCGGCGCCGTCTTCATGAATCCAGTCGGCGACAAAGTCAATCTCCGCTCCAATCAGCTTACCCAGCGTCTCAGCCACCGGCTGCAATTTGTTCTGCGGGTCGCGGCCAAGATGGCCAAACAAAATCGGAGTCCAGTTCTGCTCAACAGCGTATTTGACCGATTTAGCGATTGCCTCCAACCGTGACGGATCGGCGACTGCTCCATCCTTGAGCGGAACATCCAGATCACAGCGCATCAAAACCCGCGTTCCGGCCGGCAATTGCAATTGGTCAATCCGGGGCGCCGGAGCCATGATTTCTTCCAGTGATAGCGAGTTGAGTTCCGGGTCCTGCTCATAAATCTTTCGCAGAGCCGCGCTGAATTCTTGTTCGTTGATCATGAGAAAATCCCTTTGTTTCATCATGCGTGACAGTTGACCGTGTCGCAGCAGGTATTACATTCTCATCCGCCGGTAATGCCGAGAATCT
>CAZFAL010000114.1:2307-9636 GCA_964516945.1 uncultured Ignavibacteriales bacterium
GAACCGGATATCGCGCTTGGCGATTTCGACTCCAGCGAACCGCCCGGGCCGGATTTCGGCGGCGAGATTCTGGGTTTTGAGGTGGACAAGGACAAGACCGACGGCGAACTGGCGCTTGAGGTCGCTCTTGAGCGCGGCGCCGATGAAATAGCCCTCTGCGGTTACCGTGGCGGCCCCGCCACTGACCAGATTCTCGGCAATCTGTTGCTTCTTCAAAAGGCCGCTGACAGCGACCATCATCTCAATGTCTACTGTCTCAGCGCAGAAGAGAAAGTCTGGTTTGTCAGGGACAAAAGTCTGGAAATAGCCGGGGCTTCCGGTGATAATATCAGTATTGTCGCTCTCGATAATCGGATTCGGCTTGGTGTCAGTGGTGTCCGATGGCCGCTGAGCGGGAAGACAATCAGGCGCGGAACGACAACAGCTCTGAGCAATGTCCTTCAGGAAAGCCCGTGCCATATCACGGTTCGGGGCGCGGCGCTGGTATTCTGGCGCAAGAATAGCCGCCCGTAAAAGAGCAAAACAGCCGACGGCGGTTCAGATTTGACATTACTCTGAAAAAACCTATGTTAGCGCCTGACTGATTGAGCGTTCGACGCGAAAACAGTCATCTCCAAGCTTTCTTATGAAGCTTTCTCATAAAGCTTTCCAATGGCGGGTCGTCTAATGGCAGGACTGAGGATTCTGGTTCCTCCAATCGGGGTTCGACTCCCTGCCCGCCAGTTGGAGGGAGATTCGCCTCAGATTTCGATTTCGCCCACCTGATTGCCAATCCTTAGCCAAATTGTTGGACGCGAGTTATTTCTTTCTCAGCCGACATACCGATATATATTCAACCGGATGCCACGAATAGTTTAGCGGTGGACGGAATCTGATATCTGAACTGATACCTATGAAACAGCAAAACGCTCTTGGACAGCGCTTTCCGTATTTTGCCGGAATCTTCCTGATTTCACTGGCGACACTATCTCTTGAAGTCCTGCTGACTCGTGTTTTTGCGGTGACCTATGGGTATAGCTATGCTTTCCTTGTTATCTCACTCGGACTACTCGGTATCGGGTTTTCCACAACTGTTATTTTTCTGCTCCAGAAGAAAATCTCAAACAGCGCTGTGCCGCGCATGCTGGCGCTCTCAGCGCTGATGTTCGGATTGGCTGTTTTTATCCTGCTCTGTCTTGCCGTGAATCTGCAATTCACCTTCTCCAAAGAGTATCTGGCCTCATCTGCGGGCGCGGCGCTAACCGGAATTGCATTGCTTCTGCTTATTGTCGCGCCGTTTTTCTTTTCCGGCGCCTGTGTGACTCTGGCGCTTTCGCGGCGCTCCGGAATGATTTCGAATCTCTACTCCTGGGACCTCGCCGGAGCCGGAATCGGTTGCGCCCTGAGTATCGCCATGCTCTCAGCGTTGTCCGCCGAATCAGCTGTGATATTGGTTGCCGCGCTCGGTGGTCTGGCCGGTTTTGCGTTCTCGCTGGCCGATAGCAAGCGCTCAGTGCGCTTTGGTTCGCTGGCGCTGGCGATGGTGTTTGTGGCGCTGGCGTTTGTCAATGAGCGCTCGGATATCGCGCATATCAAATATGTCAATGCCAAGCCAATTGTCGATTCAAAGTACACGCTCGCTGAAGTCGACAAACTCGACTATGCTAACCCACCGGCAAGACTTCTGACTGACTGGAATCCGGTTATCTACACCGAGATTTTCGGCCCGAACGAAGGGGATATTCCGTATCTCTATGGGCTGTCACACACTGTTCAACATGTCAAGCCGAAATACCTGCGGGTGCGTATCGACGGCTGGCAGTATCAATGCCCGATTGTCAAATATGACAACAACCCGGACAGTATTCAGTACTTCCAGAAATGTGTCGATTATCTGGCGTTCCATCTCAAAGACAGCGCCAATGCCTTTGTCATTGGCTCCGGCGGTGGTCTTGATGTGCTGGCGCTGACAACCTTCAACTGCAAGAAAATCATCGGCGCAGATTTTAACCCGTCACTGCGTGATCTGCTGTTGCATCAGCTTAAAGACTATTCCGGCGGGTTGTACACCAAACCGAATATCGAAATCCACACCGATGAAGGCCGCAGTTTGCTGGCGCGGACTGACACACCGATTGATGTGCTGATATTCCCGCAGGTCGGGGACTGGTTTTCGCAGGCGGCCTCCGGCGCAATTCTCAACGAAGGAATCCTGCACACCGTCGAGGCCTATGAGCAGTATTTCGACAAGTTGGCGCCGGGCGGGATTCTGAGTATTACCAATTTCAATCTCAATCAGGAATTGATTATTGAGTTCCGGCAGATTTTCACTATGCTCGAAGCGCTGAAAAAACGCGGAATGAATGATTGGCGGAAACATTTGCTCATCGTGCGTAATATCCGTGTTCCCGACAAAGACGGCGGGCAGGGGACAGTCAATATGCTCTATTTCCGCGACCCGATTACTGCGCAGACAATGGCCAGAGTTGATTCAATTGCGCAGGAACTGGAATTTGACATCATGGTCGCGCCAGGGAGAGACGCGCAGTATCCCTACGATGTAATTCTCTCAGACAACGGCAGGGAGGAGTTGCAGAAAAAATGGGGAGTTCTCTTTGAGCCGGTCTATGAAAACCGTCCGTATATTCTGACCTTTCTCGGATTCGACCAGATTCTCGACCGCTGGCTGGGCAAACCGGCGCAACATGTTGATTCTCCCGACCGCTACTCGGCAGGCGCCAAATCTGTCACCGAAACCAGTTACAACAGTATCAACATCGTCTATTTGATTCTGATTGTCGTTACGTTCATGGCCTTCAGCGCGATCCTCTTGCCGTTGCTCTGGAAAAAGACACACCGTGATTCGCTCCCGCCTCTCTGGGCGTTGTTCTATTTTGCCACACTCGGTGTCGGCTTTATGCTTATCGAAGTGCCGTTACTTTCCAAGTATCGCGTGTTCCTCGGCTATCCGGTCTATGCGCTCAGTGTCGCCTTGTTTTCGCTGCTTTTGTTTGCCGGGGTAGGTAGCGCCATTTCTGCGCGTGTCAAAGACTCCGCCATCAGCAAAGCGCTCCCGCGCCTGTTGACAGTTATTGCCGCCTTGATTCTGACCTACACATTCGTCATCACCCCTGTTTTCCACGCCGCCTTCGGCTGGCCGACATGGTTGCGCATTGTCCTTGCCTCAGTGACACTTGCGCCGCTGGCAATTCCGCTCGGTATGGCTTTGCCGCTTGGGTTGCGTCAGGTGCGTCGGCAAAACCCCGACGCCATCCCCTGGGCCTGGGGTGTCAATGGCTTCACCTCAGTGGCCGCGACGGTGATAGCGTTTCTCGTGGTCTTGCACTTTGGCTTCACCCTGGCGCTTATCACAGGCGCCGGATTCTATCTGCTGGCCGGTGTGTTCGCATTGCGCTCGCGGACATAAGTAAACTCTTACAATTATTGCAATTGCCGGATTATAGTCGTAGTGGCGGGGCTTGCCCCGCCTTGTCTGTATGTGTCGATGTACTTCTCGTAATCCACCAAGGCGCCGCAAGCGACGCCACTACGATTGAACCAGGCAGTATACTTAGAATAAACGATTGCCATGTATCCAATATGTCAAATCCCAAATGCGGCGGAGACTTGTTCTACGCCACTTGACGCTACAACCCCAACGGGTTGATTATCAATGTCAGCGCGAAGATAATTAGCGCTATCCAGCCGATGACTTTGGCGCTGTTGGGGACAGGGAAGTCGTCGTCGAGCGTGGGGAAATGGAATGGCTTGAACACGAGAGCCAGAACACCATAGACCCACCAGACCGGCCACTGGAACCCCGCCCAGAACAAACCGGCAAACGCCAGCAGAGCAATCGGTCGCTGTTTTTTCCCGAACAGGCCATAGGTGACATGCCCGCCGTCAAGCTGACTGAGCGGCAACATATTCAACGCCGTAATCAACACCCCGACCCAACCGGCAAACGCCGCCGGCGCCAGACGCAATGTATGACCGAACGCGCTCTCGCCGAGTATCGTCTTGCCCATAAAGGTCATCAGCAATGATTCCCCGTCAAATGAAAATGTTCCCGGGATTGTCGGGTCGGTATTCATCAGCCCGACCCAGATAGCCACAACGGCAACCACAAACCCCGCAATCGGCCCGGCGGCCCCGACTTCAATCAGGTCACGGCGGTTTTCAATCGGTGATTTAAAACGAATCACGGCGCCCATTGTCCCGATGAAATTCGGAAACGGGATAAAAAATGGCAGAGTCAAACGCAGATTTCTGTGTCTGCCCGCGAAATAGTGTCCAAACTCATGCGCCAGCAGAATCCCCAACAGCCAGAATGTAAAACTGGCGCCCCAGCCGACCAGCCAGGCCGACGGCTGTGTGAGCCACTCTATGAAGCCCAGAGGCGTTTGCCCGAAATCAAGTTGTGTGACAACCGCATAATGCGAGTACTGGGGAAAGAAGAATACTGTGACCACAGTCAGGGCGAAGATGAGAATATTCTTCCAGGGAATCTGTTTCGAATCCGGTGTCCGCACACGTAAATATGTGCCATCAGACCGCTCCAGCCAGGCGCATTCATAATCGAGTGAATTGAGTTTCACCGTGATTGCGTCAAGTACCGCGCTGTCCAGTACCGAAAGCGGCTCAGCGGGATTCTGTAGAGGTTCAATCCGGACGATTGTTTCTTCACCGAGTGAGCCGACAGCGGTGACAGTGAACCGTCCCCGCAATAACTCACCGAGGACCTGAAGAATTGTGTCGCGTTGTTGTTCTCTTTGTTTCTTCATAGTTTTCCAGACGCCGGGAGTTGTGCCCGGCGAGATACCAATGTGACTATCTCATGTCTGAACTGTCAAGAGCTTATTCCTCAGATAACGATGAAAGAAATCCGCTGGTTTTACATTCCGGCATTTTGCCTCATTCCGGTTTTGATTGCCCGGGAACAAGAATACAGGTATACTTCCTGTGCAAACGTATGTAATCCAGTCGTCAAAACACGAACGTCGGCTGGCGCAGTTGGACATAGTTGAAGAAGGTTGCAACGGATGTGGCTGATAAGACGCTACGGTAGCCGAATGCACAACGAAACAAGGAGGCGGGTATGGGAATGGAAATGGTGAGCATTTCTTCACAATGGCTGGCGATTCTGTTGTCGGCAGTCATCGTATGGGTTGCCAGCGCGATTGTCTGGATGGCTCTGCCGCATCACAAGAAAGACTACAAGCAACTTCCCGACGAAGACGCCGCAATCAATGCCCTCCGTCCGCAGAATCTCAAACCGGGGCTGTACAATATCCCGCATTGCAAATCCTGGAATGAGGCAAAAAAGCCGGAAGTCGCCGAGAAATTCAACAAAGGGCCTATCGGCTTTCTGACCGTCCTGCCTAACGGAATGCCGAATATGGCAAAGAGCATGATTCTCTCTTTTGTCTTCTATCTCGTTGTGAGCGTGGTTGTTGCCTATGTTGTCAGCCGGACTGTCCATCCCGGGGCGGATTATCTGCGGGTGTTCCGCATCGCCGGTGTTGTCGCGTGGTTGGCGTATGGCATGTCGGCGGTTCAGGATGCAATTTGGTTCGGACGGCCCTGGTCGCAGATTGTGAAGTTCCAGTTCGACGCGCTCCTGTATGCCCTGCTGACAGCCGGAGTGTTTGGCTGGCAGTGGGTTCGACTCATGGGATGAAATTCAGGCTCTGAACGAGCGCTGCAGCGAGGAAAATGCGAGCAAGATTCGAGCAAAAAAATTGAACGTCTCTTCTTGTGTGGGTGTAGTAGCGGAAGTATGTTCGGCAAGACCCGTAATATAGATATTGTATGGGGCGTCGGGCAGAATTGATGTGCAGTCATTTATTATCGAGTAATGCAAGAGAGGGGAAGTTGATTATGCCGTTCATGAAAACATGGGAAGCCGAAGGTGTCTATTTCCGTCAGGAAGGGAGAATCACCGGGGATGATCTGCTGAACTGTGCGACTAATCTTTGTGACGATGAGCGCTTGCCAACGCTGAAGTACAAAATAGCAGAGTTTGTCGAAGGGGAAGAGTTTGATGTTACCGCCAAATCAATTCGCGAGGTCGCGGCTATGGACAAGCGTGGCGCAGAGATAAACCCGGGTATGAAAGTGGCCATCGTTGCCACACGCACCTTAATAGTTGGTATGGCGCGGATGTATGAGTTGTCCGGCGGCGACGGCGCCTGGGAAACACGCGTGTTTGAAACGATGTCCGAAGCGCGACAGTGGGTTGGCGCAGAAGAGCCAAGTCTCAAGGAGTAAAGCAAGGTAGCGAGGAACGTGTTACGGGGCTATCAACATGGAGAAAAGACAACCAAAACAAACAAAAGGCGTCATCGCTCTGCTCACCGGCGGTGGTGATGTCCCCGGACTTAATCCGGCAATTCGCGCAATCACGCTACGTGCGCTCGGTGAAGGGTATCAGGTTATTGGTTTCCGTCGTGGCTGGGCGGGCCTGATGGAGCTTATCCGTGATAAGAGCGCTGATAATAGCGCCAACTATCAAGTCCTCACCGAAGAAATAGTCAACCGGGCCGGGAGAAGCGGCGGGACATTTCTGCATACGTCACGAACGAATCCGGCATTTGTTGCAAGGAAGGATGTACCGGGCCATCTGCAGGACAAATACACATCAGAAACCAATGATTTAACCCCGGAGGCTCTGCAGAACCTTGCGTTCCTTGGTGTCGACTATCTGATACCGATTGGCGGTGATGATACGCTCAGTTATGGCGTCCGTCTGGCCAAAGAGGGTTTCAAGGTTGTCGCGATTCCGAAGACCATGGATAATGATGTCCCCGGGACAGACTACTGTATCGGATTCTCGACATGTGTCACCCGCACTATCATGATCACCAACAGTCTGCGCACCTCGGCCGGCTCGCATGAGCGTTTCATGGTTCTCGAAGTCTTTGGCCGCTATGCGGGGTTTACAGCCATGTTGCCGACACTCGCGGGGTCGGCGGACAGATGTGTCATTCCTGAATACAAAGTCGATATTGAGCTACTTACCGAATTGCTATCCTCCGACCGCAAACGCAATCCCAGCCGCTATGCAGTCGTGCTGGTTTCAGAAGGCGCAAAGTTTGACGGCGCAGATATGGTTTACAAAGATATGCGCAAGGACGCCTACGGTCACGCCAAACTCGGTGGTATCGGAGATCTGGTTTCAACCAAACTCACTGAATTGTCACCCAAGTTCAACAATGGTTGCTCCATCGATGTAATCAATCAAAAGCTTGGCTATTTGGTGCGCGGTGGTGATCCGGATGCAATTGACTCGATTGTGCCGATGGCCTATGGAAATCTGGCTGTGGATTTGATACTCAAGGGTGAGTACGG
>CAZFAL010000115.1:0-9630 GCA_964516945.1 uncultured Ignavibacteriales bacterium
AGGACGGAGCGTTGCAGTCGGCGGTCGCGCTGTTTGATTCGGCGATAGCGTTGGCGCCGAGCTATGCCTCAGCGCGTCTGGCGCTGGGGCGCGCGCTATACAAACTTAGCAACTTCAACGACGCCATTTCTCAATTCGACACCGCGATAACGCTGGATTCATTGAATGCAACCGGTTGGTCGTTGCGCGCGATTGCCGAATCGATGAATGATGAGTGGTCGAAGGCGCGGCTGGATTTCGAACATTCCGATTCGCTCCGTCCTCTCCCCCGTCCTGTGCGCTATGAGTACGCGCTCTCTCTCTGGGCAACCGGAGACCTGGAAGATGCTGTTGTGGAATTCGAAAACTCGATACAGGGACGAGGGTCAGACTATCGCATCTATGTCAGTTGGGGAATGGCCGAAGCTTCACGTGGCAACTTTGCTGAAGCCCGTCGCGGCTTGGCGCATGCGATGGATTTGCATGCCCCGAACGAGCAAATGTTTGAAGCGTTGGCGGACATTAACGCGCTTGATGAGCGGGCGGATTCGGTTGCTTACTATCTCGAAAAAGCGGTTGAGTTGGCGCCGTTTCAGACTCGTCTGCGTATACGACTCGGGCTGGTGTATGCGTATTTGAAGAAGTTCGAGCAGTCCGATGAGATGTTTGAAACTGTAACCACACTGGAGTCAGACAACGCCGACGGCTATGCCGGCTGGGCTCGCGCGAAAGTACTGCATGGTGATTATCAGGCGGCGGCAAAACTGATTGACAAAGCTCTCCGCTTAGCTCCTCTCGATGAGACAATTCTCAAGCTACGTGAGGAGATTTTGCCCGGTCTACCTTTGATGAAAGAATAAGCGCAACCTCCCAAACGATACCACGAATTTAACTTGCTTTCCTGTAACAAGTTAGGCGTCGGGCACTGAGCCGCCGATGTCTACTCAAGCGTCTGGCGTATAATGGCGACAATTGGTATAGGAAAACAAACTGGAAGAAATCCCGAGAGACACCAAGCAAACAATCATGCCAACCACCCGAACAACAACAGACAAAACATTTTTCATCAAGGATTGCTCCCTGATTACCATTTCCACCGGATTACGGGCGTTGAATTTGCGGGAATTCCGCAACGGCGTCGAGCAATGTCCCGCCGAGTGTTTCGAGCACCACTTTTTCTCAACCAAGCTCAGACCGGCCTTTGACGACCCGGAGTATCCCAACGATTTTGCCGCCTGGGCCAGCCACGGTTTACATGACCGCCCTCTGGCCGAGCGACTCGGGACATCGAATCCGTTAGAGTTCTCTGATGCGGATTCTTTACGAAGCGCCATGCTTGACATTCTCGAAGAGGACCTCAAGCGCCGGGAGCATCTGGTCTGGGCTAAACGGGCGCATGAGTTCATTTTTCTGCGCTCGCAAATGGTAGTCTATGACACCGGTCTGTCACCGGATACCCCTGAGCAATTAGGCCAACTAATTCCGCAACTTTCGACAGGTAGTGTGTACTACCATTTCATAGAGGCGCGTCGTCGTCTCAAAGGCGAGCGCGACGACTACGGCGCCTGGCTTGAATCGTTTGGCGAAGATTATCGCTCACTCGCCGAACAGCTTTCACAAATTGACTATTACTTTTGTTCACTCTCAGAACTCAGAAGCAGGATTACCAATGCCTTCCTCAACAGCTAAAGCGCTACAATCACCGGGACAATCAACATCAAACCGACTTGAGGCGTACGCCGATGTTGTCGGCTGTGAGGTTGTCGAACAACTACGCCTGCTGGCGCGTCCATTGGAAGGCAAGAAAGTCCTGCACATCAATTCCACCCGCACAGGAGGCGGAGTCGCCGAAATCCTTGAACAGATGATCCCCGTGATGGGTGAGCTGGGTCTGGATGCAGCATGGGAAGTAATTGAAGGCAATGCAGATTTCTATCAGGCGACAAAAGGTTTTCACAATGGCTTGCAGGGCAATGCGGTCGATGTGCCGCGTATTCTGCTGGATGCGCATCATGAGGTCAACAGAGCAAATCTCGCCCGCCTCGGTGATATGCTGGCCGAGGCGGACTATGTCTTTGTGCATGACCCGCAACCGGCGCCGTTGCTGGCGTTGTTTTCCGAAGCCAACGGAAACAAGAAACAGTATGTCAGACACGGTAAATGGATTTGGCGCTGTCATATTGACGCCAGCCGCCCGCATCGGCCTATCTGGCGCCACTTGCGTCCGTATCTGGAACAATATGACGCGAGTATCTTCTCACTGGCCAATTTCGCTCAACCGTTACCGCATCCGCAATATCTGATACCACCGAGCATAGACCCGCTGAGTCCCAAGAATATCGATTTGCCGGATGATGATGTCGCGAAAATCCGCATGTGTTTCGGGATAGACCCGCAACGTCCCATGGCGTTGCAGGTTTCCCGTTTTGACTGGTTCAAGGATCCGGTAGGTGTGATAGCCGCATACCGAATGGCGAAAAAACACCTGCCGTTACAACTTGTATTGGCCGGTGGAACGGCTGACGATGATCCCGAAGGCGCAGAAGTGCTCACTGCTGTGCGGGAAGCCGCAAATGATGATCCGGATATTCATATTCTCTCATTGCCTCCGGACGCGCATGCGACAATTAACGCACTGCAACGCGCGGCTGATGTTGTGCTGCAAAAGTCGACGAGAGAGGGTTTTGGCCTGACTGTTACTGAAGCCCTGTGGAAGGGCAAACCGGTTATCGGCGGTAATACCGGCGGCATCACCTTGCAAATCGTGGATTATCACACCGGTTTTCTGGTAGATACACCGGAAGGCGCTGCATTTCGTTTGCGTTATCTGCTAACTCGCCCCACATTGATGAAAGAGATGGGCTCCACGGCGCGAAACTTCGTGCGTGAGCATTTCCTGATAACCCGCCATCTGCGGGATTATCTGACACTCATGTTGGGGCTCCGAAAAGGCGACAAAACGCATATCGAGTTATAGACAACGAGTTACAGACAAGTTGAGCAATAGCGGAATCAGCGTAAAGGAGGACAGGATGTCATCAAGTCTCCCGGATGGATTCTGGGAACGTGCGCATTCAGCGAAACAACGGGCGCTGATACTCGACTATGACGGCACACTGGCGCCGTTTAATGTTCACCGCATGCAGGCGCGCCCACCTGAAGCCACCCGTCAAATTCTCACCAAAATTCTCAAAGCCGGACATACCCGTCTGGTGTTAGTATCGGGTCGGCCGACACAACAGGTCCGCACCCTGTTAGGCGACATGGATGTTGAGGTCTTTGGCGCGCATGGGTTTGAACGTTCAACGAAGGCCGGGACTCTCACCCGGCAGGAGTTATCCGAAAGAGAAATTGCCGGCCTTGAAGCCGCAAAACTCGCAGCTACATCCGTGGGGCTTGAAGAGTTTCTGGAGCTGAAACCGGCAAGTATTGCCGTGCATGTGCGTGGGTTGGAGCCGGAAAAGGGTCTCGAAGTTGAAGAGCTCTCATGGAATGTCTACACGCCCATCGCAGAAAAGTATGACCTTGAATGTCGCGCTTTCAACGGCGGTGTTGAGATTCGTTCACGACGCTATCATAAGGGAACCGCAGTTGATATTCTGCTCGGTGAATGCGACCCGGATGTCTTCGCGGTCTATCTCGGTGATGATGACACAGATGAGGATGCGTTCAAGGCGATTTCCGGACGTGGAATCGGCATCAAAGTCGGTGGTGGTTCAAGCGACACTGCCGCTCAGGGATACCTGGAGTCACAGGATGAGGTTCTCGGTTTCTTAAGAAGCTGGCATAGCTCAGTGGTTCAGCGCCAAAGCGGCGCTACCGTTTCCCGTCGCAAATCACGACTCGTAGTTGTCTCCAATCGTCTCCCTGCGATGGAAAAAGAGTCGCAGGGCCGGCGAAAACCGGTCGGCGGTTTGGCGACTGCTCTGGAAGCGGCGCTGTCCCAGAGCGAGGCCGGAGGACTCTGGATGGGCTGGAGCGGCAAGACACTGAAAACCCGCCGGCCGCCGATTATTCAGGACACGTCCGAGGGCAATCTGCGACTGGTAGGTGTTGATTTAACCCGTCGAGAGTTTGAGGCCTACTACAACGGCTTTTGCAACAACACTATCTGGCCACTCTTCCATAACTTCCCAACGCTCGCAAAACTGTCCGGCTGGCAACTGGAAATCTATCGTTCTGTGAATGCCATGTTCGCGCACCAGTTGATTCCTCAGTTACAAGAAAATGATCTCGTCTGGGCGCATGACTATCACCTGATGTTGCTCGGTGATGAATTGCGTCAGGCCGGCTGGAGCGGTCGGTTGGGGTTTTTTCTGCACATTCCGTTCCCGGCTCTGGATACACTCGCGATTCTGCCGGAGTTTATGCGCTTTCTGATGGCGATGCAGGAATTCGACCTCGTCGGTTTTCAGACACGCACATACATGGATAACTATGTTCACGCCTGCAAGCGCGCTCTCGGCTCAGAATGGGATGGGTATGTGTTGCGCACCGGTGACCGCTTCCAGCGTGTCGGCGCGTACCCAATAGGTATTGATGTTAATCGCTTTCTGCCAACTACCTCGGCGCGCGAGTCTTCCACACGCAAAAAGTCACTCCGTGATTCATTCGGTGGACGTGAAATAGTAATAGGTGTTGACCGTCTCGATTACACCAAGGGTATGCCGGAAAGGATTCTGGCTTTTGAAATGCTTCTGAAGACGAATCCGGGATTGTTGCGCAATATCTCTTTCATGCAGATAAGTTCACCGTCCCGTACACAAGTGCCGGAATACAAAGAGCAAAAGGAGCGCATGGATTCTCTCGTTGGCCGGATAAATGGTGAAATGGGCGAGCATGACTGGGAGCCGATTCGCTACTTGTACCGCACGTATAGTCAGGACAAGCTCACCGAGTTCTATCGTGATTCCCGTGTCGGTCTTGTCACACCGCTTCGTGACGGTATGAACCTTGTGGCCAAAGAATATGTCGCCGCACAGTATCCGGATAATCCCGGCGCCCTTGTTCTCTCACGCTTCGCCGGGGCTGTTGAGGAGCTTGAAGAAGCCGTTATCGTCAATCCCTATCTGCCGGAGGACACAGCCCAGGGTATTGCCGTGGCTCTGGAAATGTCTCTTGAGGAGCGGATTGAACGCCATCGCTCAATGCTTAAGAAAATCTCCAATCAAACGGTTAATAAATGGGCGCGGGATTTTCTCTTTGATTTGCAGAGCGTTTGATCGGCATCTCTTGAACCTGCTTGGATTTCAGATACAATAGCTATCTTGAGCGCATTGACCGCGTAGCGGCATAATTCTCCGCTTGACCCCCGGCTGTTCTTTAGGTATTTTTTACAGGTGGGCTATTTGATAGGTATCAATATGCTTGATTGATGCTACACCGAACACCCATGCAGATAAGCAAAACTCTCAACATATCCCTGACAATCACCATGACGGTGTATTAAGGTTAGACGGTTATGCGCCTGGTTCCTACCGAGGGAGTCCGAATGTTCGCAACTGGCCGGAAAGGGATAGCAGGAAGTATGCAGATGCAAAGGCAGATGAAAAGACAGTGTAGGAGTCGATCAGTCAGCTTGATTTTTTCGACCATTGTCATGGCCTGTCTGTTGACGTTGATTTCAATACCAACAATACATGCCGTGTCTGTGTATCCGGGGCACGATCACGCGCAGCCGCGGACAGTGCAGCTACGCTCGGCTGGAAATATCCCCTTTGTTGACCTGATAGAACATAATGTCAACAACATAATCACCACGGTCAAGAACAATGGCATGTTTGGCCCGGATATGTACAACGGCGGTGGACTCAACGGCATTGAATTCATGTCTTTCCCTCGTGGCACAGGAAGGATTTACTCAACCCCGCATATTTGGGTCGGCGGAGTCGTTGGACGTGACACATTGGTTTCCACTGTCATTGAATTCTGGCCGCCGACACAGGCAAGCCAAATCGCCAACAATGAAGGATTCACTGTCCGGAGTATTTCTGATACGGGACGATCAGGTGAACTTGCTTCTTCTGAGCAGGATATTTCATTTTTCTATTACGATACCCTTGTTAGTCAGTTTTATACCGGAGTTGATGACCTGACCAATCGCCCGCATATCCCGTTGAATGTGCGCGTTAAACAAACAAGCTATGCCTGGAGCTTTGAGTTCGCCGAAGACTTTTATATCATCGACTATGTTGTCACAAATATCGGTAGCCAGATTATCCATGACGCCTATTTGGGGCTGGAGCTGCGTGGCGGCTTTGACCTTGACTTGATAGCCGGTTACAAGGATACAGCGAAGGCGTTTTCGCTGCGTCCGACGAATTGCCAGTTTATTGATACGGTTGGTTTGTGGTGGTCGGCTGACAACGACGGAAATCCGGACCCCGGACAGAAGCAATTCAGAGGAGGTCAGCCTACATCGGTAACGGCAATCAAACTTTTACAATTGCCGGCTGACACATTGACTATTTCATACAATTGGTGGGACGACAGCGACAATGGTCCCAAGGACTGGGGGCCTCGCAAGGCCGGCACCGCTGAAAGACCATTTCGTAACATGGCCAGTGTCCTTGGCACGCCGAAAGGTGATAACAATCGCTATTACGTCATGTCCAGCGGTGAATTCGACTATGACCAGATTTTTAGCGCGATTGATCACACTGCAGACGGTTGGCTGCCTCCCGGAACCAACGCCACAGCAGTAGCGCTCGGCCCCGGCTTTGGTAATCACAATCACCACTATGACCTGATTTCTTTCGGGCCGCTGACTTTACCGCCGCAGGGCAAGGCGCATTTTGCCATTGCCTATGTCGGTGGAGAAAACTTTCATGTTGACCCGGACAACCGAATCGACCCGACAGACCCGCAGAAATTCATGGACAAACTCAATTGGGACAACCTAATCAAAAACGCCAGTTGGGCGTCATGGGTCTATGACAATCCGGGCGTGGATACTGATGGTGACGGGTTCAGGGGGAATTATCACGTATGTGTGAATGCAACTAAAACGGTGGTCGATACAACGTTCATGATAGATTCACTTGTCAATCCTCCTGAGACAACGCTTCAGGTAAACACAAGGGAAGTTGCTACTGCCGCTGATACGATTTTCTACACCGGTGATGGCGTTCCGGACATTCGGGCTGCGACACCGCCACCTGCTCCTGATGTGCGGTTCAATTCCTCGGTAGGTGAAGTTACCGTTGAATGGAACGGGATAAAATCTGAGACAACGCCGGATGTGTTTAGTGGAGAAGTGGATTTCGAGGGATATCGTGTCTATCTTGGTCTGGAGAACACGACAATTGGCCTGACAGTGCAATCATCCTATGACTTTGAAGACTTTACTCAATTCTACTTGAATCCACGTCTTGGCGCTTCGGGACGCTGGCAAATACTGCGCAAGCCGTTTTCATTGCAAGAGGTTCAGGACATCTACGCCAATGGCAATCGAGACTATGATCCAACTTCCAATGGACTTGACAACCCGCTGCACTTTGGTGACTCGACATTCTACTTCGTCAGTCAGGATTTTAATCAAAGTGACCTGACAGACAAGAACGGAATCCACAAGATATATCCGAATGCGCCATACCCGCATTCTCTGGCCCTGGATTCGGCATTCACGTCAGACACGCTATATACAGATCCGCTCACAGGTAAGACCACGTTCTACAGTGGCGGCGAACTAACGCCCGATGGCAAACGATTCAAGTTCTTTGAATACCGCTACATACTGAGGAATCTCCTGCCGTCACAATCCTACTATGCTTCGGTCACGGCGTTTGACTTCGGGTCTCAAGGATCGAATCTGCCGTTTCTGGAAACGAATCCCGTCAGAACCGCAGTGGAAGTCTTCGCACAAAAGCGAGTCGGCCCAATACCGGCCGACCAACTCAATGTCATCGCATATCCGAATCCTTACAGGATGGATGGCGATTACCGTGACGCCGGGTTTGAAGGTCGCGGGTCTCCTGACCTTCTGCCGGAAAGGACCCATGCGCTCAATTTTGTCAATTTGCCTCCGGTATGCACTATTCGAATATTTTCTCTTGATGGTGACTTGATAAATATGATAGAGCACGATGAACCTGCTGACAGTCCGACCGCGATGCATGATTCGTGGAGCTTGATTACACGGAACTTGCAGTTGGCGGTTTCGGGTATCTATTATTTTGTTGTCGAAACACCCGATGGAGCGACACAAATAGGTAAGTTCGTTTTGATAATGTAGTAACGTTTCGAATCATCAGGATACAGGTACAGCACATGGCTAAACAAATCGACTGGCGCTATCATCGCCCCGGCTGAACAAGTTGCAACAGGACCCGTGAGTTCCTCGAGAAACATCATGTTACCACAAAAGAAACGATTCCTGCCAGCAGAAAACTGCAATTGGATGATGGCCTGCAACTGGTTGATAAGGCCTCTGTTCTGCATGTCTGCAAAGGCAAGAAAGTCACCACACTTAATCTCAAAAGTGAAAAGCCCGAACGTGAGCATCTGGCGAAACTCCTGCTTGGGCCAACCGGAAACCTGCGCGCTCCGACAATCAAAATAGGTAAGACATTGATAGTTGGTTTCAACGAAGATGTCTTTCGCGCTACATTGTTGTAACAGTATACCCTGACAATATGGCTGTCAGTGAATCATACCGGAGTTTTATTCTGGAACGACTTGAAGTCGTTGGCGAAATTACGTCGCGGAAGATGTTCGGCGGGGTTGGTGTCTATTGTGGCGGTTATTTCTTCGCTCTGCTCGATGATGATTCGCTGTACTTCAAAGTCGATGACAGCAATCGAGGAGACTTTGAACACTTCGGCATGTGTCCCTTTCGACCGTACAAGGATGATTTGCATGTCATGCAATACTACGAAGTTCCCGCTGATGTCATTGAGGACGACACAACGCTGAGAGAATGGGGACAGAAAGCGGTTGCGGTTGCGCAACAGGCAAAGCGAAAGAATCAAAAGAAGAAGAGGTGACAATCAGCGCTGGTTTTTGAATCTGGCAACTATCTTCGGTGTGCGCAGTCCTGAAACAGCCAGCGCCAGCGCAATCAACAGTCCACCCAGCGCGCGATGTATGACTATTTGTTCTCCACCGATTGTCCAGGCGAACAGCGCCGCGAACACCGGTTCAAGCGCGAATATCAATGTGACTTTGACAGGAGTCGTAATGCGTTGCGCCAGCATTTGAATCACAAACGCAGACAATGATGGCCCCAGCGCGAGAAAGACAATAACCCATCCGACCTTCATTGAGCCGATTGAGAATGGCGCGCCTGATGCCCAGCCGACAATGACACTGATAGTCCCGACAAGCAGAAACTGCTGGCAACTGATAACATAAGGGTCGACACCGGATTTCATATACTTGTCCGAATAGAGAACATGCAACGCGTAAGTAAGAGCGGCAATCAATGTCAGAGCGTCACCAACGTTGACTTCATGCAATCCGCCGGTCAGAACCCATAATCCTGCGAGTGATAACAGGGAACCTATCCATTCCATCAGTGTTGGTTTACTCTTGAAGAGCCAGCGCAACAGCAAAGGTGTGAAGAATACAAACAGTCCGGTGATAAAACCGGAATTCGAGGCGGTGGTGAATTTTAACCCGACAGTTTGCGAAATATACAAGGCCGAAAGGATC
>CAZFAL010000116.1:0-9606 GCA_964516945.1 uncultured Ignavibacteriales bacterium
GATTGTTGTGTCGGGTCTTGATTTTCGCAGAGCGAAAATTGTGACCCGACACGTCCCTATACTAAACGTGTCAGGTCACACGACAGCCAAAAACGCTGTCGCAAGACCTGACACAACGCGGGACGACTGGCCCTTACTGTGGGTTCTCCTCGTTTCATGATACAATCTCCGGCTTAACTGTAGGTCGGGTTCCGCAAGCGCTTTAGCGCTTTAGAAACCCGACATCTTCACATCAAGGAGAACCAAAAACAGACTTGCCCTTCACGTGAATGTGTCGTAACTTCAGTCTGGCTAAACAGTGACTAACTAAACAGTCAGGTCTCGTCTATGCGAAAGAAACGATGCTATTCATCACAATACTATTTGCTTGCTCTTGTCTGTTGCATTGTGTTTTGGTATGCAAGCGCCGCAGACGCTGTTGAACGTCAACCGCGCAAGAAAACCCGACAGGCCGAATCAAGCGCTCCGTTGGATAAACCTGCGTTGCTCACTCAGGCGCCTGCAACATATCCGCAATTTGCCCTGAACAAATGCCTCGCAGGCAATGTCTGGTTGTCTGTCTATGTCTCAACCAGCGGCGCTGTTTCTGATGTGAAAACCGCAGTGGCCTCGGATTCAGTTTCAGGGTTCATAGAAGCCGCAAGCAGCGCCGCCTGGAAATCAGAATTCGCCCCGGCGATTATCAACGGCAAAGAAAAGGCGATGTGGACGACTATGACGTATCGTTTCACCCCGCCAAAAGATTGCCAGCCGCTCCCGGCGGATACTCTCAAACCACAACCCGGGGCCTTTGTTGCCCATGAAGTGGAACCAAAAGTCATTGAAAAAGTCACACCGGAATATCCTCGCAAGGCGCTGGAGAATTGTGTCTCCGGTACCGTTTGGGTGCAGCTGTTGGTAAACAAAATGGGCGATGTGCGTGATGCGAAAGTCGCAAAGGCGTCTGGAACTCATGTAGGATTTGAAGACGCCGCATTGGAAGCCGGGAAAAAATCCAGGTTTACTCCGGCGCTACAAAATGGACGTCCGGTTGCTGTCTGGGTCACGTTCCCCTTCGAGTTCAGGTCACCTCAGGATTGCGACAAACGTCATCGGGCGCCGCATGAGGCAACCGGACTCACTGTCGATCCGGCATTCTCCTATGACAATCCACCGGTGTTCATTAACAAATCTTCTCCGGTATATCCGACTCTGGCCAAACGCGCCGGGATTGAGGGCGCTGTATGGGTGGGCGTGTTCGTCGAAAAAAGTGGTAAAGTCGCCGACGTCAGAATCGACAAGTCTTCAGGCGCCAACGCCGGATTCGAAGACGCTGCCATAAAGGCTGCCTGGCAGTGGCAGTTCACACCGGCAACTCTGAATGGCAGGTCTGTTCCTGTGTGGGCCTCAGTACTCTTGCAGTTCAAGCTGAAGCAAGACTGAAGAATAAGCCGCTCTGACTTATTTGTAAGTTATTTATAATCAAGGGGTTACGTTTGGCGCTCACCTTGCGGGCATCTTCGTCGCCCATCCAAATCCAGTTTTTCCCATAATTCAAGACAAAATAATCTTTTTTTATCATTTAGCGCTTGACACCTTCGCCGATATGCCGTATAAACAAGATAAAGGGGTCGGCAACTCTGTTTATTGCCGGATTGCTACGCAAGGGGAGTCCAGAAACAAGTTGAAAAGAGACATATACAAGATAACAGACTCCGAAATCTGCTATATGGGGTAGCATCCCTATAGTGTGTCAGAAAAGATAAAGAAGCAACAGAAATAGAATAGGGAAGAATCTGACAGATGAAAGCGCCTCTCTCATTAAATGACCTGAAGCGAGTTCTGGTCTTGACGGCTCTGATTGCAGGGTTGCCTGTCATTGCGAGTAGCCAGCCGGTCAAGGAGTTTTTCAAACTGAACTGTACCAGTTGCCATCGAATAGGTGGTGGACGACTGATAGGTCCGGACCTCAAGAATGTTAAGGACAAAAAGGACAGGGAATGGCTCATTGAGTGGCTGATGAATCCGAAGGCCAAAATTGACGCCGGTGATCCCTATGCTCTGGAGATTCTCAAAGAATCAAACGGTGTCCCGATGGTAGTTGCGAATCCGATTGACAAGAAGTTAGCCGGTGAATTGCTCGACTTCATCGCCGCCGAATCAAAACTTGAAGAATCAGAGTTCTCCGGCAAAACCGCGCCGGAGATTCCCTTTACCGATGCTGATGTCGCGCATGGCGCAGACATCTTCACCGGCGCCGTCCGTCTCAAGAACGGCGCTCCGCCATGTATGTCATGTCACTCTGTCTCCGGTTCAGGGGCCGCGATGGGTGGCAATCTCGGGCCGAATCTCACCAAAGTCTTTGAGCGTTTGCAGGGTCGGGCGGCGATGACCGCCTGGCTGGGCTCCCCGCCAACAGCGACTATGCAATCAGTCTTCAAACCCCACCCGCTCGAAAAAGAAGAAATCAACGCAGTAGTGGCGCTCTTTGACCATGCCGCAAAAAACCCTGAGTCTGACGGCGAAGGTGTTCTCCTTTGGATGGGTGTCATCTTTTACGGAATCGGTGGCACACTTGTCGTTTTACTGGCTTTCGGCGGATTCTGGAGTGGACGGTTCCGCGCGGTTCGTCGGCCATTGGTGGAGCGTTCACGATTAAAAGCACAAAAGCAAAACAAACAGAAAGTTCGGAGGTAACTCGTGAAGCAGAACGGAACCGCTCCGTGGATTAAGGATGAGATTACTCCCGAGAATCGGCAATGGGAGGAATTCTACCGCAACCGCTGGCAACATGACAAAGTCATCCGCAGTACGCATGGAGTAAACTGCACCGGTGGCTGCAGTTGGGCGATTTATGTCAAAGAGGGGATTGTCACCTGGGAAATGCAGCAACTGGATTATCCGGAACTTGAAGCCGGATTGCCGCCCTATGAGCCGCGTGGTTGCCAGCGAGGGATTTCCTATTCGTGGTATCTCTACTCACCATTGCGGGTCAAATACCCATACATCCGCGGCGCAATGCTGGATTTGTGGAAGCAGGCGCGTGACAGATATGATGATCCGGTTGAGGCCTGGACAGCGCTTGTTTCAGATCCTGAAGCCCGCGCGCGTTGGCAAAGAGCCCGCGGCAAAGGCGGGTTCCGCCGCGCAAGCTGGGACACTGTCCTGGACCTGATTGCTGCCGCAGAAATTCACACTATCAAAAAACACGGCCCGGACAGAATCGCCGGGTTCTCGCCGATTCCGGCCATGTCGATGATTAGCTACGCCTCCGGTTCGCGGATGCTGCAGTTGATGGGCGGAGTGGGACTTTCGTTCTATGACTGGTACTGCGACTTGCCGCCGGCGTCTCCGGAGGCCTGGGGTGAGCAAACTGATGTGCACGAGTCGGCCGACTGGTACAACTCCAAACTGCTCGCGGTGATGGGCTCCAACTTGAACATGACCCGCACACCGGATTGTCATTTCGCCGCAGAGTCACGTCACAATGGCACAAAGATGTGGGTCTTTGCGCCGGACTTCAATCAGGTGGCCAAATACGCTGACGAATGGGTCTCGCTCAACGCCGGCCAGGACGGCGCTTGGTGGATGGCGGTCAACCACGTGTTGCTCAAAGAGTATCACCACGAAAAGCAGACTCCGTATTTTATCGAATACGCCAAGAAATACACTGATTCACCTCTGCTGGTTGAACTCGGAACGACGGATGAACCCGGTCTCTACACACCGGGTCAGCTACTGCGCGCCAATCGTATCAATGGCTACACTGACATTGAAAATGGCGAATGGAAATATCTGATGTGGGATGCCACAGATAACAAACCGAAAATGCCGATGGGCAGTGTCGGTTTCCGCTGGGGCAAGGAGAAAGGCAAATGGAATCTTCTGCACAAGGACGGCCTTACCGGTAGTGATATCAATCCGGCGCTGACGCTTTTGAACTCGCATGACGAAGTTGTCAAAGCGCGCTTCGATGATTTCGGCCAGGGGCAGGACCTCGCGCGTCCGGTTCCGGTGCGCAGGATTCAAACCGCCGACGGAAAGACCGCGATTGTCACTACTGTCTATGACCTGCTGATGGCGCAGTACGGTGTCCCGCGCGGTCTGGCTGGTGATGAGAATCTCAGCTATGACGATGATGCGCCATACACACCGGCGTGGTCAGAAAAATACACCGGCATGAGCCGCGACATGGTGATTCGTTTCGCCCGCGAATGGGCGACGACCGCCGAACACACTAACGGCAAATGCACCATTATCATCGGAGCCGGTATCAATCACTGGTACCACGGCAACCTTATGTATCGCGCAGGTATCAACGCGCTGATGCTTTGCGGGTGTGTGGGGGTCAATGGCGGCGGGCTGGCGCACTATGTTGGTCAGGAGAAACTTGCACCGGGTGAATCATGGGGCGCGATTGCGATGGCCAAAGACTGGTATCCGCCGTCACGTCTGCAAAACGCGCCGAGCTGGCACTATGTGCACACCGACCAATGGCGTTACGAAAAAGACTTCACCGACTATCACACCGTTCCGAAACATCAACCGGCGAACACACTGGCTTCGGGACACTCAATGGACGTCCAGTCGCGCGCCGTGCGCTCCGGCTGGTTGCCGTTCTATCCGCAATTCAACAAAAGCCCAATTGAAATAGTCAAAGACGCTGAATCCGCAGGAGCCGGTGACGACGGTCAGGTTGTCAACGATGTTGTCAAGCGTCTGAAATCAGGCGAGTTGAGATTCTCAGTCGATGATCCTGATGCGCCGGAAAACTGGCCGCGCGTCTGGTTTATCTGGAGAGGTAACGCCCTGATGGCCAGCTCGAAAGGGCATGAGTATTTCCTCAAGCATTATCTCGGCACACACACCAACGCTATCGCCACAGATATGGCCGAAGACTCTGTCAAGGACATCCAATGGCACAAGAAAGCCCCGCAGGGCAAGATGGACCTCGTGGTTGACTTAAACTTCCGCATGGACACCTCGGCGTTGTATTCGGACATTGTGCTTCCGGCGGCGACATGGTATGAAAAAGCAGACCTGAACTCGACAGACCTGCATAGTTTCATCCATCCGCTTTCTGAGGCCGTGCCACCCTGTTGGGAATCAAAGAGTGACTGGAAAATCTTCCAGGCCATTTCCAAACGATTCTCCGAATTTGCCGGGAAACATTTCCCGGAACCGGTAGCCGATATGGTCGCCGCGCCATTGGCGCATGACACGCCGGCGGAAATCACTCAGCCGAAAATGCTGGACTGGCGCAAAGGTGAAATCGAGCCGATTCCCGGCCAGACAATGCCGCATTTGAAAATTGTCAAGCGTGACTACAAGAACCTCTACAACCAGTACATTTCGTTTGGGCCGATGGCGCGCAAGAATGGACTGGGAGCGCATGGTACGCATTATGCCATCGACGACTTCTACGACGAAGCGGTTAAAAATGGCCATACCGAGGAATGGGGCGGAGTAAAGTACCCATCATTGAAAGAAGATCAGGATGTTTGCAACACAGTCTTGAACTTTGCCTCAGTGACGAATGGCGAACTATCCTATCGTTCGTATCAGAATATACAGGAAAAAGTCGGCCTGCCGTTGACACAACTCGTTGAGAAATCACGCTCAGTGCGTTGCACCTACAAAGGCCTGCAGACCCGTCCGCAACGCTTTATCAACAGCCCGATGTGGAGTGGGCTTATCGAAAATGGCCGCGCCTATTCGCCATTTACCTATAACGTCGATATGCAAGTGCCATGGCGGACCCTGACAGGCCGTCAGCATTTCTATCTCGATCATGAACTCTATATCCAGTTCGGTGAACATCTCCCGACCTACAAGCCGAAGCCGCTTCCGACACAATACTCGGATATGCGTTTCAGCAAGGAAGTCGGTGACACCGTGGCGTTGAATTATCTGACACCACACGGTAAATGGCATATCCATTCCACCTATGGTGATAATCAACGTATGACCACACTGTCACGTGGAGTTGAACCGCTCTGGATTAGTGAGAAAGACGCCAAGGCAATTGGTATTGACGACAATGACTGGGTGGAAATGCACAATGATCACGGTGTAGTTGTCACTCGCGCCGTCGTCAGTTATCGCATCCCGCCGGGTGTCTGTATTCAATACCATTCACCGGAGCGCACCTATTCGGTGCCGAAGTCACCCCTGCGTGGTAACCGTCGCGCTGGTGGTCATAATTCACTGACACGCACACGATTGAAACCGAGCTTGATGGCCGGTGGGTATGGACAGTTTACCTTCCATTTCAACTACTGGGGTCCGGTCGGTTGTAACCGTGACACACATATTCTTGTCCGCAAACTGCCGCAACTAATCTGGTAACTCGAGAGGAGAGTGAATAATGAATGTACGATCTCAAGTAGCGATGACTTTCCATCTCGATAAATGTATCGGGTGTCACACCTGTAGCATCGCCTGCAAAAACATCTGGACCGACCGTAAAGGCACAGAGTACATGTGGTGGAACAATGTCGAGACCAAACCGGGAACCGGCTATCCGGCGCTCTGGGAGGATCAGGACAAGTTCCGCGGCGGATGGGAAAAACACCGTGGGAAACTGCGTCTCAAGTCCACCGGTAAAGCGCGGATTATGGCGAATATTTTCCATAACCCCAGCCAGCCGAGCATGGATGACTATTACGAGCCGTGGACCTATGACTATCAGAATCTCTTCAATGCGCCGGAGGGTGATGACCAGCCGACAGCCAAACCGATTTCGATGGTCACCGGAGAATATATCGACATTGAGTCCGGTCCGAACTGGGATGATGATCTCAGCGGCACACCGGCCTATGCCAGGAATGATCCGAACCTGAACACAATGAGCGAGCAACAGCGTCAGCAACTTGCGGCTATCGAGCAGATGGTGTTCTTCTATTTCCCGCGTATTTGCAATCATTGCATGAATCCCGCCTGTGTGGCATCCTGTCCGTCAGGAGCGCTCTACAAACGCGGCGAAGACGGCATTGTGCTCGTTGACCAGAAACGCTGTCGCGCCTGGCGCTCATGTATCGCCGCCTGCCCGTACAAGAAAGTCTTCTACAACTGGAGCACCGGTAAATCAGAGAAATGCATCCTCTGCTACCCGCGTGTTGAAACCGGTCAGGCCCCGGCCTGCTTCCATTCCTGTGTTGGTCGCATTCGCTACCTTGGTGTGTTGCTCTATGACGCAGACCGAATTGAGGAAGTTGCGCGTTTGTCCGATGAGGCGCTCATTGATGGTCATCGCTCGATGATACTTGACCCGTTTGATGAGAAAGTTCTGGCAAACGCCCGCGAAAACGGTATTCAGGAGTCAGTCCTCAAGGCCGCGCAGGAATCTCCGGTCTACAAGTTTGTGAAAGTCTGGAAACTGGCTCTGCCGCCGCATATCGAGTTCCGCACATTGCCAATGTTGTTCTATGTGCCGCCGATGTCACCGGTGATGGCCAATCAGCACAATGGCAAACTCAAGAGCGTCACTGATGAATTCTTCCATGACATTGAAGAGTCACGTGTGCCGTTGGAGTTTCTCGGTAATCTCTTCGGCGCCGGACAAACCGAGCCGGTACTCTACGCCCTGAAGAAACAGAAAGCTGTCCGCTGGTATCGTCGCGCTGTCACAGTCGGTGACATCACCATGGAGATGGCGGAGAAGATGCTGGCTGCTGCGGATTGTACGGTTGAAGAAGCCGAAGCGATTTACAAGCTGACATCGCTCTGCACAGTCGACGACAGATTCGTCATCCCGCCGTCACATCGTGAAGAGGCGCTCGAAGCGCTGAATGACCCGATGGAGCGCAAACAGGAAGCCGGGTTCGGATTCGTTTCCGGACCGCATCGAGGATTGTGAGCCGACTATGAGCTATTCAAAGGCCAAGCTTTACGACTCTCTCGGCGGACTGTTGCAGTATCCGCAACCGGGGTTTCATGAGTTCCTGCAGATTTGCCGGGAAGAAATGCAACTGGCGGAATCTGTCGGTTGTGACAATCTGCAGAAGTTTGTCGATGCTGTCACCGGCAAAGAAATCGAAGAGCTTGAAGAGCTCTTCACGCGCACATTTGATATTAACACCAAATGTGCGCTCGAAGTCGGCTGGCAACTCTACGCCGAAAACTATGAGCGCGGCGCATTCATCGTAGAAATGCGCCAAACGCTCCGTCGTCTTGATATTGCAGAAACATCCGAACTCCCTGACCATCTCTCGCAGGTTCTCAGGGCTCTCGGACGCATGGACACCGAAGAAGCGGAGTCATTTGCGCGCGGCTATGTCATCCCGGCGATGGACAAAATGACCTCAGGGCTCAAGGGACGTGAAAATCCCTATATAAACATCTTGTACGCGATCCACGCAGATGTGAAGGCGCGTCACAACGGAAATGAAAAGAATGTGAATCGTTCAGATACGCAGGGGAAGGAAGTTAAGAATGGATAGTCCGGGACTGTTGAAAGATCAGTTAATTTTCGGTGTGTTTCCGTATGTGGCGCTGTTTACGTTTTTCTTTGTCACTATCCAGCGCTACCGGATTCAGAAATTCACCTTTTCCAGCCTGTCCTCGCAGTTTCTGGAGAACAAAACACATTTCTGGGGTATGGTGCCCTTCCATTATGGCCTGATAGTCGTGCTGACCGGTCATGTCATCATGTTCCTGCTTCCCAAACTTGTCCTCAATTGGAATAGTGTGCCGTTACGTTTGTATCTTCTTGAAGCCGCAATGTTTGCCTTCGCGGCGCTGTCGTTCATCGGCATCATTGCCTTGATTCGACGACGCATCAAGCATACAAAAGTGCGCATGGTCACCAGCAGAGCGGACTGGATTCTTCTTGCCTTGCTCGTAATACAGATAGCCCTTGGCTTATACATGGCGCTATTCAACCGCTGGGGCTCCTCCTGGTTCGCCGGAGCGATGACTCCGTATCTCTGGTCAATCGCCAAATTCAGCCCGAATGTCGGCTACGTCTCGGCTCTGCCATTGATGGTCAAACTGCACATCATCAATGCCTTCATCCTGATTGGTATCTTCCCGTTCACCCGTTTGGTGCATGTGCTTGTCGCGCCAAATCCATACCTCTGGCGCAGACATCAGGTCGTGCGTTGGTACAGAAACAGAGCGTTAATTGCTCGCCTGCGAGATAAAGTCTAAAGCAGATTTGGAGCGAGCGTGTGAGCGAAGATAATTTGTCAGATACTGAACAGGATTAGTTGCAACAATAGGGTACAGGCGGAATTCGGAGAGGAAGATGACTGAAAAGGGTAGAGCAATATCGGTATTGTCGCTGAACACAATTGCCTTCACCGTGTGTTTTGCGGCCTGGATGATGAACGGCGTGCTGGTCACGTATCTCGTTGATAACGGTGTTTACGTTTGGGACAAAGCGCAGATGGGCTGGTTGCTTGGTATTCCGGTGCTCAGTGGCGCGGTGTTCCGTTTACCTGTGGGTATCCTGACAGACAAATATGGTGGTCGCATTGTCTATGCGATTGTCATGCTTCTGGCGGCCATCCCGATGTTTTTGATGAGCTATGTGGACAGCTATTGGATGTTCTTCCTCGCCAGTCTCGGTTTTGGTATCGCTGGCACATCATTCGCCGTCGGTATCGCCTATACGTCAGTCTGGTT
>CAZFAL010000117.1:0-9452 GCA_964516945.1 uncultured Ignavibacteriales bacterium
TGATAGCCATCAGTGTTGACTACCTGCACTGGACTAATACAATTCCGGCGCCAAGCTGACTACAATCGCATATCCCAGTGTGCCACAAGCTATTAACCGTATATTACCCCAGAATCACGATTTGAAGCAAACTGCCATATTGGCGCCGTACTGCCACAATGACCGCCTATCTGGCAGCTATGCGCCAGAATGGCAGTCTTTTGCGAACTGCTTATGATATGAGATTGTAAGCGATTGTTAACGGTGACTAACGCTTCAATGATCCGAGACAGTAAAGCGACTTGCGCTGAGTAGCGACAAAGACATGCTCCCCATCGGAAACCGGAGGATATTTGATTGAGGATTCGAGTAAGCGGGAGTGGACTATCTCACCGGTAGACAGTTCCAGAGTATAAATATGGCCGTCAAGCAAGCCGACAACCACATACTTCCCAACGATTATTGGTGAGGCCACCAGCGTTGCATCAAGAGACACCTGCCAGAGCGGCTTTTCAAGCTTTCCGGCGCGGAATCCGTAGACATGCCCACTATTGTCTGAGAACACAACGAAACCGTCTGCAAGCGCCGGGGATGTCCAACCCGGCGACTGCAACGGATATTCTGTCAAAGCAAATGAATCGACACTAACCGCCCTTTCATCTGGATCGGCCGGATCAGCGGGATAAACTGAGTTTGCCGGATTGAACGCTGTTTTCCGACTTTCTTCGACCGGTCGGAGCATGAAGGCATGGCCTCCCTGACCGGAGACATACACAGAACCGTCTGCCGCCAACACCGGCGTTGACACTAATGGCTCGCCAAGAACACGCCGGTAGCGCTCCTGACCGCTCGTAGCGTCGAAAGCCCCAATCCAGCCGAAACTGTTGACTATCCAGAGCAACATTTCTTCACCGTTAACCTCCAGCGCCGGAGCGGCGATCATTTTGCCACCGAGCCTCTTTTCCCAAAGCAGGTCACCGCTGAATCTGTCAAGACAATATGCCACACCGTCACCTCCAAGCGCAAAGAGTCGCTTTCCTCTTACCAGAAGCGGCGCGGAAATATCCAGCATTACACTCCGCCAGCGAAGTTTGCCACTGGACACATTGCGGCAGTCGAGGTAGTTGAACGGCGGTGATGTAGAGTTGTAAAGCAATGAATCAATCAGCGCCCCGCCGGACTGCGGTGAACTGCGGTTCTTGAATTTTGTGATTGTCTCTCCGGTGACGTGGTCAATGAGGAATATCTTGCGCTTTGAACCCGCCAAAACCAGCGCTCCATTGGCAAGCGTAAGATTCGCCTGGGGCTTTTCCTTGAGACCCCGCTCCCAAACCACATCCAAACGCCCGTCATAATCGCCGCTAACCACAGCGCCATGACCTGCAACTCCGCCACGGGCAAATCTCCAGGGTGAGGCCTTTTCTTCAAGTCCGCTGATAACCTGCTTACCCGAACCCGAGCATGAGATTCCTGACAGAATCAAAAGCGCCAATAGTGACACAAACATTAGTGACATGAAGGCCGTCGAAAACTGCGCCTGTCTCGGTCCCTGTCCCGACCTGCGATTCATCAGAAATTCCATCCGAAGAAGAAATCAAAGACCGGTTTGCTATCAATATGCCTGTAGTCATGTCGATATGACCAGTCGAAACGAAATGCGAACAGCCCTCCGAACCCCATGCGCAGACCGGCGCCGAACGAGCCAAGGAACCCTTGATAGTCATTCTCCCAGGCCGCTCCTGTGTCATAGAAAAACGCCCCGCGAATCGAATTGAATCCCAGATTCCCGATAGGCAATCCCAACAGCAGACGGTTTATCAACGGGAAACGCAACTCATTGGAGACAAACAACACATTGGGCACATACCATTGCCGTCTGTCAAAACCCCGGAATGACCAGCTACCGCCATGATAAATCCGTCGTGGATCGATACCACCGGATGTGTAGGCAAAAATACGTGTCGCAAAGGCGCTGTGACGACCGATGCGTTTGTAGTTGCGAATATCAGCCATCGCCACCACGTCATTGAAGCGCCCCTCATTAACTGCCGCAGTCGCGCCAACCGTCAGATTGATTCGATGTCCGTCAATCGGCCCGGTGGACTCCCAGAAAGAATTATCAGAAACAAACGAGACAAAATGCGACACAAGGAACGAACGTCGCCGAACCCCGCGCAAAAACTGGTCCTTGTCACGATGGCGGGCATATACCGAAGTTTCTATCCGGCTGAACCGTGACAGCGGATAACGCAACTGCGCATACCCGCCTATCTGGCGCTCAAAATAATATCCATCGACGACATTATTGAATTCGCGGAATGTATGAAACGCGCCGAACCCCCAGTTCACTCTTCTCTGAAGATTAAAATAACTCAACCCGACATTGAAGCTGGTCAGGATGTCATTCTTGGTTTGCGCGCTATTGGACAGAAACCCATAGAACGCATGATTCCCAAGCACATCAGTCATCAGCGCCTGCACTCCCCCCAACGTGCCAAACACCGGGTCATAAGACACCGCAGATTGCGCAATATCAATCGAATAATCCGTCGCATACGAAACATTAGACTTCACAGACTCAGAAGCGATTATCCCCGGTTTCCAGTACTCAGCGCTCCGGGAAGCCCCTTCATTCGCTGTCGTGGCCGACACCAGTTGTTTACCACGAAATTCCTGAGGCGCTATTTTCTCGCTGTCGCCGGCGACATCAATTGCCTGCCGGTATATCTGAAAACGGAAATTCTGATAGCCGGTGTAAATCAAGTCTCCATTCGCCGGACTGATACGCGGGTCAAAGGCGCCGGTCAACAGGTCCGTCACCTGTACAAATTCTTCTGACGACTGCGCGGTTGAATCTTCTGAAGTTGAATCTTCTCGGATTGCTTGCGTGTCTAAAGATTCATCAGACACCTGACTGGCTCTCGCAAACAGCTCCTCCCGATTGTCAACTTCATCGGTTTTGCAGTAATACACATTGTTGGCGCCGTCGCGGTTTGAGACGAAGTAATACCCTGAATCAGTTGGCTCCGGCGAGCGGTCAACAAACTTGTTGGAAGTCAGAGCCTTCAACCGGCCGCTCGCGAAATCGTAGGCGTAAATGTCCTTCGCCCCTCTGTCACCATATGGCCCGCGATCTGATGAAAACAACGCCTCTGTTCCACTGCGGCTGAAAACAGGGTCAAGGTCCTGATAGTAATCATCAGTCAGACGTTGATATGAAGTGTCACCGACTGCGACAAGAAAAATATCAGACTTACCACTACGGTCAACACCGGAAAACACTATTCGCTGTCCGTCCGGCGAAAAACGTGGCGAATGAATTGAAACCAAATCTTTGAACCGGTATTGTCGTATCACCTTGCGCCTGCCTATGTCCATCAAATACAAGGCGTCCGTCTCGCTCGCCTTTGAGCTGAACACCAGCAACCCGTCATCAGTGGCGTCAATACCGCTACGCATCAAATGCAATGACTCAAAATCCGCTGACCGTCCGCCTTTCAAAATCGTTCTGACATCCGAGTCCTCCCCTGAGCCGTCCATCATATACAAACTCGAATATCCCAGCTTGTCGGCCTTATAGACGATCCACTCTTTGACTCCGTCGCCGTTGTCATACATAATTGGCGCGCCTTTCACTGAGAATCCCGAGTGCGTCAACTTACGCGCGGTGTGATTTGGCATGTCCGCCTCAGCTATCAACGGGAAGTAATCTTTTTTCAGCGAATACACCCATTCCTTGGAGATTTGTTCAAGCGTCACTCCGAGAGTCAAATAGACAACGTCCCGGAAGCGTTTGGATTTCCACCAGTTCTCCATAATCAAAGTAATTTTGTCAGAGCCATACTTTTCCTCAATAAACTGACAAACAGACTGCCCGAATTTGTACATGTAAAATGTGCCCCATACCTGACGGAAGTCCTCTATCCCCAGTATCCGGCCTGAGACAACCATGTCACGGACAAGCATATCGCCCTGTGTGTTCCAGGAAGTTGACCAATGCTCGGCGAGTCCCTCAACAAACCACAACGGCGGCAGTGAACTGCGAGTGATGCGCTGGTCACGCTGGACACTTGCGAGCTTGGAAAGCATGAAGACATGCACCAGCTCATGCCGGATAACATGATCAAAATCAGCGTATGAGCCAATGTACGGAACGACCATTCGTCCCTTGAGAAACTCAGTAAAACCTCCGGTGGCCTCAGAGATGAATCCCGGTGTGGTGTTTGTCTGCGAAAAGAAGAGCGGGTCACTGTAGATAATCAAAGGGACAACCCGCCGCACCTCGTGATTGAATTTTTTCGCGAGCATCTTATAGCTGTCCTCAGCTATACGCGCGCCCATTTCTGCAAGATGCTCCTCTTCCTCATAGTAATAAATCTTGAAATGCTTTGTGGTCATCACACGCCAGTCAAAATTCGAATACTGAACTTTGTTCTGGCCAAAGAAGAACTGCGCCTGCGCGACGACAGGGGCGAGCGCAATCAACAGCAGGGCCGTAAGCGTTACGGCGAAGATGCGTTGTTTGAGAGTACGATGTGGGGCTAAGATATCAGACATACCTAATGTTGCTGTTTATCAGAATTTATTGCCCGGCAACTCCCGGGAATTGGATTCGAAAGCGGCCTGCCCGGAGCCATACTTCATACCTGCTACAACCACCGGGCGCTCACCGGGTTCCTTTTGCTAAACCTAATTATTGTACAAAGATACGGCAAGTCCGCTCTCCTTTCCTTATCGGAATCGGAGAGACGATTATCCAGCGGGGAGTTCGCCAATCCTGCTTGGGGAATGCTGCTTGAGAATCGCAGAAACTGCGGCAGCCAGATCGGGGACGACCAAATCAGGCTGCAAGCCGCGAAAACCTTGCATTTTCTCCAGAGCCTTCTCCCCATAGCCGGTCCCAAGAAGCGCGCCGCCTGCGGCTCCGATAACCTTTGCGGACAGGTAATCTGTTGTCCTGTCGCCAATTACCCATGAGCGTCGCAAATCGATTGAACAGTCACGAGCCGCGCGGACAAACAGTACTTCACCCGGCTTACGCGCATTATCGGCGGAGCGAAATCCCTCAACTGTACCCTGAGGATGTTTCGGTGCATAATAGACAGCGTCGATTTCGACGCCCTCAGCGGCCAGACCGGCAACTACTTTCGCATTGACAGCGCGAACATCGTCTTCGGACATATACCCACGGGCCACGCCTGATTGATTGGTAACAATAACCAGCTTGTAACCGGCCTGCCTCGCCTGCCTGAGCTTTGCGAATGCATCTTCATAAAAGACTACCTCAGCGGGGTTGGAAAGAAAGTATTTCTCCTCAATGATTGTCCCGTCCCGGTCCAAAAACAACGCAGGGCGCAATGACTTCTGTAAGGCAAGCTTATCACACACAACCCGGCTAATCTCTGCCACAGACAGTCGGCTAAAACAATAGCGCTCCTCACGAGAACAGGGTTTTGAGCCATGCAATGAGCAGGGACGGCAACGCTCATCATTTTCTATCACACAGTCAAAGACTCCGCGCGGCGAAAACCCCAGCGCGCTATGGGTCGGACCAAAGAGCGCCACCACAGGTGTTCCGAGCGCCGAAGACAAATGCGCAATCGCCGAATCATTGCAGAGTGTTACCTGTGAGCGCTTCAGAATCTCAGCCACCGTCTGCAACGGCGCATCGACAATTTCCGCATAGCGTTCTGCGGAGAATGAATCTGATAGCGACAAATCCGCTTCGGCGCTTTGCCACATAGAAATGATTTTCACATTCGTTTCCGAATACAAACGCTCACCCACCGCCTGAAACAACGCAAGCGGAGCGCGTTTTGTCGCGTACCTCGCCCCCGGTGAAAGACAGACAATCTCGTCACCGTTTTTCAACCAGGCCTGAACCCGCTCCGGCAGCGCTGACAAATCCTCCCGGCAAAATGAGTCATCCACGAGCGGACGCTTTGCCGACAATGGAAAGTCCGGGTCTACTTTACGCAGGGCGCTATTGTAGGAGTCAATAGTGTGTGGCGCCGGAGAAGTGACACTCTTTGTTCGGACAATCCTCTCGCGCGAAAAACGGTGTTTGGAATACGTCACCTTTTTCGTCGCATTGACAAGCAAAGTAATAAAGCGACTGCGCCCGTTCGCGCTCAAGTCAACAATCAAGTCGAACTGATCATCATCAAGTTCCAGCGCCAGATTGAATGTCTCACGGATTGTCGCATGGGATGGCAATGTTACAACACGTGTCACACCCGGCAGGCCGTCGGCAATTGAGGCATACTGCGCCTTGGTGAGATAGACAATCTCGGCGGAAGGATACCGCAATTTGAGATTCAAGACCGTCGCTGAAGTAAGGATGATATCACCAAGCGAGCTGAGGCGTATGACAAGGATTTTTTTCATGATGTCAGAGAGGTGAAAGATAGAGAAAAGAAACAGCGCAACACATCGACGGCTTACAGAAACAAAAGCGCCGCGGCTCCGATAAACAAACAGTAGAAGCCAAAATACTTGAACTGCCCCTTCCCTATCAGGCGCATCAGCCAATTCACCGCCGCCAGTCCGGAAACAAACGCCACAAATGCGCCAACGAGAAATGGCCCCAGATGAGCGCCTGGGACTCCGCCGAGGTCTTTCAAATCCAGAACCGCCGCGCCAAGAATAGCCGGTATCGCCAGCAGGAACGAATATTCAGCCGCCTTCTCCGGCGCAATATTCAGAAACATCCCCATACTAATCGTCGACCCCGAACGACTGATTCCCGGCAGAATTGCAATTGCCTGTGCGATACCAATCAGAAGCGAGGATTTAACTCCCACAGCCCCTGAGCCCACACGTATCAGACCTGTGGATAGCAACATAGTCCCGGTCGCGAGGAGCATGACAGATGCGAATGTCGCGGAGTGATAGACCGAGCCAAGGTGTGATTTGATAAACAGACCGACAAATACCGCCGGTAATGTACCGACAATGACATAGACAATCATCCGTCGCTCCTCAACAAGCGACTTATCGAAAAGCGCGCGAATCAGCGCGGCAACTCTTGTCCGGAAATAGACGAGAACAGCCAATAATGTCCCGAGATGCAATGTGATATCAAACGATAGTGAACTCAGCATTTCATTGGTGTCGCTCAATCCGAGGGCATGTTGTGCAATAACCAGATGCCCTGAGGAAGACACAGGGAGAAACTCTGTCAAACCCTGCAAGAGCCCCAGCAGGGAGGCATACAAATAATCCATATTCTACTTATGTTCCTTGTCTCGATGTCAGTCTGTGAAAGAAAAGCAACTCTGGAAGCCTGTCAGACCCGGCTCACAAAGAGGCGCTCAAAGAATGGTTCTCAATTACTGTCTCAAAATGAGCCGAATTGGACGCCAAAACTCACACCGGTATTGTCATCAAGATTTATTTCGGCGAAGGCGCGCGCCTGACGTGTCAACTGGGCCATAAATCCCGGAGACAATGAGAACTTAATGTCTGTGTTTGAGGCGAATAAATCAGGATTCACAGTCGAAAGCCGGACATTGAACCGGCCATACGGACCAAAAACACGTCCGCTCTTGCTGACAAACGGCAACGAGCCAAGCACATTGGCGCCAAATGATGTCACCGAAACGAGGTCATAGCTGGCATATTCAAACATACCGGAAAACGCCAAATCAATCGGGTCACCGGAATTGACTCCGGCTCCGGCGCCACGATAATTCCAGAACTGATACTTCAACTCACCACCGATAGCGACAGTCGGGTCAGTGTTCGGACCGTCGACATCAGATACTCCAAGCCGGATACGGCCCTCGGTGAACATACCAAACCCATAGGCAAAATCACCCTGCACTGTGGTCACATTATCACCGGCATTCGCCGCCACACCGAAAGAATACAATCCGGTCCCAACCGTGGTTGCCGGTTGCAAATTGCCGAATATCAGCCCTCCCCCGGCGTTGGCCACAGAATTCAAACAAAGTACGGCGCCGAAAGTTAGTGTCATCAGCGACACACTCACATTCAATCTACCCCTGTACTCTCTCTTCATAATACTTTTCACTCCCGTCTCGTCATTCATATATCTTCTTTGTAGCCCCTGTCAGGCAACTGTACTTGAATACAACTATCTTCTGATACAACTATGTTTTCCTATAACCATGCTTTCCTGCAACGCTCCGCAGAAGCTCCTCCTCAGTATCATCATACGTGCGAAGCCACTGTCGGGTTTGCTTTGAAATTATATCCACAGTATAACCAGCGCCGACCAGCGCCCGGAAAACTCTTTGTCCGTACAATTCACCCGCTCAACTCAGCGGTACCGGCACAATAGCAACATCACCGCCTGAACGCTCCTGAGTCAAGCAAAAAGTTAGCGCCTCTGAGGCAATGCAGGCAATGAGGGCTAAGCCGACAGTCGGACAACCGGCAGTCTGAACCTTAAACCACCTTAAACCTTGACGTTGAACAGGATGCGCATGTATACTCTTCTGCGAGCGATAAGAGATACGACCGGTGACCTATTTCAAAGAAGAGATCATTCTGTCCGGTTGCGCAGGCAAACCCTGTTATTTCTGTCCAGTCTCAATCACATAACCGACTGTTTCAACAAGAATCTGTATCTCTTGAACATTTGACCGCCACGGGTCAGCAGAAGTAAAGGAAGAACAATGGCCAAAGTCAGAGAGCATTGGGGTTCACGAATGGGGTTCATCATGGCCGCCGCCGGTAGCGCCATCGGACTCGGTAATCTTTGGAAATTCCCCTATATAACCTGGCACAATAATGGTGGCGCATTTGTGCTTGTCTACCTGCTCAGCGTTCTCGTAGTCGGCCTGCCAATCATGATGGCCGAAATCCTTATCGGCAAACGCGCCCAAAAGAGCGCGGCGCCAGCTTTTGCTGCTATTGGCCACAAAAAGTGGAACTGGATAGGCGTTTTGGGGGTTCTGGGCGGATTTGTCATCCTCGGCTACTATTCGGTCATCGCCGGCTGGTCTATCTCATCATTTATCGAATGCTTCAAGTGGAGTGTTTCCGGTTATGTGGCTCCACCGGATGGCGCCTTTGGGGCCTTTGTCTCCGACGGGTCAACCCAACTCGGACTATCAGCTATCTTTTCTGTTATTACTCTTGGTGTCGTCTGGTTCGGTATCAGCGGTGGAATTGAGCGGGTCACCAAAATCCTGATGCCGGCATTGTTCTTGATTTTGATATACTTCGTCGTGACAAGCGTGACCATGAACGGCTTCGGCGAGGCGATGACATTTCTCTTCCGACCAAACTTCAGCGAACTGCCGGCAACCGGAGCGCTTGAAGCTCTCGGCCACGCCTTCTTCACCCTTTCGCTCGGCATGGGGCTGATGATTACCTACGGCTCATATCTGACTAAGAGCACCTCGGTCACAAGAGTTTCGGCTATCGTTGTTATCATGGACACCGTTGTGGCTCTGCTTGCCTGTGTCATCATGTTCACCATAATCTACTCAACACCCGGATTG
>CAZFAL010000118.1:0-9416 GCA_964516945.1 uncultured Ignavibacteriales bacterium
GAAATGTATAGGGCCGATAGAATCACAGAGAGAAACAACGCCCTACCGACGCCTTGCAGAATATTTCTGCCGGTAGCTTGCACAAACAGAAGCATGACCACTCCGGCCAACAGGAAGCGATAACCAACCATGACAATCGGATCCACTCCGTCGAGCGCGTCTTTGACAATGAAAAATGTCGAGCCCCAGATTGCCGCGGCATAGAATAGGCCAAGGTCTGAAAGCAATGTAGACTTGCGTTTGGCGGTTACAGAGTTCATTGTGAACCAATAATTACGAATTATGTCTCAAATGTCCAAACAACTTTTCAAATCACGTAGCCATCCCCCAAGCCAGTATCTCGAAAGTGAGCCACGACTTGAAACAGAAACTTAAACAATTACCATTTGTCGGCCGCGCTATCAGCGCCTTTCGCTATTGGACAGGTGTCCGAAATCATCGACGAGCGCTAAAGTCCAGCTCGCGACCGCCGCTGGAGGCCTTCACCCGTTTCTATCGCAACCCGCATCAGTTTGATGCATTGCTCGGGCCGGTTCTTGAGTTTCTTACACCGGAGGCGCTCGGGCGCCCGTTGCGCATTGTTGTCCTCGCCTGCTCCACCGGCGCTGAGCCGTATTCGGTTTGCTCGACTCTGCTGAATCAGCGCCCGGATATTTCGTTCGAGATTCTGGCGAGTGACATCAATGCCGAGAATGTCAATGTCTGTGAAAAAGGAGTTTACCGGGAGGAGGATGTTCTCAAGAATGAATTACTTCCGGAGTGGTTTGTGGAGCGGACATTTGAGAAACGGAATGATGCAGAGGGTGTTAATTATGTTGTGCGTCCGGAAATCCGGCGGAGGATTACCTTCGCAACCCTTGACGCTCTCCAACCGGATATCCTCGAAAAAACCGGCAAGGCGGATGTGCTATTCCTGCAGAACGTACTCTTCAATTTGACACCGGATGTCTCAGCGCCACTGTTTGCCAATGCGCTCAAGATTCTTGCCGAGAAAGCAGTGGTGTTTCTGGACGGGATGGATATCAATCAACGACCGATTCTGACCGCTGAAGCAGGCCTGACACCACTGGATTATGAAATAGAAACAATCCACAAGGAAGTCTGGCGTATCAGAAAAGATGGCTGGCCGGGATTGTACTGGGGTATTGAACCGTATTGGCCATATCGCAATGACACACTCCAACGCTATGCGACAATTTATACGTATGAAAAACACTGATACGCGAACAATGCGGCTATGACAATATCCATGAAAGGAAATCATGATACAGCGACAGAGATTTCGCAAAGGCGCTACCTATGTATTCCGGCTGACAACACTACTTGCCCTTCTGCAGTATAGCGCTCCTATGGCACAACAAAGCGAAGACTTTACCACCAAGCGCATTCTGGATGTAGGGGCGGCGCCACATCAGATTTCCTTCTCCTTCGATGGCCGGCGCGCCTATATCGCCGCGGCTGGTTCGGACAGGATAACTGAAGTCGATTGCCGCACAATGGAGATTAGTGACACATTACCTGTTGATGGCACACCGCTCGGTGTTATTGAGCTGCCGTCACAAGATGCGCTGGCGGTTAGCGCGTTTCGCTCAGACCATATCGCGCAGGTGTCTCTGCCCGACGGAAGCATCGGCAAACAACTGACAACCGGTCAGGGCTCCTCGTTGTTTGTCGGTCCGTTTGCAAATAATCTCTATCTCATCTCCACCGAAACCACCAACAAAGTCCAGGTGTTTGATGCATACACGTTTTCCATACAGGACGACTATCCCACCGGCGCCAGACCCTTCCCGCCGGGGGTGACATCTGACGGCCGCAAGGGATTTGTGCCGAATTACGATGACGGCACAGTGACAGTTATTGACTTATGGAACAAGCGCATTCTTGAGACTGTCACAGTCGGGACACATCCCAGCGGCGCCACCGTCCTGCCGGATGACATTGATGTGGCGGTGGTTGTTCGTGGCGAAAACAAGATTGCGATTATCAATACCGCATCACACCTCGTTGTGGATTCAATTCAGGAAGGCATTGGCGGGAGTCCGTTTTCTTTTGTTGTGTCGGATGACAAGCGTCTCGGCTATGTCAACAACACCGCGGACGATGATATCTCTGTCATAGACCTGAGTTCACGCAAAGTGATTGCGCATATTCCTACCGGTAAGATTCCGATTGTCATGGCGGTGCATCCGCAAACCAATGAGCTATGGGTTGGGTGCGAAGGGAGTGATGAATTGTATGTCATCGATACACCAATTCATCACGACTACACTAAGACATCACACAGTACTGACACTGCCGGTAAACCCACCATAGTTGCCGTGATGGGGATGATTCATGACAGTCACCGCACGAGCAAGACCTGGGGATTGAAGCAGGTTGAACAAACAATTCGCAATTTCAAACCGGATGTAATCTTCGCTGAGATTCCGCCGGACAGATGGGAGCGCGCCTGGCGTGACTGGTCTGAGAGAGGCGTCATTGAAGAGCCACGAAACAAACGGTTTCCCGAGTACACTGATGTGCTCTTACCACTAAAATCAGAGTTGGGTTTCGCAGTGGAGCCCTGCGCGGCCTGGACAAAGGAGATGTCCGACTTGCGCAACGCCCGTATTAAGGAGTTTGAAGAAAGTCCGCTTTATGCCGAACAATATGTCGCCTATCAACAAGCCGACTCCGCAGTCACTGCGCGCCACAAACAGAATCCGATTGATGAGGAAGACCCGCGTGTGATTCATTCTGACGCCTATGACCAACGGGTGCGCGAGGAATTGGAGCCGTATGAGAAATATATGAACGACATCATTGGTCCCGGCGGCTGGACCAATATCAACAATGCCCATCTGGCGCTCATCGAAAAGGCGCTGGAGCGTCACAAAGGCCAGCGCATCCTGATAACCTTCGGCGCCGGCCACAAATACAAGTTTCTGGAGCGCCTGCGCCAGCGGAAGGATATCACGCTGGAAGACCTGCGGCTGTACCTGCCCGACTCAAAATAGAGAAAATAGAGATTGCGCCAATTTCGGTCCTCTACTGCGCCACACTTGACTAACTCCGGCGGGATTCCTACATAGGAAGCGACGCAATCGGTTTCTGCAAGAAAGCGACTGGTTGCATGGGAATTCTTGATATGCTGGCCAGCAATTCACACACGAGCTAAGGAACAACAGCAATGGCGCAATACAAAATAGCATGGCTCCCCGGTGACGGGGTCGGTAATGAAGTCATGGAAGCCGCGAAAATCGTCCTTGAGAAACTTCAACTTGATGCAGAGTACATCCACGGCGATATCGGTTGGGAATACTGGAAATCCGAGGCGAATCCGCTCCCTGACAGAACAGTCGAATTGCTCAAGAATACCGATTGTGCGCTCTTTGGCGCGATTACATCTTTGCCGAAAGAGGAGGCGCAGAGAGAACTGGCGCCGGAGCTACAGGGCAAAGGGCACACGTATTCCTCGCCGATTGTCCGGCTGAGGCAGGAGTTCAACCTGCGGACGAACCTGCGTCCTTGTAAAGCGTTTGCCGGAAACCCTCTCAATTATCGCGATGACATTGACATTATTGTCTTTCGTGAGAACACCGAGGGGCTGTACTTCGGCCTTGAGTTTCACCCGCTCCCTGATGACCTGCGTAAAACTATCAAGGCGCTGAATAAGAAGATGGCGCGTTTTGATGATGTCCCCGGTGAGGATATTGCGCTGTCGATGCGCATCTTCAGCCGTCAGGCCTGTCGCAATATTGTCACTGACGCATTCGAGTACGCAAAGAAAACCGGCCGCAAAACGGTGACCGTTGTTGAAAAACCGAATGTGATTCGTGAGACATCGGGGCTGATGGTGCGCACAGCGCGCGAAGTCGCTAAGAACTATCCGGGCATTGAGTTGTGGGAAACAAACATCGATGCAATGTGCATGTGGTTGGTCAAGAACCCGCAGAATTACTCAGTTATTGTCACATCGAATCTGTTCGGTGACATTGTCTCCGACCTCTGCGCCCAGCTTGTCGGCGGTCTCGGATTCGCCGCCTCAGGCAATATCGGTAATAACTACGCGGTCTTCGAGCCGACACACGGGAGCGCGCCAAAGTACGCCGGGCAGTACAAAGTCAATCCGATGGCGATGCTGCTGACAACACGGATGATGCTCGAGTGGCTCGGTGAGACAGAAAAAGCCAACGCGCTTGAATCCGCAATATCAACAGTCATCAAAGAGGCAAAAGTTCGCACCTATGACTGTGGCGGCTCGAACACGACACTCGAAGTCGCAGAAGAAGTCGCCCGGAAGTTAGAGTGACTTGCGGCGTGATTGTACTGTTGCAGTAAAACAGTCAGGTAGCGTGGCGCCCCTATAAGAAACAATCATGTTAGCTATGCCTGAAACTGCTACTAATAAGAAACCGTCTAAATCAGAGTGTGGCACGGGCGTCTCGCCCGTGGTTCATGGGCGGGACGCCTATGCCACAAAACAATGACACAACAGTGACGCAAAACTGTGTCACAAAAAAAGGCAGGCGCCGCAAGTAGGCGCCGCGCCCGGTTCCGGTTGCAGCCCGCGAGATTGCTTCGCTTCGCTTGCAATGACTCGACTATTGACAGTTCAACTACCGCTCAACACCGCCCTATGCGCCTTGCTCTTGCAGGATTCTGGCGCGGGTGTAGGGGATTAGTCCGCCGGCGTCGATGATCGCCTGTTGAGATTCTGGGAGCGGTGTGATGTCAAACTCCTTGCTCTTAGTGACATTGATTAACTTGTCACCCTTGATCTCCAATGTGTCACCCTCATCGGCCTCGACATCGGGGCAGATTATCAACTGCAGGCCGAGATTGATTGAGTTCTGCATGAAGATTCGCGCGAAGTGTTTGGCGACAACATAGACATTCCAGCCCTTCAGGCAGGAGGCCGCCTGCTCACGCGAGGAGCCACAACCAAAGTTTTGTCCGGCGACAATAAAACTGTCCTCGGGAATCTCACCGGCGTTCAGTTTGCGATTGAACTCAACGCTGTCAGCGAAGGCGTACTCCGGAGTTTCGCTCGGTAGCACCGTCGCCATGAATCGCCCCGGATAGACAATGTCAGTTGAAACATCATCACCGACTTTGAAAACGACTTTTCCCATCTTAATTTCCTCCGAGTCCTGGATTGGTGATTACTCCGGCCATCGCGCTTGCTGCGGCGACCGACGGTGAGCAGAGGAACACCTCTGCGTGCGGATTGCCCATTCTGCCGAGGAAGTTGCGGTTGGTAGTCGCCAGCGCCACTTCGCCGTCACCAAGCGCGCCCTGATGTATTCCCAGACACGGACCGCACCCCGGATTGCAGACAACCGCTCCGGCGTCAGCGAGGTCGGACAAATACCCGCGCTTCATCGCCTCTTTGTAAATCCGCCATGACGCCGGAAACACCAGCATCCGTGTGCCGCGCGCGACTTTCTTGCCTTTCAGAATTGTCGCCGCCGCTTCGAGATCATCGAGACGACCATTGGTGCAGGAGCCAATCACCACCTGATCAATCGCTTTCCCGGCGACTTCGTCAATCGGGCTGACATTGTCGACTGTATGCGGGCAGGCGATTTGTGGTGTCAGAGTTGAGACATCAATGTCAACCTCGCGCACATACTCTGCATCCGGGTCCGGCCCGAATAGTTCAATTTCATCTGTGACACCCGCTTCTTCTTTGAGATAGCGTAATGTCTCGGCATCCGGAGGCACAATGCCCGATGTCGCGCCGGCCTCGACTGCCATATTGCAAATCACCAGTCGACCGGAGGTGGGCATGGATTCAATTGTGTCCCCGTGAAATTCGAGGACTTTGAAATTTGCGCCCTCGGAAGTGATTTTTCCAATCAAATGCAGAATCAGGTCCTTGGGTCCGACATACTTCGGAAACTTGCCGGTGACATTCACCTTGATTGTTTCAGGAACACGAACATTGAGCATCCGCCCCAGCGCCCAGACTGAGGCCATCTCAGTGGCGCCGATACCAAATGAAAACGCGCCGAGCGCACCGTGACTCGTGGTGTGACTGTCAGTGCCGACCAACACTGTGCCGGGTTTGACATAGCCGTTCTCCGGCAACACCTGATGACAAATCCCGCCTTCGTCACCGCGAATATCATGGAACTTGCAGATATGACTTTCGGTGACAAAATCGCGAATCTTTTTTTGATTTGTCGCAGTCTTGCGACTTTCGGCGGGCACACGATGGTCCAGCACGATAGCGATTCTGTCCGGGTCCCAGACTTTTGCTTCGATATCAGTCCCCTTGTAAATCTCGGCAAACTGGCTCATCACCAGCGCGCCGTTCTCATGTGACATCGCCAGCTCGACCTTCGGCTCGACGACCTCACCGATTTCCACCGAGTCGCGGTCGCAGGCCTTCGCCAGAACTTTTTGCACATACGTCAGCCCCATAGGACATGCTCCTTCTTCAAGTGTGAGTGTATGAACATTTATCAGATTACTTTCTTTTCTTTCAGTGTCTGCAGGTCGGTGTCGGAGTATCCCAGTTCATGGAGTATCTCCGCAGTGTGCGCAGAAAGACGCGGCGGTGGGGAATCCACACTGGCCGGTGTTTTCGAAAACTTGGCTGAGAGGTTGAAGATCTTGATTGGGCCTATTTCCGGCTCAGTGATTTCTGCGACAGTTCCCCGATGTTGAATCTGCGGACTGGTCAGGGCGCTCTTTAGGTCGAGTATGTCACCTGACGGGATACCCTTTGCATTCAGCGCCTCGACCCAATGCGCGGTGGTGTTCTGTGTGAGTTTTTCTTCAAGGATTGGTGTCAGCAGTTTGCGGTTGGCTTTGCGTGTGTCACGCTCCTGAAAGCGCGGATCGGTTTTCAGCTCCGGCAGACCGAGAATATCCACCAGATTCTCCCATTGCTTTTGCTGATTCGCCGCGATATTGATATTGCCGTCTTGAGTACGGAAGGCCCCCGACGGCGCCGCAGTGAAATTGTCATTACCCATCGGAACCGGCGGCTTGCCGCCTATCATCAGATTCGCCGCCACCCAGCCCATCAACGGCATCACTGAGTCAAGGAGCGCAATGTCAATAAACTGCCCTTCCCCGGTTTTTTCGCGTGAATACAATGCGGCCATCACCGCAAAGGCGGCGTTCAGTCCGCCGACTGTGTCACATATCGGGAAACCACCACGCAGCGGATGCAATGTTTCATCGCCGTTGACATCCATCACTCCCGACAGTCCCTGCACAATCTGGTCATAGGCCGGTTTTTTGGAGTCGGGCCCTGTCTGTCCGAAACCGGAGATTGCGCAGTAGACAACACGCGGATTGATTGCATTCACTTGCTCCCAACCAAAACCGAGACGGGTCATCACCCCCGGCCGGAAATTTTCCACCAGCACATCGGCCTTTTGCAGAAGTTTGCCGAAAATCTCTTTACCCTCTTCGGTTTTGAGATTGAGTGTCAGTGATTTCTTATTCGCATTCTGCGCCAGAAAACTGGTGCCCATCAGTTTTTGATTCAGCGCCGGTGTATTGCCAAGCTTTCTGGCGAGGTCGCCGCCTTCGGGCATTTCGATTTTGATAACTTCCGCGCCGAGCAACGCCAGATGTAATGTGCAGAACGGTCCGGAGAGGACATTGGTTAAATCCAGAACACGAATACCTTCCAGCAGTTTCATTGTCTTTCCTTTATCTTCGCGGACCTTTACACATTTGCAGAGTCTACAATTGAGCCGACTTTCAGAATCGAACCGGGTAGCTCACGTCCCAGAAAGGCGCTGACTGCTTTGGCGACCGCTATCAGTTTTTCGAGTTGAATGTCAGTGCGGTAGCCCATGCGTTGTAGTGAATGCGCCAAGTCCTCAGTGCAAACATTTCCGGCGGCGACTTTGGTGAACGGACAGCCACCCAGACCGCCGAATGATGACTCAAATGATGTCACACCGCTTTTGAGCGCCGCATAGCAGTTTGCCAGTCCGAGTCCGTAGGTGTTGTGGAAATGACAGGTCAGCTCCAGCTCAGGGTCAATTTCAAGGAGCGCCCCGAAGAGTTCTTCGACCTGCGCGGGGTTCGCATGTCCGGCGGTATCGGCCAGACTGATATTTGTAAATCCGGCTGAGACATACTCACGCACAATCCGCAGGACATTCTCCTGCGGAATCGCGCCCTCGAACCCGCAACCAAATGCCGACTGGACTGACATCTGCGCCTGCTTGCCTTCAGCAAGCGCAGTTTTGCCCATCGCAACAATTCGTTTCAGCGCCTCTGCGGTCGTCATGCCCGTATTCTTTTTACTATGCGTTTCACTGGCGGAAACACCCATGCAAAACATCTCTACCCCACAGGCCAACCCACGTTCAAGTCCTTTTTCATTGAGAACCAGCCCGGAGAATACTACTTTTCGCTGAGAATCTTTTTGTGAGTTGAAATACTCGAAGAGTTTGTCTGTGTCCGCCATTTGCGGCACTTTGACAGGATGGACAAACGAACCGAGTTGGATGAGGTCTATGCCGGTGTCGAGTAGCGCCTCAGTCCAGCGAATCTTTTCCTCGAGTGGCACAACTTGTGGCTCTACCTGTAGTCCGTCACGGAGCCCGACCTCATGAATCTTTATCTTCGTTGGTTTCATTATGTTAGTCTTTGGTAGGTTCGCGATAGCGTCAGAATGTCAGATTGTGTTTTTCATCTCAGAAAAACTGTCACACAGCGCGCAATACTCACGGCCATGCAACTTCAATATGTGTGTCATAGAGTGATGTGTAAATACTTCCTCAGTGGAAAACATGCTTGAATGGAAGTAATCACAGGAGAGATCTACCACTGAGAGGCCTGACGTAAATGGACAATTAGAATCCATATTGCGACGCTCAACTGGCAAAACGTGAACGGCGTCTTTAGGCACAACTGAACAGTGTGAAGAGCAATAACAACGATTCAAATAGCAAACAATGGATGTGGATTACAAAACCGATGGCGGACAAAACAAAATACGCCCAGGAGGAGTCGAACCCCCAACCTTCTGATCCGTAGCCCAGCGCCCGGAGAGAAAACGTAAGTTATTGCAATATAATCAGTTAGCATGTCATAATTCCTTCCTTTTTCAACTAGTCTGGAGCCGTCCCCCATTAGTTTGCCGTCCATATTCCGCGTGAAACTGACGTGAGCTTTTTGTTTTCTTTCTTGGCTATCGAAAGCACATGATGTCGCACTTTCTGGAAAGGCCATTTCAGCTCTTTGGCGAGCTTCCCGATTGAGAATTCACCGGAATTCATGGCTTCTCTGATTCGGCTGACTTGCTCGGTTGCCTTTCTCAGTTTTGCTTTCTTGGAAGTAGTTGCGGTGGTGGTGGTTTTGGTTTTTGACATCTGAACTGCTCCTTTTGATAGTGTTTGAGTGTCTCTCATTATCAAATAATATCACAGGAGCTTGAAAAAATGGCACTGGGTTTC
>CAZFAL010000119.1:0-8215 GCA_964516945.1 uncultured Ignavibacteriales bacterium
GCCCGACTCTACAGATCACAAGAGAACTCCATCATTCCCTACACGACGCTTTTTCGATCTTAATATGTTTGTGTACAAAAGGTTATGGGCAGATCGCCACTATGAAATTGTCCTGCGGTCCTTGATTCACCCGCCGGTCTGATAATATAGTCCAATTCCCCGCTTTGCCCAAACATCGGACATCAATATCTCGCCAACACGTTTGCAGGGAAAAATGTGAGCAAGAATCACTTGCCCTGAGATAGTCGGCAGTCTTATCTTAGCCGTGAGGAAGAAAACACAGTTATTGTTGAGACGGACTCGGAAGCTATCTCGACGCCAATTACAACCAGAAATGGAGAGCAGGAAACATGTTACTACGAAAAGACCAGACATCAGTCCGAAGCATTCTCACGATTTGTTGCGCCGTGTTGCTTCTGACCGGTAGCGCATTCGCATCCGATTCGTTGAAAACACGTGACGGAATGGGTGGGATGGACAAGATGAAGGGCGGTATGCCCCCGATGGGTCCTCCGAAGGAGATGAAACAAATAGCAGGAATGCTCGGAACCTGGAAGGCTGATTTCCAGATGCGCATGGATGAAAAAGCGCCCTGGATGACTTCACCGGCCACGCTTGTTGTGACTCCAATTCTCGGTGGCGCCGCCAATCAGGGCGAATTTACCACGAAGATGATGGGTATGGAGTTTAAGGGCTATTCACGAATCACCTTCAACCGCAACACCGGCAAATGGCAGAATAGCTGGATCGACAATATGGGCGCTTACCAGACTCTAATGGAAGGTGACTTCAAGGATAACAAACTCAGTGTGATGGCCAAAGACAGGTATATGGGGCGCGAGTTCACTATGCGTGAAACGACATTTCTCAAAAGCGAAACCGAAGTTGAATGGACAATGGAAACATCCTACGATGACGGCGAGACATGGTTTGTCAATATGAAGGGCACGTACACGAAACAATAAAGCGCACGCACATCGTATTATGATACACAAAGGCCGGAGCCACTATGGCTCCGGCCTTTTTTGATATTGTCACTCTGAGTTCAGAATCGTAGGTCGGGTTCCGAAGGCGCTTTAGCGCCGGAGAAACCCGACATGGCCCGCTACAACCCAACATGTCGGGTTTCTCCGTCCGGCAAATGCCGGACTCCGGAACCCGACCTACTGTCTACGAACCTGTCCGTTGGTTTTCTTATTGACAGAATCGAAGAATAGTGTATTCTATACATACCTGACCGCCAAACAGGGGAGAGGTACAATGAAATCCAAACAGCGAAGAATCTCACGAATGTTTATCTGTTCGTTGTTTATCTTCTTTGCGCTCTATGCCGGAGAAGTTAACGCAGTAATCAAACTTGCCCAACTCCCAAACTGGAGCGCAAGTTCACTTGCCCGACCGCAGGGGCTGGTCATCCGTCCGGCCGATGAAACTCACAGCGCACTTGCCGCCTCTTGGAACGGCTACAAAGTGGTTGTCAGCGAAGCCGGTGATTCCACACCGGTATTCAGTCGTGTCTTTGACAATGAAGTTGACAGTGTGCATTCGGTCGCTGTTGGTGATTTTGATGATGACGGCGCTGTTGAGGTGGCGATATTGGTTTTGGATTTTCGCAAGTTTGCCCGACCGGTGGATACGGGCTTTTTCTTGATAGATTCAGTGGAGTTCCATCTTCTGGTTCAGGACCTACTCCACACATCACCGGTAGACACAGTAACGTACGTCATTCCCCGCGCCAGAAATACCGCCTTTGGGCAGTACTACCCGTTTCCCGTCGCCCTCTCAAGTGGAGACTTCAACAACAATGGCAAAGAGAATCTGGCGCTTAGTCTTGGCTGGTTGTCTGGTTCATATTCATTTGTAATTCGTGAAATGAGTCAAGGGTTCACCAGGATTTGGGATGTGTTTCCGCAGAATGTTGACACAACGTTGCCATATCCAACTGCGCTCCTTGAAAAGAAAACGAACGAACTGTCATTCTTGCGGTCATACTCTTACGACTATGATGAGCTATTCAGCCCGGATGAAGCGTCAGAGTTCAGCTTGCTTCATGTTTTCGAACAAACGAACGCTCTTCACCGTCTGCCGGATGGCTTTGGCAGATGTGAGGAGCAAAACCGCATCACAAGCAGATCACGGCAATCGCTCCTTGTTGCCGGTGACGCGCTCATTGATGCTCTCAGCGCGGGTGTATTGGTAACTCAGTTTGGATTGCAGAACTGTGAGTATACGAGGTATGTCGAAATGTTTCAGATTGATGACACACTCGGAATTCAGTCTCTGTGGCAGAAAAACAGTTTTTCCTATGAGCGCTATGTCTTCCACCCCAACCGCCCCGGCAGGTTTATGGCGCAGAGTGGCGCTACCATGTATGAATTCAACAGCGCTACCGGAGAAGTCATTGACTCTACAACAGACCCACTTCCCTCAGGGATACTGGGCTGGTATGATTTATTCGGTGACGGACAACAGTATCTTGTGACACTCAATGACACACTGCTTGAGGCATACGGTTTTGATTTTGTCACTGATGTTGTAGATGGTAGTGATGGTGTGTCACTCCTGCCGGAAACATTTGCGCTGTCTGCGCCGTACCCGAACCCGTTTAACCCGTCAGTGTCGTTTGCGCTGAATGTCGCAAAGAAAACCGATGTCACAATTGCTGTCTATAATGTACTTGGGCAGAAAATTACGACACTCTATTCCGGCTTGGTCCACCGTGGTGAAACTACTTTCCGCTGGGATGCAACTGACTATTCTTCCGGTTTGTATTTCATTTCAGCCACAACAACAAACGGCCTCGCGGATACCCGCAAGGCCGTTCTGTTGAAATAGCCACTCAGACAGTCATTGCGAGCGACAGCGAAGCAATCTCGTCGAATCATAGCCGGGAGAGCGCCACGTCGTCCGGCTCTCGCCGGACTCCTCGCAATGACAGGTTCTAATTGTTCAGATGATCATTTCGCAATGCCAATTGTGCCACAGGCCACACGCGCTCCGGCGGCGCCGGTTGGTTGTGAGGTCAAGTCATCCGCTCCGGCATGCACAATCACACCGCGGCCAATGATTGAATGCTTACCGGAAAATGCAATCATCGTGTCGGTTATCTCAAGATGCGCCACGCCTTTGTCATCGGCGACGATATTCCCCAAATCACCGACATGCCGTTCGGCGGCGTCCGGCGCGCCATGCTTGACACCCTCAGGATTGAAATGCCCACCGGCGGATTTGCCATTGAGCATACTGCAATCACCGAATTGATGAATGTGGAAACCGTGTTTGCCCGGTGTCAATCCTGTCACATCGGCGACAATCTTCACTCCGCCGTCAACTGCAGTGAAATTGATTGTCCCGTGGACATCATTGCCTTCAGTCGGAGATAACACAACAATCGCATGTGTCGGCGCGTCAACTGCGGGTGTGGTGGTCATCGTGTTCTTGTCGCACTTCGCGCAACTTGATGCAAGTAGCGCGACGCTGAAGAGCGCCAATCCTGTTTTGATAAACTTCATGGTAAACCTCCCTGGTACGGTTTGCTGGTTTGGTTAGTTGCTTTCTCTGTCATTGAAGAGATATCAATCAGATATTCCTTCACTCCCTGCTACCACTACCCAACCATAGCGCAAGTAAACAGGTTCCCTGAAGAAGAGCAAGCGTTGTTGCTGGCCGGATTTCGTTTATGCTACAGCGACAGGACTCTTAGCGCACAATCCCAAACTCAAGCCGGACACCATAGGCGCCGACCTGAAACCCACTGTTTAACCCGTCAATGGCTACACTCTCCAATCCTCCCCCTAATCCCATTTCTACAGTAGTCGCTTCTAATCTCGCCCAGTATTGCCGGTTCGGTCTTATCTGAAAACCAATGCCCGCTGTTATTGTTTCTCGGGACGCATTCCGATTAGAGGTGACTCCAAGACCAAGCGCTAAATACGGGCTGAAACTCGCTCCTGCCGCAGGAATCAGTTTTTGTACAAATGAAATTGAACTGACTCCCAGCCCGGATGAAGCGCTATATCCGGTTGAGAAACGATAATACTCAAGGCGTAATCCGAGAGAATAAACAGAAAGCGGGAAATATTCAGTGGTTAGGCCGACTGACGCGCCATCGATAGCCCCCGGATGATTTTTGTCACCAGTCAGCAGTCCCGAGGATGAAACACCAAACAGAAAGCGGTGACTCAATCTATATGGGGATTCATACTTGCCAAGATCGTCATTCGCAAAGCTATTTGCATCCTTTGCAAAACAAGACGAGCCCGCGCAAACCGAGAACAGTGCAATCAGCGCTCCTGCTATTCGATGGAAATGAAGTTTGTGTGTGACGCGCAACATACAGCTACCTCCTCGTATGTCTCCGGGAATCGGAGACGGTGATGGCGGTGGTCGTCTATACTGTCAAGCTAATACAATCGGGCGCGTTTGCCAAGAAAAGAATATAGCGCAGACTCAAACGGGGTGGAGGTGTCAATCAAGTGGTAATCTATCCGGCTCTGGCGGCATTGCAGTGACAATTTGTCGCTGAACTCTTTGAATGCCCCGGCGTATGACTTGCGAATCTGCCAGGGGAGAGTCGTGATTTCTTCGCCGGTCTCCATGTCTTTGAACACCGCCTCTTCACGGAAGCCGAAATCACGTTCACGCGGGTCAACAATATGAAAGACAATTACTTCATGGCGATTATGCCGAAAATGACGCAAGCCGCTGATTATCTTGTCCGGATCATCAAGCATATCAGAAATCACCACTACCAGTCCGCGACGCTTAATCCGCTCGGCCATCAAATGCAACGCCGAGCCGACATCGGTTTCATTGGCCGGCTGTTGCTCCTGAATTTCCGCAAGTATCTGATTCAACTGCCCGGCGCGTGAGGCCGGTGGAATAAACTTGCGGATTTGCGAATCAAATGTCACCAGCCCGACTGCGTCACGTTGTTTGAGATTCAAATACGCCAGCGCCGCGGCAAGCGAGCCGGCATAGTCACGTTTGCTAATCACATCCGAGGTATAGGCCATTGAGGCAGACAAATCCAACAGCAAATAACTCTTGAGATTTGTTTCTTCTTCATACTGTTTGATATAGTATCTGTCAGACTTGGCATAGTGCTTCCAGTCAATCAATTTGATAGGGTCGCCCGGCATGTACTGACGGCGCTCGGCGAACTCGACTGAGAATCCATGAAACGGCGACTTATGCAACCCGGAGATAAACCCCTCGACAACCATTCGCGCGCGCAACTCCAGTGAGTCCAGTCGTGACACTGTCTGCGGGTCGAGGAATTTGTATGATTGATTGGCCATTGATGTAATGTTGGATGCTGGATTAGTTCGCAGTTTTTTGGTCGCCCACAGCTTGCTGTGGGAATCTACCGATTCGTAGCGCCTTGCTTACATTTTCAGAGCATTTGTTTTCTATTGAGTCCATCGCTCTCTCAAATTACAAATTGTAGTTCGACCATGGCGAACCCACAGCAAGCTGTGGGCGACCGCTGTGTGGTTGTATGCCATGTTCTATTATGCGCTACTGTTTCTTATTGCGGCTTAATTGTCTCCAACAAGCGCCGGATGATTTCATCAACGTCGATTCCCTCGGCCTCGGCGGCAAAACTTGTCACTATCCTGTGACGCAATGTCGGATAGGCCGCGAATTGCACATCCTCGACTCCCGGTGTCGGACGGCCGTCGAGCGCGGCATGTGTCTTGGCCGCGAGTATCAAGTACTGCGAAGCGCGCGGTCCGGCGCCCCAACTGACCCATTCTTTCAAGAATGACGCCATCTCAGATTCGCCCGGACGTGTGGCGCGTGTCAGATCGACTGCGTATTGCACAAGATGATCTGACACCGGCGCGCGCCGCACGAGTTGCTGTAACTCACTAATCTCCGCGCCGCTGAGCGTCTGATCGATTTTGTAATCCGGAATCGCAGTTGTGGTTTTGACTATCTCGCGTTCTTCTTCGCCCGACGGATAACCAACCTTGATGTTGAACATAAACCGGTCGAGTTGCGCCTCGGGCAGGGGATAGGTGCCCTCCTGCTCAATCGGGTTCTGTGTCGCCAGCACAAAAAACGGCTCATCGAGTTTCATCGTCTCACCACCGGCGGTGACCTCATGTTCCTGCATCGCCTGCAATAACGCCGCCTGTGTTTTTGGCGGTGTGCGGTTGATTTCATCGGCCAGCACGATGTTGGCGAATACCGGACCTTTGACAAAGCGGAAACTGCGCTTGCCTGAGCCATGCTCCTCTTCGAGAATCTCCGAGCCGGTGATATCACTCGGCATCAAATCCGGCGTGAATTGAATTCGCGAGAACTTCAATCCCAATGTCTGCGCCAGGGTCGAAATCAAGAGCGTTTTCGCCAGCCCCGGCACACCAACCAGCAGGGCATGCCCCCCGGCCAGCAGGGAGACCAGCAATTGCTCAATGACATCCTCCTGTCCGACAATGACTTTTCCGACTTCACGTTTGATTTGTGTGGCCGCCGCGTTGAGTTTCTCCAGCGTCTGCGCGTCGCCGGCGCTATGTGTTACTTCGTTTGACATGCGAATCTTTCGTTCCTACTGGCTATATGGCCCGTTGATGTTTTCTTAATCTGAATGCTGATAGTTTCAATATTGATGGTTTCAATCCTGATACCAGACAACACTCACGTAGTGTTTTCTGTTATCGGCTCGAACAATAAGAATACGAATAAGTTGCAGGTATTTCCAGTCGATACTGCCCAGTCAATGCTGTCCAAGTCGAATCGCCGCCGGGATCGCAGACCTCAGCCGGCGCCTCTCCCGGGTTCTTATACTCAGAATTGTAGAGAATGTTGGCTGAAGGAGGGATTTATCGCCGGTGAATGTGAATACTATCGTAGGGAGGCTGATGAATGGATATGGCTTCTTTTCAAACAACTCATTTGATTCAATCGTAGTGGCGTCCCTTGGGGCGCCTTGGTTGTTTACGCGAGAATGTTGACATTTGAGAATAAGGCCGGGCAAGCCCGGCCACTACGACTGAATCCAGCAGAATGTCATGAAGTGAAGCATTTCATGAGGTAGGTCGGGTTCCGGAGTCCGGCAGATGCCGGACGGAGAAACCCGACATGTTGGGTTGTAGTGGAAATGTCGGGTTTCTCCAGCGCTGAAGCGCTTTCGGAACCCGACCTACGGATATTGTCCCAATATCCTCGACAATCCACACCATTTGTCCACATAAAGTGTACAATAACGATGTGAATAAACCACAAATTGTCTCGAAGAAAGCGGGTTTAATATATTGTTGCATAGCGTGTTACGCGGTTATCCACAAATCGACTACTTATTCACAGTGTGAAGCCGGGGCGAACAGCGGCAAATCGCCCTCTCAGGCCTTGGCTTTTTCCTTGTTCTTGCCTGAGAACGGCAAGCCGAATGAGCTGACCGCTTCTTTGGTCTTTTCATCGTCGTCGAGGCCGTCTTCAGCCATATCCGTGGAGCTGGATTTTGTTGTCGCTGAGGAGCTTGAGGCGCTTGTGCGATTCGTTGTGCGCTGGCCTTCTTTCATCTGACAGCCGCCGCAGAATACCGCGCCCTGTTCAATTACCAGAGATTTCGAGCGCAAATCACCCTCGACATCGGAATTGGCCTGCAATTCAATCCGGTCTGAGGCGACAATATCACCGAGTAGTCGACCGGCGACTACTACCGAGTTGGCCTCGATTTGCGCCTCGACCATACCGGTTGAGCCGATAGTGACTTCATCACTGGAGATGATTTTGCCTTTGACTACGCCGTCAATTCGCAGTCCGCCTTTGACTTCCACTGTGCCGGTGAAGGTCGTGTCTTTACCGAGTATCGTATTCATTTGATCACCTGTTTGCTTTGAGCCACTATTGAGCATGGTTATTCCCCTGTCGGATTGCGCCGCCTGACCGACGTCGTCTTTTTTGCGCTTCGCAGAAAACATATATCGCTATATATATAGTACAATCAGCCAATCTCTGGCCTAATCAATCTACACCTTGTGCTATTCAACGTCACCTAAAAAACGCGCCGGATTCACCGGTTGACCATGCAATAGGACCCCATAATGCAGATGCGGCGCGCTCGAATGGCCCGTATTGCCCGAAAGCGCCAGCCGTCCGCCGGCAATCACCGGCATCCCCTCGGTCACCAGCAATTTGCTGTTGTGGCCGTAGAGTGTCGACAGCGAATCATTGTGCTTCACAATCACCGTCAGGCCATACACCG
>CAZFAL010000119.1:8315-9381 GCA_964516945.1 uncultured Ignavibacteriales bacterium
TAGAGTGTCGACAGCGAATCATTGTGCTTCACAATCACCGTCAGGCCATACACCGGATCTGTCCCGGCAAAACTGACCACCCCGTCAGCGGTCGCCAGCACCGGTGTCCCGACTCCGACTGCGATATCGATTCCCGGATGAAACTTCCCGGCGACACTGCCGCCGCCGGTGTCGGTGCTGTCACTATATAATTGTGTCGTGAAGCCCTGCAATGGCAGGCCGTAGGGGATATGCAAGTCGCGCGGAAAGGCCCCCGGCGTGGTTGAACCGGCCAGCGGGTCGCCTGACTTGGATGTGTCACTGGCGCTTGAGAGTGGTGTGTAATCATACTCAACCCCGGCCATCTCGGCGACCTGCTTGACCATCTTCTGCGCGCGTATCAGATTCGCCTCGAGTTGCATCACCTGCACCCGATAGGATTGCAGACGATGCTCCTGCGCATTGAGTTGTTTCTGATACTCATTGACCCGCCCGAGTGTCAGCAGGTACAGCCCGATGACAACGATAAGAAACACCCCAACCAGCGCCAGAACCAGCCGCCCCGGCGGCCAAAGCTGAAACTGCTTGCCGCTAATCGAGACACTCTTGTCATCGCCAGTGACGAGACGGAGGGAGATTGGATGTTTGGGTTCGGTTGTCATGAGATGTATTTATGTTTTATCATGAAGATTCATAACTCCGTGATATTTTATCGTGTCCATAAATATAGTTTGCGTAGAATGCTTGGTATGGCGAGAAGGAATACAATCGCTCCAGCAAGATAGAATGGTGCAGAAATAATCCTACCAAGGCAACTAAATGGTTTGTTATTGACGTCCAGGTGCTTCAAGACGAAACTACGAAATCTTTTCGTTACAGTTGCGATTCTTAGTAGAACTAGCGAAGATGCAAAAATCCATATCCAGACTGTGCTAACAAAAGTTGTGTAGACAAATAGACGCACAAAAGTTGGGTCCTGTTGTTTTGGAATGTTATCTATCGCGCCAGACCAAATGGCGGAGTACATTCCTACCGCTGAAGCATATGTTTCCCTGATCGAGAGTCCTTTTGCCAGTGAATCTATAAC
>CAZFAL010000120.1:0-9236 GCA_964516945.1 uncultured Ignavibacteriales bacterium
GGCCTGGAATTCACCTTCGGCGTGAATCACCTTGGCGCGCCGTTCACGTTCGGCCTCGGCCTGTTTGGCGATTGCGCGGGTCATCTCGGCAGGCAAGTCAACATTCTTGACTTCCACTACAGAGACCTTGACCCCCCAGGGCTCGGTTTGTTCGTCTATAACAGACTGTAGTTGTTCATTGATTTTGTCACGATTCGAGAGCAATTCGTCAAGCTCAAACTGCCCTAGAGTTGAGCGCAGTGTAGTTTGCGCAATCTGGCTAGTGGCATATTCAAAGTTTTCAACACCAACAATCGCTTTCTGCGGCTCCATCACCCGGTAATACAAGACCGCATTGACCTTAACAGAAACATTGTCACGCGTAATGACATCCTGCGGCGGCACATCGAAGGTGATAGTTCGCAGGTCGACCTTGATAAGTTTATCAACTATCGGAATGAGAATAATCAATCCGGGACCTTTGATACCAATCAGCCGTCCCAAACGAAACACCACACCACGCTCATACTCACGCAACACTCTGAGCGCATTCATCAGAAAGAACAAAAAGATGAATACAATAACTCCTAAACCCATGACTCCCGGCATACTGTGACTCCTTTCAAAATGATTTCTTTGCTACATTGATGCATCCATGTCGCTGGCAAGCGAAAACTCACTTCTTCCTCACGCGCAGATGAATCCCCTCTACTTTTTCAATGACAACCTGAGCGCCTTTCTCTATCGGTTCGGCGCTCGTGGCTTTCCACAATTCACCACTGGCAAACACTGTCCCTGTCGGATTCAATTCTGTGCGCGCCTCACCCACTTCACCTATCATCCCTTCAGAACCGGTCGAAACCTGCCTGCGATACGTGCGGGCAACCAGATACCCGACAAGCGCAAGTAACACCCCCAGACTGATTGAGACCGAGAAGACAATGCCTTTGCTGACCTGCAATGCGGCGTCTGAAGAATCAATTAGCATTAGTCCACCAAGTGACAACGAAACAATTCCTCCGACTGTCAGGAGACCATAGCTGGTCACCTTTATCTCGACCATAAACAATACCAGCGCAAGTATGATTAGGAGCAAGCCGGCGGTGTTGATTGGTAATGTCTGGAAGGCATAGAACGCGAGAATCAGCGAGATACCACCTATCACACCGGGGAATATCGCGCCGGGATGATACAGCTCAAGCATTATCCCCAGGCCGCCAATTGAGAACAGAAGAAAGGCGATGTCCGGTGAAGTGACAATGCGCAGTACGGATTCAATAAAACTGATAGTCAACGTGACAGGCTGAGCGCCTTTGGTATGGAGCGTCTTTTCACCGGTTGGAGTTTCGACTGTGCGGCCGTCAATTTCAGTCAGCAGTTCGTCAACAGACTTTGCGCGCAAATCAATCACACCGAGCGAATCGGCTTCGCTGTCAGTGATATTCACTGACTCCCGCACAGCCCGCTCCGCCCATTCGGCGTTTCGTCCATGCTTGTCGGCCATTGTGCGAATTGAGGCGACCGCGTCATTGGTCACCTTTTCGTTCATAGTCGAATCGATATCTTTGCCCTGCGAGCCGACAGGATGCGCCGAGCCGATATTGGTCCCATAGGCCATCGCGGCAATATGCGCCGAATAGGTAATGTAAACACCGGCTGAACCGGCTCGCGCTCCGGCCGGACCGATATACACCACAACCGGCACGTGACTGTTGAGAATCGCTTTGTCGATTACCCAGGTTGCCTTGGTGAAACCGCCGGGAGTGTCGAGCTGGATTATCAGCGCCTGCGCGTCATCTTCCTCGGCAAGCTCTATCGCCTCAACAACACGCTTGGCGGTGACTGCCCCGATTGCGCCGTCGATGTCGAGTAAGTAGACGAGTTCGTCTGATGAATCAACGCCGGTAGCGTCAATTGTGTCAACTGAGTTCGAGATACCGCCGGAATCCGTGGCATCGTCCGCTCTGGTGACACTTACTATCGATAGCCAAAGCGCCAGCGCCGCAAAAACCGGCGCCCACAGCATAGCGCCACGCCGACTTCCGGTCGGTTCGTGTCTTGTGGTCTCTTCCATATTCTCCCCCCTGTGAACCCTTTCACATTGGATTAGGGTTGTCAGCTATGAAAACCGCTGACGGAATATACTACCTTTCCGTCAAGAATGGTAGCGACAACTGAGACATCGCTGATATTGGTCAGATTCGTCTGGCGCAGATTTCTTGAAAGTATGGTCAAATCCGCCCGGTAGCCGGGGAGAATCATGCCGGAGCAGTCCTCTTCACCGGCGGCGTAGGCGGCTCCACGGGTGAAACAGCAAGCGGCTTCATGGGCGCTGATTCGTTCAGCGGGGTTGAGAATTGTGCGGTTATCGGATGAGCGACGCCTAACTGCATCGACAATCCCACCCAGCGGGTCCAGCTCGACAATTGGGACATCGGAGCCGAATGCCGACGGAATCCCGGAATCCAACAGCGTGCGGAACACATAGCAGTTTTTCTCTCTGGCTCCCCAGCAAGATTGAATATCTGCAACATCACCGGGTAAGTGTGACGGTTGCATTGAGGCGACAATTCCGGAGCGTTTCAACAACGGAATATCTTTCCGGCGTATCATCTGCAAATGTTCGATTCGATGACGGGCGTTGGGGGCAATTTGTTGCGGTGGAAATTCAGATAACGCTTCAATACAGTTGGTCACGGCCTTGTCGCCGATGGCATGGATGGCTGACGGTAGTTTGTGTTGCATCGCCATTCTGATAAGCCGACGCAATTCTCTCGGTGAGGTGACCTCAATTCCGGTTGCGCCGTGCGAGCTGCGGTATGGTTGATGTGTCAGCGCGGTTCGTGAGCCAAGCGCGCCGTCAGCGAAGATCTTCATCCCCGCAATTCTGAACCACTCATCGCCAACACCAAAAGCAGGACGGCTCTCAAACACATTCTCTGCGCGCTCAATGTCCGGCGGTTGCAGATAATATGAGACACGTAAACCGACTTTGCCTTTGCGCATCAATTCACAGAAAAACTCAAATCCCTGCCATGTGTCAAATGAATGCACACCGGTGACACCACGCTCATACGCTGTTTTGAGCGCCTGTGCATATAGTTGCTTTCTCCGTTTCTCTGTCACCGGCGGGACTTTGTCCATCACCAGCTTGATAGCGGAGTTTTCCCGCAAAACACCGGAAGGAGCGCCGTCCCGCAAGCGCTCAATTCTGCCGCCGTCAGGGTCGGGTGTGTGTTTGTCAATTCCCGCTATTTGCAGCGCCGCGCTGTTGGCCCAGAGTGTGTGCTGGTCTCTGGTATAGACTACCGCCGGACGTGAGCCGGTAATCGAGTCGAGTGTCCCGGCGGCGTTGAAGTCTGACAATGACGCCTCGGCAACAAACAGCCCCTCCCCTAAGAGCCATTCGCCGGTCTTCAATGTCCCCACATAGCGCTCAAGCTCATCCAGCGCCGAATCCAATGCGCCGCAGTGTGACAATGCCGCTTTTCCAAGCGAAAGAGCAAAATAATAGAAGTGCGTATGGGCATCGACAAATCCCGGATAGACAGAAGCGCCCTGCAAGTCTATTGTAGGAAATGATTTGAAATCAGGGTCATGGTAAAGGTTAGCGCCAACAGCGATGATTCGTCCGGCATGTATGGCGATTGAATTGCAGACAGTGTTGGCGCCTGTCATGGTTTCGATGAGACCATTGTAGAGGAGCATGTTCTTCATAGACGCTCACACACTCATCATATGCTCATTGACTCGTAAAAGTCGTCGAACTTGCGCCCTTTGACCCGCCTGTCATCGACACGCTCCGTCACTGATTTCTTATCCAGCTCTTCGAGAATCGGGAGCGCATACTTGCGGCTGGTGTCAAGTTCAGAGCGCAGCCAGGCGACTGTCAGCTCCTGCTCTGAGTCGAGACGTTTTTTGATTCTATCAAGGACAGTTGTCCATGCCCCTGCGCTTAACGCCATCTCCGAATTAATCTTGACCGCTTGATTAGTATTCAGAAGAAATCCAAGCGCATCTTTTGACCCCTTGCCTGCGCTGACAAGTTTGGCGATCAGTGGTGGACTGAATGGGCTTTCCTCCAGCTCCGCAAGAATCCGCTCGGCCTCCTTGCGCACCGGACCTGACACTGATAGTTCACGGCCCGGGAGACGATACAGACCACCCTGCAGTAGCAACAACATCCGCTCTACCGCCATCTGAAGTATCGCCGAATTGTCGGTGATACGGTCAGTGTACGTGTCCGGTAACAGACGTAGCGCTTCATCCTTTGTCAGGCCTTTCAGATGAGGCGCTTCGGTAAAGTGATGTTCTATGTTTTTGACGAATTCTCTTAACAACACATCAAGTGTTTTCGCAGGATATAGTTCTGTGTCATTACAGACCACAGCTTTGCTTTCCAGCAGATCCTTGACTGCAGAGCCGATTTCAGCATGTGAATATACCGAACGCAGAAGAACATTATCTGTTGACCGGGGGAACCGTAACTCTAATTGGAACATCAGCAGTTTCGCAAGCAAGCTCTGAGTGTCACGTTCATTACCATTACCATTCCCGTCACTATCGAACAACGTTTCAGCAAGTTGCAATTGTCGCTTGAGTTCGTTCTTATGTGGCAGTTCTCTGTCCCAGCCGAGGATGACACCGCCGCCAACTGTCACCTGCGGTGTTGGTAAGCGCAGGACAAATCTGTCACCAACGAAACAGAACGGCTCTTCATCACAACGGAGCGCCACACACATTGAGCCGCCGACAGGTAGTTCAACTCCGCCCGGCGCCCTGATTTCGCAGGGGACTTCCGAGGCGCCGAGAAACAGCAGGAGTTTGCGCCGATGAGACAGACGGATTGTTGCATCCGGTAGTGTTTCCAGTCGCACAAGCGCAACACGTCCATTGAGCGCCGGGTTGCCGAGTTGGGGCGTAGTCACAAAGGCGCCGCGTTTTAATTCAGACTTATCAACCCCAGTGAAAGACAGCGCGGTTCGTTGTCCGGTGGAGACACGCTCCACTTGTCGTTCGTGATGATGTAACGTGCGAATCTTTCCGGTAACACCGGAGGGAGCGATTGTGATTTCCTTGCCCTGCGAAAACCCGCCGTCGCGGGCTGAGCCGGTCACAACTCCGCCGATACCCGGCAGAACAAATGACCGGTCGATTGCCAGTCTGGGTTTACCAATGTCATGGTGAATATCAGCGCTGTGCGATAGTTCGACGAGACATCTTTCTAACTCGGGGAACCCTTCGCCGGTTGTGGAGCTGACAGGAATTATGGGCGCATCCTGCAGAAACGAACCGGTGACATGCTCTTTGATATCCTCAATGACCGCGCTGAGCCATTCTTTATCGGCAATATCAATCTTTGTCACAGCGATGATGCCACAGCGGATGTCGAGCAGGCGCATGATATCAAAATGCTCCTGTGATTGCGGCATCCAGCCGTCATCGGCGGCGACAACCAGCAACGCCGCCTCAATTCCACCGGCGCCGGCTATCATATTGCGCACAAAGCGCTCATGCCCCGGCACATCGACAAAAGACACTGCCGAATCGTTATCACTTTCTCCTGACGGCGACCAATGCGCGAAGCCAAGGTCAATTGTCATCCCGCGCGCTTTTTCCTCAGGCAATCTATCGGGATCGACTCCGGTCAGCCGACGCACCAACGAGCTCTTCCCGTGATCAATATGTCCGGCGAGTCCGATTGTAATCATGAGCGGCGCTACTGGATGAGTTACAGTTTATGCAGGACTGCCTTGAGGGCGGCGAGTAGTGACGGTTTGTCAGTATATGCAACCGTTCGCAAATCAAGCAGGAACTTGTCGTCTTCAATACGCCCGATAACCGGCGGGTCCTGCTCACGGAACATCCTAGCAACAGTTTTGGCGGATTTTGTGGTTTCGACACATATCGCGCAGGAAGGAATTGTGGCAGTCGGCACAGAACCGGCGCCGTAACGCGCTGAAGTAGCAGTGAGTGTCAGGTTATCATCTGCGCCCGTCTCCTCAATAAGCGCCCTGCCGAACTGGTACAGGTCTGAATCAGAGCGCAAGGCCATCTTCCAGAGCGGAATCTCTTCCCGCCAGGTGTCATTCAGATAGCAGTGTACCGTTTGCGCCAGCAGAGCGAGCGTTGTTTTATCTGGTCGTAGCGCGCGATAGAGCGGACTTTTGCGTAATTTCCCAAGAAGCGCCTCTTTGCCGACAATCAATCCGCCCTGCGCCGAGCCGAACAATTTGTCACCGGAGAAACAAACCGCGTCAGCTCCGTCACGAAGCGCGCCAATGACAGACGGGTATCCGACGAGATTGACATCGGCGGGATTCACCACCAGTCCGGAACCCAGATCATAAACAACAGGTAGCGCATGTTCATCGGCTACCGAGACCAACTCCTTGATGCTTGCCTCGCCGGTGAACCCTTCCTGAGCAAAATTACTCCGGCTGACCTTCAACAACAGCGCGGTCTTCGGTGTGAGCGCCTGCTTATAGTCCTCAGCGGTTGTGATATTGGTTGTGCCGATTTCCACCAGCTTCGCTCCGGAACGACGCATCACATCCGGAACCCGGAACCCGCCCCCGATTTGCACCATTTCACCGCGACTGAGAATCGTCTCCTTGCGGTTGGATAATGTATTTAACAAAAGAAACAACGCACCGGCGCAATTGTTCACTATCAAAGCTGATTCGGCGCCGGTCAGGGCGCACAGGTCCGCCTCAACATCCAGGCCGCGTTTCCCACGGGAACCGGTGTTGATATCAAACTCCAGCGTCTGGTAGCCCGTGATAAGGTCCAACGTATGCGCCAGCGTTTCTGCGGAGAGCGGCGCCCGACCGAGATTTGTATGGGCTATCACCCCGGTGCAGTTGATAACTCGCGTCAGTCGTTGCCGCGCATAGTCATGGACTTGCTTCAGCGTCTCGGTTATCAACAAGTCATACGTCACTTTGCGCTTCGTGCTCTTTGCAGTAGTCAGCGCTTCACGTGTTCGCAGGAACACTGAACGGGCAATATCAGCCAATTGTATGCGTGACAGATGTGTTAGCGCCTCCGCCAGTCGGTCATCGGCGAGGAACATATCGAGAGAAGGAATATCACGCGGTGATGTAATCTGTTCGTTACCCGTTCGCATGCTACGACTGTCTGATGACATACGGCGCCTCGTGCTATTGCTCTTTCTATTGCTCTTGATATATCACTTGTGCGATGACCGAGCCGACATCGTGCAACGTGGCGCTGTCACATTTGTCCGGCGTGTCAGCGGTTGTATGCCAGTACTTGTAGCGCATGTCAATGATATCCACGGTTGGAACACCGGCGTTGAGCAGTGGCAGGTGGTCATCGATTACCGCATTGCCGGTCTTGTCAACAAATCGCGATACTCCCATCCGTTGCGCTGTGGCCCAGATATTTTTGGTAATCTTGCGCGCATACAAATCAGAATTTGCTTCGCGCAGAAAACGGGCATTTGTATGTGCGATGATATCAAACAGCACACCAAACCGATAATCTCGTGGAGAGATATGACGCGCAAATTCTCTGGCGCCAATGCCATATTGATTATTGTCACCCTCTTGGCCCCAGTCTTCACCGTCGAAAATCGCGAAAGCTATCGGAACTTTTGGCGGTGTCGCTTTGACCAGCGCGGCAAATTGCATCAACATCGCCACCCCTGCGGCGCCGTCATTGGCCCCCGGCAACGAGTCATTTCTCCGCGCGGGGTCCGGATCACGCTCTGAACGCGGACGGCTGTCCCAATGTGCGCAAAGCAGGATTGCGCCTTCGTCTGATTCTGGCGGGTTCTTCTGTGTTATCAGCATGTTGGTCAACGGGATGGTCTGGCCTGTCAGATAATCCACATGGGTGAAGTCATGCCGCTTCACTTCATAGCCGAGGGAATCGAAATAGGATATCAAGTATGCGCGGCACTTTTCCCATGCCGGCGAACCGGGCACACGCGGCCCGAAGGAAACTTGCTTTTCGATAAAACGCAGTGTACTACGCGCATCGAAATCAGGTGTTGCAACTATTTCGGACGTTGTTCCTGAACACCCACCAGTCACAGACGCAACGGTGAGTGTTATAAGCAGTATGGCTCTCGTGAGAATTGTTTTCATAGTTTCCGAAGATACATAAAGGATTCGAATACGCAACCGCTTAAAAGCGCATTTCGGCAAAGATTCTCAACTCTCTGGTATGTGTGCGTCGCCCGGTATTACGCGTATCTGTCCAATTTGCCGTCATTCCACCACGCACCTGAGTCGAGAATGAGTAATTGATTGTCGTATTCACGGTAAATGTTTCGCTACGCTGATTCGATATCTCCTGCCCTGCGGCGTTTACAGCAATTGTCTCGTTAATACGCTTCAAAACATCAACCTTCATCGAGACCGTAGATTTCAACTTTATCTTTCCAAAGATAGGCAATCTCACACCATTAGGAGAGCTGAAGCTATATTGTGTTGAAAACCGCAGTGTGCTGTTATTAGTTTGATTCGCGCTCGACAGCCCACCGGTTTTCAGGAACGTTTCCTGAAGCGACTTGCTGGTTTCATACCGCGCAGTGATGTTCAACGACCGCTTGATAGGTATGGTCACTCCCAACAGCGGACTTCTATCTATTGACTCGGAGCGTGAAGTGGGAAAATCTGTGGAGAGATCGATTCTCTCTGTTGTTCTTCGGGCATAGGATGTTTGCGGTCCAAAACGCCGAATGAGTGAATTTAATTGTCCTTGCAGGAACCTCAATCCCCAAATCTTGTTGAAAGTGCGAAATTCCCGAATTGTGATTGTCAGACGGGGGAAATTCCTGTCAATTGTTTCACTGCCGGCGCCGGTGGACGGGTGCGACGTTGACCGTGTTTCTGAGAGATCCACTCGCGTAGTAATCCCTCCTCCAAACAAACGTGTGCCGGATCCAACACGCCATCCGGTAGACTGGGACAAGTTGTTTGTCTGGCGATTAACACCGACAACATCATTACCCAGTTTGTCAGTGAACCCGAAGCGGAACTTGGCGCCCGGCCTGTCGCGCAATCCGTTCCTCGACAGGGTTTGGCTCTTATCCAAACTGGCAGTGAAGGGGTCTATGAAACCGGTGAGTTTTTTCAAGCCGATGCGCGTGTAATTTGAGATTTTTGCGCCTATCCACGGTCCATGGGCCCCGCCATCTTCCTCTTCCTTGTCTTTCTCCTCTGTCTGTTGCAACGAATCGACAGTCAGCGTGTCCCCCAGCGCACGTCGACGCCGAGCCTCACGTT
>CAZFAL010000121.1:0-2994 GCA_964516945.1 uncultured Ignavibacteriales bacterium
GGGTCTACCATGAGAATCTTACCTCAAATGTCCATCATGTCAAAATCATAGGCGCCGGGCCGGATTTATGCACTCTTATCCCGGCTGATTCAAATGTTCAGACGCTGTTCTTGTACGGAATAGATACAGACACCGCTCTCTTCAGCGGATTCACAGTCACCGGCGGTTGGAAGCCGAGCTCTCTTGTACTGAAGGGCGGACAGCCCATCATTACCAATAATATATTTCACAATAACCTCTTCCTGTATGCTCCCGTTGCGGAAGTTATTACTTGTGATAGCGCCTCAGCGCTCATTACTCGCAATTTGTTTTATCAGAACAACGGTGAAGGTTGTGTCGGCGTACGTGGAAGCTCAGAGGGTGTACGAATCATTAACAACGTATTTGACAATAATGCAACCGCGCTTGTTGCATATACACTTGGTGGTGTTGCGCAAAATAATGTCATTAGTAATAGCGCCAGCTACGCAATTAGAGGCGAAAAATCATTTGACAGAGATAGCAGTGACTTCCTGAATATCGATTATAATATTCTCTGGAATAACAATTCGGACTTCTCTGCAATCGGATCGGCTGGTCCGAATAATATTTTCCAGAACCCACTGTATGCAGACACTGCGGCGCGCGACTATCATGTAGGAGCTGGTTCACCGGCAATCGACGCCGGCGATCCGGACCCTCAGTTCAATGACGGTGATGGAACTCGCAACGATATCGGGCTTTTCCCACAAAGTTGTGTCGGTTTCGATATCGACAGGGATGGAATCGAAGACTGTATTGACAATTGCGTGCCGAACTTTAATCCGGGTCAATTAGACAGTGACGGTGATGGTATTGGAGACTTCTGTGATGACTGTATTCTCATTCCCGGGACCTGCGCGCCATGCTGCGATATCCCCGGTGATGCGAACGATGATGGAGCGTTCAACATTTCAGATGTCACATTTGGCATCTCCTACATTTTCTCCGGTGGAACGTCACCTACCTGTCAGGACAAAGCCGACTCCAATGGTGACAATGCCTTCAATATCGGCGATGTAACCTATGCGATCGCACGAATTTTCTCCGGTGGACCATCTCCGAATTGTGGCACAGTCGGACTCTGATTCTCAGAGCCCCGACAGACGTATTTGTGCTACCAACTCACACCAGATTCGCCTCCGGTCCCATATTGAGGCGCGGGAGGCGTTTCTCATTCTGGATCAAAAACACTACAAGGTTACTACAACACTTTACTAAATATACAAAACGAACCCATTTCACTGAGAAGAACCCGCAAAAAAACCGGAAGCGACAGGTCTGTTCCTGACGCTCCCGGTTTTACGAGTGTATTATTTTGAAAATGCTGTGAACTTATTCGTCGTCTACCAAGTTGCTCACGAGTTTTTCGAGACGCGCAAGACGCGCTTTCAGTTCCTTGTTCTCCTTAATCAGCGCCTTGGTCGCCGCCAGTGACACACCGGCCGGATCCAGCGCGCCGATTGTGCGGTTGTTTTCGCCGATGTCGAATGTCGCATAGAAATCCTCAGCCATCGGACCGATATGCTGCACCTCGTCGCTCTGCTCTTTGTAACTCCAGCGATAGACCGGCATCTTATCGACACGCTCAAGGATATCGTCTTCGTCAACCGGTGTGATGTTTTTCTTGAGCGTCCGTGACGAACCGGTCATCCACATCGAACCACCCGCCGGAACATAGACGCCACTGCCAACACCCGTGGCCGGATCAAAAACGGAATCGCACGATGTCAGAAAATAGAATCCATTGGTTGCGCGAGCGTTAAATGAATTTGAAACAGAAGACGAAAAGGGGGCGCTATTGATCGTGCCGGGAATAATGCAACAATCCGACCAGACGAATGCGCAACTATCGACTGCTTTGGCGCGTGTACCGGCGGCAAAACTATTCGGAGCGCTGGCGATATTCCGGAATCCTCCGGGGATTGTGGCGTTATCACCACCGGCATTGTTGCCATCACCACCGCCTACAGCGGAGTTGTTGGCAGAAACAAAATTGCCAACACCGCCGGCGATAGCGCCTGTATTACCGTTGGCCACATTGTCGATTCCGCCGCCAATGAACACATTGGTTCCAAAGGCCTTGTTAAACATACCACCGCCGACTGTAGCAAGGGGGCCGCTTTCATTATTGCGGCCGCCGCCGATAGTGGAGTGGTCTCCGCTGGCAATGTTACCCTCACCGCCACCGACCGTCGCCAGCAGTCCGCTGGCGATGTTCTTACTGCCGCCGGAAATTGTCGAAGTAATGCCGTTCGCCGCATTGTTGACACCCCCGCCAACGACTGCCGAATCAGCCTGGACAACATTCGCCTGGCCGCCACCAATAGTCGAAAGCGCCCCACTGGCTGTGTTGCCTTCGCCGCCACCGATGACAGCCGCAAACGCGTTCGCCGTATTGCTGTGACCACCGCCAATGAAGGTGTATTCATTGATAGACTTGTTCATGACTCCGCCGCCGACAGTCGCCCAAGTGCTGGTCTCGTTTGACTGACCGCCGCCGATAGCTGAGAGCGGACCAAACGCAAGGTTATTCTGACCACCGCCGATGAACTGATATGGGTGCAGTGACGCCAGATTTCCTTCACCACCGCCAATCGCTGAGGCCTGGCCTTCTGCGCGATTACGGTTACCACCGCCGACAAATGTTAACGGACCTGCGGCGGTGTTACCACTACCACCGCCAACGGTCGCATTGGGGGCTATTGCCGAATCTATTTGTCCGCCGCCGACTGTGGCATGTGACGCATTGGCCACATTGCTTTCACCGCCGCCAATTGTGGAGAAATTGTCGCTGGTTGTATTTTTCCAGCCACCGCCGATGGCTTCACCGCGGAAATTGGCTGTAGAGATATTAAACGCGCCACCGGCAATCACTGAGTTAAATCCGTTGGCTGTGTTCAGCGCACCGCCACCGATGACGGAGAAGTTTGCTGTATTGTTAATGATATTGCGATAACCGCTCCCCAAGGCCGA
>CAZFAL010000121.1:3094-9151 GCA_964516945.1 uncultured Ignavibacteriales bacterium
ACATCAATCTGATTGTTCTCACCGCCCAGAATTGAGCTGAAGTCAGTGTTGTTGGTGTTGTTGTCACCGCCGACAATTGAAAACTGCCCGAGATTCACATTACCCGGACCGGCCGAGAATCCATCCACTTGCGCTGAATGGAGCGAATAGGGGGCTGAAGACAACGTTGCCCGCGGTGACAACTCGGCATCGGCGCCTACGCTGACACCGAGATACAAGGCCGGTTGCGCGCCGGAAAATAACGCGGCGCTGATAGGAGTTGTTAGTCCTAATGTTGCATCGAAGAGGCCGTCAGTGGCTGTAACCGTCTGCGTTTCAGTCCAGAGCGCAACACCCCCGGTCGGAACTGAGTAAAGTCTGAAAGTCAGACTGAATGAGCCATTCAGCGGGGCGCCTCCGTTGTCAGTCAAGAGACCCTGATGGTGAAGTGTTAACGGTGTCGCTGTCGAAGTTGCGGCAGACACCACCAGTACAGTCAGGAAAAGCGCGAGTACACGTACAACTTTCATGGTACAACCCTCCTTACATTCACGAGAAGGTCCCGTGAATTGTGGTGATATGGTGATAATTCTGGTTTATGTCGTCTAAAGCTTGCTACAGAAAAGAACAACAGACCACGTGCAACTCAAAAGTGGGTACTGTAGAGCACAATGATTGTCAGCGATAATGTACTGGATGAGTTCATCTTTGGCAAGAGAAATCCTTGGTCACGGGGAATTCATCCGTAGAAACAGCTACTGAGGATTCTGTGGCTTTTTGGCTTGTTTGTCATGGCAACTTTTCGGACATTCTTTGCAGAACTGGAATGGCAGAACAGTTCTGGATTCATCAATGGGAAAACAGTAATCAAGGAAAAAAGAGGGCGCGTATGGTAAACAAAAAAAGAAACACTACAAGAGCCACAGGGACAGTCATCGCGACAATCATCCTACTTGCGACACTCGGGCTTAGCGCCTGTTCGAAGAAAGACACACCGGCGCAGAAGACTCCGGATACTTCAAAACCAATGCTCTCCAATTCGAACGGTGAGCTGAGTCCGTTGACAGCGGATTCGGTGCAAAGCTGGAACTCCGGTAGCGAGGCCGGTATGAGCTGGAGAATACCCGCCGGGTGGGTAATCGGGCCGAAGATGCCGATGCGCGCCGGGACCTATTTTGCCGGAGCCACCGGTGGCGATGCAGATCCGGCCGAATGCCGGGTAAATTTCTTTGGCGCCGGACAGGGTGGTGATGTCGATGCGAATATCACCCGCTGGGTGACTCAGATGGAAGTTGAAGGGCAGGAAGGCGCCAGCCCGACGCCGATTGTCGAACGGACAGAGGTCAACGGCATCCCTGTCGCTATTGTGGAGATTTCCGGTGTCTATTTGAGCAAGACCCGCCCGATGGCCAAAGAGTTCACCCGCAAGTCCGGCTACAAGATGTTTGCGGCAATTGCCACAGCTCCGAAAGGAACTGTCTTTTTCAAAATGACGGGACCGCAGAAAACGATGGAAGCCAATCGCGAGAAATTCCGTTTGATGCTTGGCTCGGTGTCGCAGGGAAGTTAATTATTGGCTGAAACTTCCGTTCTCCCTTCTTCGTATTCTATGAGTGTGGTTCGCAGTGGACGAAGCGCATTCAGAGCGTGTTGAGAGCGCATTGACTGATACAACAATCAAGGGAGAGAAATAATATGTCCGGCACAGTAAAATCAGTTCACCCGCGCATGGTATTCGGTTTTGCCTTGGTGGCTATCGGGTTCTTGTTTTTGCTGGATCAGTTCTTGCCCTACCGATTCCATCTCCATGATTTCTGGCCGCTTCTGCTGGTTATCTGGGGTTTGGCGCGCTTCAGTTCACACGGCGCCCGAGGTTGGGGGGTCAGCTCTGCGCTGGTTATTTTCGGCGTGTTCTTTTTGCTCGAAGGTTATGAGCCATTCTCTTATATCTTCAATTGGGATAACCTCTGGCCGCTGGCGTTGATAGCTCTCGGTGGGTACCTGATTACGAAGAACCTGAATCAGCGCAACCGCGGCATAGCGGGCGACAGTTCAGTAAGCGCCGATAACTTGCGAGCTTCCGTATTTGTCGGAAGTCGCAAGATTGCCGTTTCTTCGGCTAATTTCTCCGGTGGAACTGCGATTGTGGCGCTGGGCGGTTTGGAGATAGATTTGCGCGATGCGCAGCTGTCGTCCCAGGCGCCGGAGGTTGTGATTGATGTGACAACGACGCTTGGAGGTGTGGAGTTGATTGTACCGGATGAATGGAACGTCGTCCTGCGGGCGTCGGTTATTCTCGGCGGAATCGAAGACAAGCGCCGAAGGGCGGCTGTGGCTCGCAATCAGGGCACAGTTCTCGTAATTGATGGTGTTGTTCTGCTCGGCGGAGTCGAGGTATTGTCTGTGAGAAAAAACGGTTTATAGCAGTCAGCGCGCTTTTGACTTGTTCGCTGATTTGCGATAGACGATTCGCCGCAATTGCCCACTTTGGGGTGTGAAGGAGTCATCAAACTGGCGCAAATAATACAACGCTCCGTCGGCTCCGACAAAGGCGTCAGGGACTGATTTCAAATCATTTGCCCAATTCAATGAATCCGGCTGTCCGGCTACCGATGGAGGAGTTATCCACTTTCCTGTGCGGTTGCGTTTGATACGTCGCACAAATCCCTGAAAATAATCAGTGAAGAAGTAATCGCCGAAGTATTCCCTGGGCCAGGTAAATCTTCCGGCGGAATTCTTCGGGCGATAAAGACACAGCGAAATCACCGAGGCCACATAGCCGGTGCGATCATAAAACGCCACGGGTTGGTGATAAGTCTCAGTGGAAATCTTGCGGCATCCCGGTTGTGCGCGCGGCGCCGGGCCTTCAAAGAACGGCCAACCGAAATTCCATCCTCCGCCCGATGACGTAGGCAGATAATCTATTTCTTCAAAGTCCAACAGCCCGACATCGGCAATCAGCAAGTCTCCACTTTGCGGGTCAATAGCAAAGCGGAACGGATTCCGCAAACCATAGGCGTAGATCAGCTTGGAGTTGATGTCGTCTTCCGAAACAAACGGGTTGTCTGACGGTATCAAAACAGACCTGTCACCTTCCCGCAGGTGGGCTTCCTCCTCGTGCGACAGTCGTACATCTATCCGCAGAATTGCGCCATGCACGTCATTGATTGACTGCGCCTGACACGAAGATGCGTCATCGCCGATTGAGAGATACAGCATGCTGTCAGGACCGAAACGCAGAGTTCCCCCGTTATGATTCCAGGCATTGTCCGGTATATTTGCCAGTATTTCAAGTCGTGAAGCCGGCTCGACTCTCGCGGGACTGTCTCCGGATTTTGCCGAAAGCGTGAGCCGAATGACTTTGCACAAATCCCCTTTGGCAGTGTAGTAGACATACAAATATCTGTTTTTGGCGAATTGCGGATCGGCAGTCACGCCAAGCAGGCCCCGCTCGTTGCCGCCGGAGATATTGACATCAGTGAACTGGTAGACAACCGTCCGCCGATGTGGCTTTTTCCCGTCAATCAGCAGGACATTACCGTTGTATTGCTCCAGAATCACGATTTGGCCGGTCGGCAGCGGCGCCAGCGCCACCGGTGTGTCGAGACTATCCACTATCGACTCAGCAAGGAAACCGTCAGGCAAATCTACCGCCCGGACTGCAACAGTCAGGCAAAAGAAGATGGCAATGGTCAGCGCAATGTGTTGTTGTTTATAGTTTGGTCTTGTTCGCATATCAGGATCCTCAACTTGCACATGTATACATCGTCGGAGCGTGAAAACCAAAGAAATAGCGACAAGTGAACGAGCGGAGTTCTTTCTTGCAGGCGCCGCTGAAGCGCCTTAGTTTTTGAGAGATGAGGGCAGGACCAACAGGCGCCCAAAGCCGGAAGAAAGAGGTGATTTCACAGTGAAATTGACATTGGAAAAACGTTCAATCCCGCATGTCCGGAGCGCGTTTATCGGCAAGAAAATCTACCTGCGCCCGGCAACGCTGGCAGACTATGAAACGCGCTTGATGTGGAACGAAAGCGCAGATCCACAGCGACTCAGACAAACGGTTGAGCCGATATTGCCAATTTCCCGTCGACTTGCGGAATTCGAGGACAGGAACAGAGGCTCAGCAGATACGACACAGGCGGACTTGACGGTTGTGAACCGCGCTGATGACGGAATCATCGGGATGCTTTCGTATCGCTCGCTGAATCTACTGAACCGCTCGGCGCGGTTGGAAGTTTTTGGCGCGCCGGAGCTCCGCGAAGTCGCTGAACTGGTCGAGGCGTTGCGCCTCATTGTGGGCTACTTGTATTCTCAATTCAATCTGAATTCCGTATATGCCGAGGTCTCAGAATTAAACACGCTGGAGCTACAGGTGTTTGAGGCGTTGGAATTCAAGCGCGATGGAGTCTTGCGCCAGAGGCACTTTTTTGACGGAGCTTTTCACGATATTCGCATCTATTCCTTGCTACGCTATGAGACGCCGAGATGATATCAGCGGGAGATTACTTTCTGCCGGAATGTGATTTGCGTCGGTGTAAGACCAGAATAACGAACGCTCCGCCAAGAACATCAGCGAGAACGTCAAAGACATCAGCAAACCTGCCGGGCACAAACTTCTGATGGAATTCATCACCCGCAGAAAAAACAAGCAGGAGAGCGAACGTCAAAAACGCCGCAAGAGAGGCAGGCTCCAGTCGTTCTATGCGTGAAAACGAACGATAGAACAAGAAAGCAAACACCGCATACTCGACAAAGTGAAGCAGTTTGTCGTAAGTGAAGACACCAAGGTCCGGCGGCTGAAGATGCGGCAGAGAAGACAGCACAACTATCAGCGCCGCATAGAGCATCGCAGGCAGATGGTACAGTAGTATTGATCTGCTGTTGTATTTCATATACGCTCTCTCGCAGGTCTCTCGTTGTTTGCAGGCCGGGCCAATGAAGCTTTCTCGCCAAAAAACCCGCAACAGTGTACGACAACTCGTAAAAGACAGCAACAGAACGGAACTGTCTGCCGGAAGTTGCAGGCGCGAGAGAAAATGCAAAGAAGAGAAAAAACAGTTGTGTTTCGATGAAATCTGGCATTCGCTCATATATGCTCCCTCTCGCGGGCCTGCTCTTCATTCTGGGGCTGGCTCCTTTGGGGTTTATGGCTCTGGAAGGGATGAGTTATTTTGACGGTCTGTATATGACCATCATCACTATTTCCACTGTCGGCTTCAGCGAGGTCAAGCCGCTGCATGAGGCCGGGCGTTGGTATGTAATTTTAATCATTGTCGTCGGCCTGATCACAGTATCTTATATTCTGAAGGGGATAAGTGAATCGATAGTCGAGGGGCAACTTCGAGCTGTTTTGGGGAAACGAAAAATGGATGCGCGATTAAAAAAACTTGAGGGACATACGATTGTAGCGGGCTATGGCCGTGTCGGACAGGAAGTTGTCCGTGAGTTACTATCCGCGAAGAAACCCAGCCCGTTTGTGGTTATCGAATATGACAACGAGCTTTCCGACCGCTTGACGGCCCTGGATATTCTGAATGTTCGCGGCGATGTGACCGCCGATGAATCTTTGTGTCGCGCCGGGATTGAGAGCGCCGCGAATCTAATCTCAACAGTCCCCAGCGACGCCGACAATGTCTATTTGACTCTCAGCGCCCGGCATTTGAACCCGAAAATCAGCATCATTGCCCGTGCGGACCAGCCCGAAGCCCAGCGGAAGCTGTTGCGCGCCGGAGCCACGAATGTCGTAAGTCCGCATTCATTGGGAGGAGCCAGAATGGCGCACCTTGCAATTCGGCCCAATCTTGTACATTTTGTCCGTTCAATAGCTGAAGGCGAAGCCGGCTTCAGTGTTGAGGAGACGAGTATCTCCCCAGAGTCTCCGCTTGCGGGGCAAACGCTCAAAGACCTGAATCTGCCGTCAAAGCGCAATATATCGGTCGTTGGAATCAAAAAACCGGATTCCGGGCTTGTGCTGAGTCCAAAAGGAGACACAAGGATTGACGCAGGTGATGTCCTGCTCGTAGTCGGTGAGGAGCAGGCGTTGTTGAGTTTCGCGGAGAATAGTTAAGGAATTCGATT